>CAYTFZ010000008.1:53228-54900 GCA_964437215.1 uncultured Melioribacteraceae bacterium | reverse complement strand
TGCTTTTATTTATTTTAATTTATTTCTAATTCTTTCGAGGCGGCGGTCGGATTCGAACCGACGAATAAAGGTTTTGCAGACCTTCGCCTTAGACCACTTGGCCACACCGCCATAAAATACTTAAATACTGCTATAAACAATAAAATCCACAAACTGTGGATCCGCTTTATTGAGCGGGAAACGGGACTCGAACCCGCGACATCAACCTTGGCAAGGTTGCGCTCTACCAACTGAGCTATTCCCGCGTTACTTTTTCAAAAAGCATTAAAATTAGATTTCAAATATAGAAGAGAAAAGAACTATATGCAAGTATTTTTATTGCCATTATTAATTTTTGTCCGCAATTAATTCATCTGCCTTAAAGCATTAACAGAATCCGTAAATCTTAATATTGACTTCGCCGGAAGCTTAACAGACTGCGCTAAATTACCTTTCATCAAATCGAATATTTCGAGAGATATTTCATCCTTTTCAATATTGTATTCAAAATGAATTCTTACCGGAAAATCTTTTACAGAACTATCTATCACGTCCATTTCTAAATTGTCGTTCAATTTTTCTCCTAAATTTTTCTGTCCGCTGCCGCAATGTGGCGCTTTATTTTTTGCGTAGTAGTTTTTTCAAATTCATTTTTTCGTATGGAATATTTTAAGATACGTTTATATGAAGCCAAATTATTATTGACCTTTTCAATTTCATCCGAAATTACTTTTTCAATAATCTCATCCGTAATTTTAATGCCCGAAGCTTCGCAATAGAGGATAAATGCTTCTGTATCGGGCACAACCTGAGCAGCAACAATTTCATCCTGTTTCTGATCTTTTGCTCCATAAACAACAGATTCAAGGATAAATTCACTTTTATTAAGCAAGTCTTCTATCTCTTCGGGAAAAACATTTTTCCCGCTTTTCGAAATAATAACATTTTTTGCCCGTCCTTTTATATGCAAAAAACCATCTTTGTCAATAAATCCGAGATCGCCTGTTCTAAACCATCCGTTTTCGAATGCTTCGGCGGTAAGTTCCGGATTTTTATAATAACCAAGCATTACGTTTGGCGCTTTTGTAAGTATTTCACCAGTTCCGTCTTCATCAGGATTTTTTATAAGCAACTCTACATTCGGCAAAGGCAAACCCGCAGCATTATCCTTAAAATTATTCAACCGGTTTAATGCGAGAATTGGCGAGGTTTCTGTTAATCCGTATCCTTGCAGAAATGTAAAACCAAATTCTCTTAAACCTTTGGCAACTGTCGGATCAGGAGCGGCACCGCCTGCAATGAATATTCTTACCGAACCTCCGAATTTTTTATGCATCTCGGCAAAGACTTTTTTTCTGAGATCGATTCCTGTTTTTTTAAGCAAGCTGGTTATTGTTTTAAGCGCCGGGACAATTATTCTTTTTACTTTATCTTCTTTTATTGCAGCGCTTATACGTTTAAACATTTTATCGTACAGCAAAGGAACGCCAAGCAGCATTGTTGCTTTTACTTTTAAAAGATCATCTACAATGGTTTTAAGTGAACGTGCAAAATGGACTGATGAACCAGAATAAAGCGGACATAATAATCCGCAGGTACATTCGTAAGTATGATGTATCGGCAGTACCGACAGAAATTTATCTTCAGGATACATAAAAAGCATGCTTACCATATCCATTAAATTTGCGGCAAG
>CAYTFZ010000008.1:19702-53128 GCA_964437215.1 uncultured Melioribacteraceae bacterium | reverse complement strand
ATATTTATTATTTCACCGGAAGTAAGATTTTTATCGATAGGAACAACAACATAATTAAAACACATACAAGTTAAATAAGCAACTGCCCATTGAACTCTGTTTTCGCCGATAATAGAAATATGAGTCCGTTCATTAATCCCCATTTTTTTAAGAGCATTGCCGAAACGTAAAATATTATCAAGCAAATCGGCATACGATAAATAAGAAATCGGCGTGGGACGCAGATCTTCCAGCGCCGGTTTTTTGTTGTAGACATCGGCTGATCTTAATATCATTTCCTGAATATTAGCAATTTTAGGAACATCATATAAATCTTTATACTTTTTCATCTGCGTCTCCGCTAATTATTTTTTACCGGCTATTTCAGCAACTATTCCTTTTAATAATTTGTAGAATTTTTCTACGTCTTTAATATTTATTCTTTCATCAGGCGAATGTGCGCCCATAATTGTCGGACCAAAGGAAATCATTTGCAACCCGGGATATTTTGATCCTAAAATGCCTGTTTCAAGTCCGGCATGAATAGCCTTAATTTCGGGTTCGTTTCCAAAAAGCTTTTTATAAACACCGATTGATATTTTAAGAAGCTCCGCGTCCATATCAGGCTGCCAGCCGGGATATCCGTCTCCCTCTGTAATATTTGCACCGGCTAAATTAAAACACGATTTAACGCTTTGCGCAATATTCTTTTTAGAACTTTCTATTGAACTTCTTTGGCTTGTGGAAATTCTTAATTTATCTGCTTCCATTGCCAAAACTGCAAGATTTGATGAAGTTTCCACAAGACCTTCCAAATCCGGGTTCATAGCTGCAACTCCATGCGGAAGAGCAAAAATAAGATCGATTATTTTATTTGAGGTTTCTTCATCAACAACTTTCTGGGGTTTGTTTGGGACTATTTCAAATTTTACATTTAATTCCGGGTCTGTTTTCTTGTATTCAAGCAAAGCTTTTTGAATAAACGATTGAATACGGATTTTTAATTCGTTCTCATTTTTTTTATCGGTCATAATCAAAACTTCTGCTTCGCGTGGAATGGCATTGCGTAAAGAACCGCCTTTTATTTCGGCAATTTCAAAATTAATTCCCTCAAATTCTTTTAGAAGTCTGGCAAGCATTTTTATAGCGTTTGCTCTGCCGCGGTGAATATCAAGTCCCGAATGACCTCCGAGCAATCCGGTTATCATCACTTCAAAACATTCGTGAGAGGGATTTGCATCCTTAAATTTAAGAGGGAGCAATCCGGTTGTATCCTGCCCGCCGGAGCATCCCACGTAAAAAGTGCCGTCTTCTTCCGAATCCATATTAAGCAGATATTTGCCTGTAATAAATCCAGGTTGTAAATTATTAACACCTGTCATTCCAGTTTCTTCATCAACAGTACATAAAATTTCAATTGGTCCGTGTACAGCCGTTTCGTCGTTAACAACAGCAAAAGAGGCTGCGACACCAATACCGTTATCCGCGCCAAGTGTTGTTCCTGTTGCTTTAATCCAATCACCTTCACGGCGTATTATAAGAGGATCAGTTTCAAAATTATGATTTGTGCCTTTGTTTTTTTCACAAACCATATCTACGTGTCCCTGCAGAACCACACAAGGTGCATTTTCGAAACCTATAGTTGCGGGAAGTTTTATTACAATATTTCCGGCAGAATCCTCATTAAATTCGAGTTTATTTTTTTTTGCAAAATCCTTTACATATTCGCGTACTTTTTCTTCTTTCTTTGAAGGACGCGGAATTTGTGTAAGTTCATAAAATCTTTCCCAAACCAGCTTGGGTGATAATCCGTTAATTGCTTCGTACAACATTTTTACTCCTTTTTAATTGTGACGGATATTCAGGATATCGCCGTCTTTTACAACATAATCTTTTCCCTCAAGTCTCCAAACACCCGCATCTTTGCAAGCCGGAAACGAACCGTATTTTACATAATCATCATAATGTACAACTTCGGCGCGGATAAACTTGTTGTAAAAATCTGTATGAATTACTCCGGCAGAATCTTGAGCAGTATAATTTTTTCTGATTGTCCAAGCGCGGCACTCATCTTCACCTACTGTAAAAAATGATTGCAGTCCTAAAAGCGAGTACGATGTTTTAAGTATTTTTGAAAGAGCCGATTCCTTTATTCCGTAATCTTCCATAAAAACGCGGGCATCATCTTCTTCCAGCGACGACATTTCGTACTCTATTTTTGCAAAAAACGGAATTACGGTAGCTCCCTTGTCTTTTATTTCTTTATCAATTTTGCTGATTACAGAATCCATATCTGCTATGGAACTTTCGTCCATATTTACAGCAACGGAAAGCGGTTTTAGTGTAAGAAGCTGATAACCGGAAAGAGCTTTAATTTCATTTTCATCAAGATTGAGAGTCCGCAGCGGAAGTTCTTTTTCGCAATGTCCGTAACATTTTTGAATTATAGGCATCTCTTTTTTTAATTTTTCGTCACCGCTTTTTTTAATATCTTTTTCTAACTTTTCAATCCTGTTTTCTAAAAACGAAAGATCTGTTAAAAGAAATTCTGTTTCGAGGAAAAGAATATCGCGCACAGGATCAATATTATTCAAAGGATGCGCAACCGAATCGCTTTCGAACTGGCGGACAACATAGAATAATGCATCATTATTTTTTACATAATTTAGAAACTGGCTTGTAATTTTAACTTTTCCGTCATCGGACATTCTTAAACCCGGTGTATCATAAACTTCTATTGTAGCGTTTACTTTCTTTTTCGGGTTGAACATTACCGTAAGTTTATCAAGCCGTTCATCCGGAACTTTTACAACTTCCAATTTTGCTTCTTCTTTTGCCGCCGAAGCCAAGTCTTCCTGAATTTTTGCCAGAGTATTAAAAAGTGTTGTTTTTCCTGAATACTGTAATCCAACTAATCCTATTTGCATATTTTTCCCTAATTATTTTAAAATTATTCTGCTGTTACCTGTGTATGCAGTCCTATTTCCTCGAGAATTGATGAGACCTTTAAACAGTTTTGTAAATCGCCTTTATAAACAACGGCCTTCCCTTTTACGTGAACTTCAAAAGCATATGACCTTGCCTGGGTAAATGGACATTTGATCGCTTTTATCAGCTGGTCAATAACCTCATCAAAAGTATGATAATCGTCATTAAATAAAGTAACACTGAAGGGAAGAGCAATTGCTGCGTCTTCTTCAATTACCGGTTCGTTCTTTTCGAAAGGGTTTGTTTGCGACATTTTACAATAAATTCTATTTAACTAGCTTTAATATAAAAAAATATAAAATTTATTTTTAGATTTATACTTTGAAATTTGAATATTGGATAGTTATATTTTAATTGTAATTAGACGATAATAAAATCGGAAATTAAATAAGAGATAAATTTTGAGCAAAGTACAAGTTGAAATATTAGGATTATCATCAAGCCCGTCAGCCGGCGGAGCCTATGCGCTGCTTCTTAAAGAATCTTTCGGACAAAGAAGACTGCCTATAATAATCGGTTCGTTTGAAGCGCAGGCCATTGCTTTGGAAATTGAAGGAATAAAACCTCCACGCCCTTTAACTCACGATCTTATCAAGCATATTTTAGATAATGTTGGCGCCACCCTTACAGAAGTGATTATTGATGAACTTCGCGATAACACTTTTTTTGCCAAACTTATTATTGAAATATCTTCAATTACCAATACAATAGACAGCCGTCCCAGCGATGCAATTGCCTTAGCCGTAAGGACAAATGCAAGCATATATGTTACAGAAGATGTAATGCGTGCAGCATCTTTTATTCCCTCCGGAAAAGAACCTGAAGAAAAATTTGAAGAAAATTTTGATTTGGACGATGAAGATGAAGATTTTGATGAAGATGATAAATCCACGGAGGGATATTCCACTCCTATGGCTTCCGAAGAAGAAACAAAAATTGCCCAGCTTCAGGCAATGCTTCGCGAAGCAATTGAAAAGGAAGATTACGAGAAAGCCGCAAAACTGCGCGACCAAATCAATAAAATTCAAGGGACTAATAATTAATATATCTTCTCATTTTTTTCCATTTATGGCTTAATGCAATCTTTCAGATACAAACTCTTTATCCTTTCGGCATTAAGTTTTTTACTATTTTTCAGTCTCGCAACATGGCAGGCATTCTTTAATCTTTATTTCGAATCGGCAGGATATTCGGGAAGCCAGATTGGAATTCTCGGAGGGATACTTCAGGCAGCTATTTTTTTCTCATCACCGTTTTGGGGTATTGCCGGCGACCATTTTGGAATTAAAAAAGCAGCTTCTATTTCTATAATTGGATCTTCGGCACTTTTATTTTTTATGCCATATATTGCAGGTTTTGCTGCAATACTAATTTATACCGTTGTTCTTTCTGCATTCATACAGCCTTTAGCTTCGCTAATTGACAGTCTGATAATTGTTTTTGTAAAAAAAGAAATAAAAGTTTCCTACGGACAATTGCGTCTCTGGGGTTCACTTGGCTGGGCAATATCCTCTTATTTTATGGGCTGGATATTAACATTTGCAGATATAGAAATAATCTTTACAGCAGCAGCCTTTTTCACATTTTTAATGTTTGTATTGCTTATGTTTTACAAAAATGATTCCGGTAACGCAGTTAAATCGCGTATATCATTAAATCATTTCAGTTTTGTTTTTAAAAACAAGCGGCTAATGCTATTTTACATTCTTCTAACTTTTTCTGGTATTTGCCTTTCCCCGGTTTATTTATTTATAAATCTTTATTTCAAAGAATCCGGCGGAAATTTCGATATAGTTGGTGCTGCCTTTTCCTTAATGGCACTATGCGAAATTCCCTTGTTCTTTTTCGGCAGCAGAATTGTTAAAAAATTCGGCGCTGTTAATTCGGTAATGCTTTCAATCTTAATTACAAGTTTAAGATTATTTCTCTATTGGATTATTCAGGATCCGTTGGCAGCAGTATTTTTAGGACTATTACACGGATTGACTTTTACCTTGTTTTTTGTAGCTTCAGTTGAATATGTTCACAAAATCATTCCCGATAATCTGCTTGCAACAGGTCAGTCCTTAATATGGGCAGCACATTACGGTATTGGTGTTACTTTAGGAAATATAATTATCGGGAATGTTTACGATACAATCAGCGTGCGGACTGTGATGCTGTATGATGCTGCATTTGCAGTATTAATTTTTATTTTGTTTTACGTTTTTAAGAAAAGATTTCCCGATACTTCTGCTTGATTGAACCTCATCAAAAAACAATTTTACCTATCTCGCATTCAAGACATTTGTTTTTTGAACAGTAACTTCGGAACAGTTCAATCATTCCCTGAGAATATAAAGTTTTCTTTGCCAGAAATTCCAATCCTAAAGTTTGCGATACATCGTGAACAATTTTGTTTTCAGTTTTTTGTTCGAACATCCCATATATCTGCAATACTTTCCGCGAAAGATCTTTCTTGCCGAAAACATCGAAATAAACTGATAAGAAAGGAAAGACTACATTTGCCAAAATTTCATCGGCACGCGAAATTCCAACAAAGAAATTTATTTCTGTGTTAGCTGGTTGATTAAATGCGTAATGATTCTTCCAAAATCCTTCGGACTTAACTACAAACATCGAACGTAAAATATTTATAAGCACTTTAGGATTATTCACTTCAGAAAACACTTTTATCATTTTTGATACAAGGTCGTTTTCATCCAGTATCATTTTTGCCAGTCGTGCGCCTCCTGCAATTCTTATTGTAGGGAAATTCTGCGGACGCAACTTAAAAAAATACCATTCAATTTCGTTGATTTGCTCGCCGTCGTAAATTCGTTTTATATTTTCCCAGTAACTGTTAATTTCATTAATGTAGTTGTCGATTTCTTCATTGTTAGTCAACTTTTTAGGAATAATACCTGCAACATTGAAAAGAGTAGATTCAATTATGTTTAAAAAATCATTTTCGTGGCAGAATTTTTTCATAAACTCGAGATTTACGAACTGGGCTAATTTCATCATCGGATTTTTATTTTGCGAGTAGCCCAAAGCTTCAAAAAGCATTTCGTATATTAGCTGCTGCCAGATTATACTGTCTTTAAAATCATCGGCAGTAAAATTTTTCTTATTGAAGTTTTCGTTTAAATCGTAACTTATTTTCGGTTCGTTTATTTTTAATTCTTTTATGAAAGTCAATTCTTTCAGCCGTTCGAAAAGCCGTTTGCATTTTTTATTATATCGCGATATTCCATTTTCTTTAAGGATATTCTCTTTGGTTTTTACAGGAATATTAATGCCGTAGTCGGAACATTTAAATATAAGGTTCCCGTTATCTCTTTCGGAAGTTTCTTCGGTAAGCTGCTTTATTTTTTCGTCTTTAAGATACGAGGACAAACATAAAGTCGGTATTTTTCTGCCTTCCTTGCTGTAAACATAAGATTGATTTAATTTGTTATAAAGGCAGATATGAAGAATAACACCGTTATATTTCGAATTGATATTATGCCCATGAGTCTTCCAATTGCTGAATTCCTTATCAATTTCAATATCCCCGGCAAGGTTAAAATTGCCTATTTTAATTCTTGCATTTTTATAATCGGGACCGGCTAAATCATTAAATCGTTCGCCTTTATCATAAACAATTACCTTTTCCCCGGATACAGTAAAAAGCTCGTGCTCAAACTGCTGAAGCTCCCATACTTCGTAGAGTTTGTTTTCGGTATTCCGGGCAGAACTACTCATCAAAGGTCTCCTGTTTTACCTTAAATGATAATTTAGAATCAAACCAGCAAATACTAAAATAAAACTTTATCTATTAAAAAATCAAAATATAAATTTATTTTTTTAACTGTTCAATTTCGTTATTCAGCTCAATAAGTTTTTTTCGCGCGATTTTACCGAATTCTTCTGTGTTGTCGGCATAAATTATTCCGCGGCTTACGTTTATTATAAAAGAATTATTTCCAGATTTATTAAATATTTTAACAACATCTTCCAAACTGCCGCCCTGAGCACCCACACCGGGCAAAAGGACAGGCAGATTGACGAAAGAATTTACATTATCTTCAAGTTCAGCGCTGTTTGTAGCCCCAAATACCAAACCGCAATTATTTTGCTTATTCCAACATTTTACCTTTTCTATCACTTCCTGGAAGACAAAACGACCGTCAATTAATTTCAATTTTTCAAAATCGGAATTGCTTTTATTAGATGTAAGAGCTAAAATAAAATTCAACTTATTATCATATTCTAAAAATGGCTCAACAGAATCGTAACCCATATAAGGATTCAAAGTTGAAGCATCAAAACAAAAATGGTCGAAAAGCGATTTTGCATACATTTGAGATGTGTTCCCGATATCGCCTCTTTTAGCATCTCCGATAGTTAAAACTTCATCAGGGATGAGTTTAAGTGTTTCCTGTAAACATTCCAGTCCTGAAATTCCTTCTGCCTCGTAAAATGCCAGATTCAGCTTATAGGAAGCAGCTATATCGCAAGTATTTTCAATTATTATTTTATTAAATTCCAACACAGGGTTTTTCATTTTTTTTATATTTTCGGGCAATTTGTTTAAATCTGTATCAAGCCCAACACAAATATGATATCCTTTATCAATTAGATTCTGTAACTTTTTGTATGCTTTCATAATTTTTTATTTTTGTTAAACATTTTGTTTTCTGTTTTTATATATATTTAAAACTATTCCTATAAAAATCATATTTTGTAAAAGTGAACTTCCCCCGTAACTTAAAAAAGGGAGAGGAAGTCCTATAACAGGAATTAATCCTACATTCATACCTATATTTATTGCAAAATGTGTGAATAAAAGAGTAAGTATTCCAACAATAATTAAGCTGTAAAATGCATCTTTTACCTGCGATAAAATGTGAAGCAACCGTATAAATATAACAAGAAATAAGATCAGTACGGCAATTCCGCCTAAAAATCCAAATTCCTCACCGATTACACAATATATAAAATCCGTCCATTGTTCAGGTATAAATCTTAACTGTGTTTGATTGCCGTGAAGAAATCCTTTTCCGAAAAAACCTCCGCTGCCAATTGCTACTTTTGCCTGCATTGCATTATAGCCCGATCCAAGCGGATCGGCAGCCGGATCAAGAAACGATTCTATTCGTTTTTGTTGATGCGGTTTAAGAATTTTAAATAAAAAATCAAATAAAAATCCGGCAGAAATATTTATTACAAATATTGTTATACTTAAAAAAAGATCGCGCTTAAAAAAGAATAGCATACCGGCAACAATAACAAGCGATAGTAGAAAATATACTGTTCCAAATAATGATGAAAACGCAACAAATCCGGGACTTAAAACAACAAACACGCTAAAAAGACTTATTCCCGCCCAAAAAATCATTGTCAATGTAACAACAATAAAAACAATAGCAGTTCCCATATCGGGTTCAAGAAGTATCAAAATTATTGGAATACATCCAATAATTAGAGCAAGACCTATATCTTTTATTGAGTTAATATCTCTTTGTCTGTTTCCAAACCAGTAAGCAATACTTAAAATCAATCCGATTTTTGCAAATTCGCTAGGTTGAAAACCAAAAGGACCGAAGCTCAGCCAGCTTTTTGCTCCGTATACTGTTTTTCCGGCAAATAAAACAGCCAAAAGCATTGCAATGGAAATAAGATATGACGGCAATACTGAAAGGCGAAGTATTTGCTTTGGAAGGAAAATTATTATAAAAAGAATTACAAAAGAGCCGACTGCCCAATAAAGCTGTCTTTCAAAATTACCATATGCAGTCGGGTGATTTAAAGTAGAGCTGTAAATTGCCAATAGTCCAAAAGTAATTAGCGTAATTATCGAACCTATAATCCAGAAGTCAAACTTATCCTTTACGTTATAATCTATTCTCACATCAATCCTCTGTAGCCTGAGCAATTGTAGTGGTCGGTCCCGAAATGGCATCGTCAGTAACTTTTAAATATGTCTTCATTACTTCTTTTGCAACTGGTGCAGCATGAGTTCCGCCGTAACCAGCATTTTCAACAATTACTGCAACAGCAATTTTAGGATCCTCATAGGGAGCAAATCCTACAAACAAAGCGTGTTCTTTACCAAATGGATTTTGTGCCGTACCGGTTTTACCTGCAATGGAAAGATTTTTCATCCTTATGTGTCCAGCAGTACCATTTCCGTTAACTACCAGATACATTGCCTTTTTTACAATTTCAAAAGTTTGTTCGCTTATTCCCAAATTTACACTTTTATAATCGAAAGCATGAAAAGCCCCTTTTTTATCGATATAACCCTTAACCAGATGAGGCGTTCCGGTAGAACCGTTATTTGCAATAAGCGAAACGTAATGTGCCAATTGCAGCGGTGTTACTCCAAGCTCTCCCTGTCCTATTCCTAGATTTATTACCAAACCTTCAGACCATTTCCCTTTGCCAAAAGCTCTGTCGTAATATTTTCTATCGGGGCAAATTCCGCTCATTTCTTCTCCGATATCAAGCCCTAACTTTTGCCCGAATCCGAGTTTATGCGCATATTTCGACCATCTATCAACTCCCAGACTTAACGCAAGTCTGTAAAAAAACGTGTTGCAACTGTGTTCAATTGCTCTTTCTACTTTAATGCTTCCGTCAACATGCAGACATTTAAAAAATCTTCCGCCGTAATTTAATCCGCCGCCGCAAAAAAGCGTCGTATTTTCATCAATAACTCCTTCTTCAAGAGCTGCAATAGCTCCAACCATTTTACTAGTTGAGCCAGGAGAATATATTGACGCCGTAGCTCTGTTAAACAGCGGTTTGTAAGGATCTGTTGTAAGTTTATTAAATACATCTCGTGTTGTAACTGTAGCAAAATCAGCAAGATTATATTCCGGTGCACTTACCATAGCAATCACTTCACCGGTTTTGGGATCTAACGCAACAACTGCCCCTCTTTTTCCTTCCATCAACTTTTCTGCAATTTTCTGGGTTTCGGCATCAACAGATAAAATAAGATCGTATCCTTTTATTGGTAATTTATCGCTTTTCCCGTCATCATATCTGCCAACCATTTTCTGGCGGGCATCAACAACATAATACTTTACACCTTTTTCGCCTCGTAAATATTTCTCGTAATATTTTTCAATTCCGCTGAATCCTATTAAATCGCCCGGAACATATCTTCCTTTTTCTTCATTAAGCTTATCCGGCGGAATTTCTTTAATATAACCAAAAATGTGCGAGCCGTTAATGCCGTAGCTGTAATCACGCTGCAATTGTATTTTATAGGATACTCCTTTCAGTTCTTCTTCATGTTCCTCTATCCAAGCAATAGTCTGAAAATCGATATCCCTTTTGATATTTCGAGGCGAGTATTTTGAATAGTATCTATTTAAATATAAAATTCTACTTACATATCCGGGTTGTTCATTCAATATTTTTTCAATCATCGGATTAAAAGAAGTATCGTAATATGCGGGTGTAATTTGCAGAGTGAATGCAGGTTTATTGCTGACAAGTACATTTAAATTACGATCGAAATATGTGCCTCTCGGAGCGTCTGTTTCGTATCCTTTTATACTGTTGTCTCTCGATTTCAGATCGTATTGTTCCGTTTGCAGAATTTGCATTGTAAAAAGCTGAATAACCAAGAGAGAGAAAAAGCCAATTATTAGTGTTGTAAGTATTCTTTTTCTAACTAAAGACCCAAAAGCATCCATTATATTTCCAACCGATTTTTAGGTGTAATAATTATTATCGGTACGCTTAAAGCTGATGTGTAAACAGCGGGAATTAGTCCGTATTCAATTATTAAACTAATCATATTTAACGGAAGTTTATTGCTTTCGAGCAACGATTTAAAAAAGGATGATATCAATGCGCTTAAAAATACAATTAAAAGAAATTTGTAAGAACTAAAAAAAAGGCTTTTTTTGTTCTGATTATAAAAGAAACCCGAAATAAAAGATGCCAGAGTAAGCGAAAACATTGATATTCCCAAAATTCCGCCGGAAACAATATCATAAATAAATCCAAAAATAAACGCCAAAAGGCTCCCTTTTATCAAACCGCTGCTTAATGTTATATACACAACCATAATCAAAATTAAATCCGGACCGATATAATTAAAAGTCAAAAATCTGTCAGTTAAAATTTGAAGTATTAAAACCGGAATAAATATAACTAAAAGAAAAAGATAATTTTTCATTTATCATCCCTTTTTATCATAAGATTGAATTCAAGACTGTCAATCTCTTTACTGCGAATAAAAGGATAAACAAAAACATTCTGTACCCTGGAAAGATCTGCAAAAGTAGAAACAATAACGTTACTTACCAAACCAGTCTGGTCTGTTTCCTTTTTTACAATTAACCCGATAGGTATTGAAGGAGGTATTAACGTACTGAAATCGGAGGTAACTATTCTATCTCCCAATTCCATATCGTATGTTGAGGGCATATTTTTAATAATAAGATTTTTACCATTCCAATTTAAAACCCCGCTCACCAAAGAACGTTGATTTGTAACTGCAATATTCAAATCCACATTCCGCAAAGTACGTACGACTGAAAAACTTCCTGAACAACTGTAAACTATCCCAACCAGACCAGTTTCTGTTAAAACAGGCATCCCTTCTTTAACCCCGTCGTTCTTTCCGGAATTTATAATAAAATTCCATCTGGGCATTGTTATTTTTTTAGAAACAATTTCTGCCGGAATAAGACTTTGCGGAGTGCTTTTTTTGAAATTCAATAGAGATTTCAATTCCTCGTTTTCTTTTTTGTAATTTCTAAGATTATTTACTTCAAGCATCAATTGAGCATTGATTTTTTTCTGGTTTTGCAATTCCTCATCATCTTTCAGCAAATTGGAGGCAGAATTTAATGAACTTTTTAGGAAGGCAACAGCTGCAAACGAAATAGTTTTAAATCTTTTAATTTCACTTTTGTCGTTTTGCGAGATTACAACAAGACTTACCAAAAGCAATATTATTGTAAGTATATACTCTTTTGTATTAAAAAAAAAATTGCGTATATAATTAAACATCAGTATTGTCTGTTTCGGATAAATACTTTTGAATATTTGTTTATCTGATCGATGGCTTTGCCTGCTCCGCGTACTACAGCAGTTAAGGGATCGTCTGCAACGTGAACAGGAAGATTTGTTTCCATCCGGATACGTTCATCCAAACCTTTTAATAAAGCTCCGCCGCCTGAAAGCATAACACCTCTGTCAAGAATATCTGCCGAAAGCTCCGGAGGTGTTCTTTCGAGGGTCTGTTTAACTGCTTCAACTATCTGACTGATATTTTCATTCAAAGCTTCTCTTATTTCAACAGAACTTACTTCGCTTGTTTTAGGAATTCCGCCTACAAGGTCGCGTCCTTTAACTTGAATAGTAATTTCCTCTTTAAGAGGTACTGCTGAACCGACTTCGCATTTTATCGATTCGGCTGTTCTTTCGCCGATAAGAAGATTATAGTTTTTCTTAAAGAACTGCATTATAGCATTATTCATTTCATCGCCGGCAATGCGGATTGATTCTTCGTTTACAATTCCGGATAAAGCAATTACAGCAATTTCAGTTGTACCGCCGCCGATATCTATAATCATATTTCCAACAGGAGCGTCAACATCAATTCCAACACCTATAGCAGCAGCCATTGGTTCGGCAATAAGATGAACTTCTTTTGCGCCGGCATGCTCGGCACTGTCGCGAACAGCTCGTTTTTCTACCTCGGTAACTCCGCTGGGAACAGCAACTACAATCCTTCTTGCCGAAAGAAAACCTGTACTTACTTTTTTTATAAATGCTCTTATCATTCCTTCTGCAATTTCAAAATCGGCAATTACGCCATCGCGCATCGGTCGCGAAACACGAATTTCCCTGTGTTCTCTTCCCTGCATTTCTTTTGCCTGGTTACCCAAAGCTATTATTCTTTTAGTATTGCGGTCGAAAGCAACAATAGAAGGCTCGTTAAGTACAATACCTTTACCTTTTATATGGATTAAGGTATTTGCAGTACCCAAATCCATTGCTATATCATTCGAAAAAAAATCAAATATTCCCATCTGTCACCTTAATGTTTGAAGTTTCTAATTCCGGTAAATATCATTGCTAAATTATGTTTGTCAGCCGCTACTATAACTTCTTCGTCCCTTACAGATCCGCCTGGCTGAATTATAGCGGTAATTCCATTCGAAGCAATTTCCTCAACACCGTCGGCAAAAGGAAAGAATGCATCCGAAGCAGCAACTGCACCGTTAAGATCGAACCCTTGTTCTTTTGCTTTACGCGCTGCAGTTTTTGTTGAATCTACGCGCGACATTTGTCCGGCGCCCACACCTACAGCTCTGTTGTTTTTTACATAAATAATGGCATTCGACTTCGTATGTTTGCAAATTACCCAAGCCAAACGTAAATCTGATAATTCCGAAGGAGTAAAATTCCTCTTTGTAACAACTTTCAGGTTTTCTTCCTTCAGCTTCGAAAAATCTTTATCCTGAAGAATTATTCCGCCTGGAACCGATTTAAATAGATATTTTTCTTCATCTTTATTTTTAATTTTCAATAATCTTCTGTTTTTCTTTTTTAACAGCTCGGTTAATGCATCTTCATCATAATCGGGAGCAACAATTATTTCCAAAAATATCTCGTTCAATTTTTGTGCGGTTTTAATATCTACTTTGCTGTTAAAAGCTACAATTCCTCCAAAAGCCGAAACAGGATCACAGCTTAAAGCAGCTTCGTAAGCATCAAAAATATTTTGCGCTACTGCTGCGCCGCAAGGATTTGTATGCTTTATTATTGCGCACGATATTCCTTCCATATCAAGTACAATTTCGGCTGCCGCATTCAAATCGATAATATTGTTATACGATAGTTCCTTTCCGTGAAGAATTTCGTAATAATCATAAAAATTTCCGTACAATGCTGCGCTTTGATGTGGATTTTCTCCATATCTTAATTCGGAAGAAACAGGAAGATTTAATCTGAAATTTTTCTTAGGCAGATTAAACTCATCTTCAAAAAAGTCGGCAATAAGAGTATCGTAAAATGAAGTATGCGAAAAAGCAGCCGAAGCAAGTTTTTCGCGCGTGGAAAGTTTAATTTCGCCGGATTCAAGTTCCGTTAAAAAATCTTCATATTGTTCAGGATTAGTTAATATGCTCACATATTTATAATTTTTGGCGGCAGCCCTTATTAAACTTGGTCCCCCGATATCAATATTTTCAATTTTTGTATCAAGCCCTATATCTTTTCTTTTTACAACTTCAGGAAACGGATAAAGGTTAACACAAACTATATCGATTGGATAAATATTGTTTTCTTTAGCTTCGCGGATATCATTTTCTTCACCGCGTCTCATCAAAATTCCGCCAAAGATGCGGGGCTGTAAAGTTTTTACTCGTCCGTCAAATACTTCCGGAAAGGAGGCATAATCCTCAACCAGAATACAAGGGATTCCGGCATCTTTAATCATTTTAGCGGTTTTACCAGTTGCAAGAATCTCGTATCCTGCTTTAGCAGTTCTCTTTGCAAAAGTCTCTATATTTTTTTTATCTGAAACACTCAGCAATGCATATTTTTTCAATTTAGACCTCATTAGTCCGCAATATATACGCGGTTATTTTTAATACTTATTTTATTTTCAGAAAATTTTTTAATTACAAACGGCAAAAGAATATGTTCTATTTTTAATACTCTTTCAGCAATTTCTTCGGGAGTAATTACATCCGAAATATCAACTGATTGTTGCGCGATTATTTTTCCGTTATCGTAAATTTTATCAACAAAATGAACTGTAGGACCGGATATTTGACAAGATTTTTCGAAAACGGCTTTATGAACATTCATTCCGTACATTCCTTTTCCTCCAAACGACGGCAAAAGAGCAGGATGAATATTTATTATCTTATTCGGATAATTGTCAATCATTTCATCGGGTATTTTTTTTAGAAATCCCGCAAGAACAATCAAATCTATTTTAAGTCCGCATAATATTTGTATCAGACTTTCATAATTAATGCTTTGAGGATCTTTTTCGGATACAAATAATGTTTTTATCCCCAATCCTTCAGCATAATCTAATGCCGGACAATCCTTTTTATCGCTGATTACAGCGGAAACTTCTACATTTTCAAGCTGATGAGGAATTGAATTTATTATTGCTTTCAGGTTCGATCCCCTGCCTGAAACAAACACAGCTATTTTTAACATAACTTTCAAATTTTAAACGTTAAAATTACCTAAATATTTAAGAAATATCAATCAGGTAAAAGCGGTAAATAAAAGAATTTAACAAATAATTTATCTTTTTTTAGGAATGTGATTTTTAAGCTTTATTATTCCAGCTTTTGTATCGTCATTTGAATAACTGGTTTCTTCAGCCGATTCAAGATATTCAACTGCTTTTTCTTTACTTCCTGAATAATTTTCGGAATTTGCCAGGCACAACAAAGCTGCAGATTTTATCCATCTGAACGTTTTATATTCTTTTTCTGAAGCATTTTTTGAATTTATAACTGCAAGTTTGTAATTCTTTTTTTTAAGATAGGCTTCTGCAGTTAAATATTCAGCATAGCCTTTCAATTCCCGATTATTTATTTTACTTATTCTGCCGTCTAAGGATTTTATTACTTTTTCGTATTCTCCGGCATATAAATTATTTTCGCTTGCAATAATCTCCCTAATATCTTCAGTAAAACCGTTTTCGATAAAATAGCCTGCAATTTTTGCTGCATATTCATCCTCAGTAATATCTTCGTTGCCTTCTTTTGCAAGCTGAAGATTTTTCTGAAAGAGCAAATTGTCTTTTTTATATCCGTAGCATAATGCCATTCTTAAATTGGCAATCCCTGTATAATCAAGTGAATGAGTCATTTCTAAGAATAATTCGTAATAACTTAAAGCTTTATCATAACTATTTCTTCTGAAATAAATATCCCCTAGCAAAAAATTGGAGTAAGCCAGCGTTTGTTTGAATTTAGGATTGTCTGTCTCAATTATTTCTCTCAACAATATTTCAGATTCCTGAAGTTTGTGCAGCTTAATTTTAATTATAGCAAGCTGATATTTGAATAAAATGTTTTCGGGATACTTTTTAACCAGTCTGCTCATAATATCGGATGCAGTGTCATATTCGGCGCAGTATTCCGTTAAAATTCTTCCGTAATGATATTCAGCTTCCGGATCGGGATTATCAGCTTTCGCCGCTTTTCGGATATAACCCAAACCTTCCTCTTTATCACCCGATAATCCTGTAATTGAAATTGCAAATTTTAGAAATCCAGGGACAAAAGAAATTGTATATTTAAAAATGCCGTACCAAAGATATGCATTATAAAGTTTAGGATTTTCATCAATACTTTCTTCAAAATAACTCATTGCTGATTTTGTTTTAAAAAATGCCGCAAAAGCTTCGCGATTATATGCGTTTCCAACGGCAAGTTGAGAGTTTAGTTCACCGATAACAGCCTTTATTTCTGCATTATTCTTTTTCTTTTTGAGCAATTTTTCGCCTTTTTCGATACCGGTTTCGCAGTATTTTTTAACAGCAGCAAATTCGTCCGGATCGTTTGTACCTAAATAAAACCAAAGATGCATTTTTGCCATTTGTAAATATGCAAAAGGTTGTTCGGAATCCATAGAAATCAGTTTTGTAAATTTCTTTTCAGCTTCTTTAACCTGAAAATTAAGAGATAACTCGATTCCTTCACTTAATGTATTCTTATATTCAAAGCTTTGTCCTAATAGTTTTATAAAGGACACAAAAACAATAAAAAAAACAATTCTCATATTTTGCTTTTTTTAGAGTAAATTAACGATGCTTTTATAAATTCACGGAATAACGGATGTGCATTTGTTGCTCGCGATTTTAGTTCAGGATGAAACTGGCAGCCTACAAACCAAGGATGATCAGCTAATTCAATCATTTCCACAAGATTTCCATCCGGCGATAATCCGCTTATTATAAGTCCTTTTTCTTCAAGAATTTTTCTGAACTCATTATTAACTTCATATCTATGGCGGTGCCGTTCGGAAATAGTTTCTTTTTGGTAAGCGTCAAATGAACGGGTGCCTTTTTTTAATTTGCAGGGATATGCGCCAAGACGCATTGTTCCGCCTTTATTTTTTATTTTTTTCTGTTCGGGCATTATATGAATTACGTTATAGTTGTTTTTTACAAACTCCGCACTGTTTGCCTTGCTTAAACCGCAAACATTCCGGGCATATTCTATAACAGCGCATTGCATGCCTAAACAAATTCCGAAAAAAGGAATATTATTTTCGCGGGCATATTTTATAGCTTCAATTTTACCTTCAATACCGCGCTCGCCAAATCCTCCGGGAACAAGAAGTCCATCAAGTCCGGTCATATATTTTTCTGCTCCGTTTGCTTCAATATCTTCCGAACTAATAAAGCAGATGTTTACTTTGCAATTATTTTCAGCTCCGCTGTGTACAAAAGCTTCGTTTATACTTTTATAAGCGTCTTTATAATCGGTATATTTCCCGCAAAGTCCAATATTTACTTCACTCTCAGGATTTTTAATTCTATTTACAAAATGCGTCCATTTATCAAGATTAATATTTATATCCGGCAATTTTAAATACCTTAATACCGAAAGATCCATTTTTTGCTTGTAAAGCATTAAAGGTACTTCATAGATAGTTGAACAATCGTATGCCGAAATAACAGAATCTTCCTCAACATTTGTGAACAAAGAAATCTTATTCCGCAAATCGCGCGAAAGTTTTTTCTCCGAACGGCATACTAAAACCCTCGGCTGAATTCCCACTTCCTGAAGATTTTTTACACTGTGCTGTGTAGGTTTTGTTTTCATCTCGCCGGCAGAAGGAATGTACGGCACCAAAGTTACGTGGATACTCAAAACGTTTTTTCTTCCGAGTTCAAGAATTAATTGTCTTATCGACTCTAAAAAAGGCAAACTTTCTATATCACCTACAGTACCGCCAATTTCATTAATTATGATATCGTATTTACCCGAATCGCGTAATTCCAGCATTCTTTTCTTAATTTCGTCGGTTATGTGAGGAATTACCTGAACAGTACCGCCTAGATAATCGCCGCGCCGTTCTTTGGAAATAACTTCGTAATAAACCTGACCTGTTGTAGTGTTATTTTCGCGGGACATGCTTTCATCCAGAAACCTTTCATAATGTCCTAAATCGAGGTCGGTTTCTGCGCCGTCATCCGTAACATAAACTTCACCATGCTGAAAAGGGCTCATAGTTCCCGGATCGACATTTATGTAAGGATCGAACTTTTTTATTGTTACGTTATAGCCGCGGAGTTTTAATAATAAACCAAGCGAGGAAGCTGTAATTCCCTTTCCAAGCGAAGAGACAACGCCCCCTGTAACAAATATGAATTTAACTAATTTTTTTGATGCCATTTTACCTTCAAAATTTTATTATTTAAAATAATTCCGCTTAAAAAAATACAAAAAATCTCTTAAAGCTTATAGAAATAATTAAGGATTTTAAACTTTTTTTTCTAATTTAATTTCTGGCAATAAACTTAATTATTAAGGTTTTTTACTAATCCTGAGTATTTTTTTTCGATTTTGAAGCCGAATCTGTAAAAATATTCAGGTCTAAAAAATCCAGTAGTTATTGTATCGAAATGCTCATCTTTCATCCGGTTGAAAAATTCACTCATAAGTTTTTCGCTTATTCCTTTCTTCCGGTATTTATTTGCTACAACAATTTTTTCAATATGAACTATATGGGAATTGACAATAAAATAATAAAGTCCGCCAATAATATAACCTCTTTCCGAAATTGCAACAAGAAACTGATGCTCCGGACGGAATTGAATAATAAGATTCGATTCAGTAAAAAGCTGATGAAGCTTAGATATTTCGCGCGGACTTATCGGCTTGCGTATGCGATATTCCACGCCATCTGTATCTTCAAAATTAACAACAAGATTGGCAGATTGAAATCCCTCTGTTTTCGGCTTGATAAGAACAGCTGTATCGGTAGGCTTAATGTGCGGATAACTCATTCGTATTAAGAAGAATAACTCTCTTTCCGATATTTCGCATTCACTTTGTATTAAAGATATTTCAGATAAAAACTCTTCGTTGGTAACAATGCCGTTTTTCTGTTTTTGCACAAGCTCATAAAGCATCAGCTTCAGTTTTTCATTGGATTTTTCGAAAACTGTTTCCACAAAAAACTTTGTTCTGGTTTCAGGAAAAGCTTTCTCTAATTCGTACAAATTATATGTTTCGAATAATTCCGCAAGCATTTGTGCTTGTGCATTCAGCGATGCATTCTGATTAAGCAAAAACCACCTGTGAAATCTTTTTATTGCAAAATACGATTGCTTGGGAATAAATCCTTTTGTTTTTACATATTCAATAAAATTATTATTTGCATCTTTTATTTCTCTGTAAAAATCTTCATTATCAGTTTTTTCAAGTTCATCATTAAATTGATAGAGAATTTCAAGTCCCGCTTTTTCTCCAAATGTATTTATCACACCCGAAAAAATAAAATTCCAAATGCCCTTAATTCTGATGTGTGAATATTTCTTTTCACATGGTTCAATAAATTTAAAATATAAATTCAGGAACAAATCCTTTAGCGACTCAACTTTTGTCATTTCTGCAAAAGATACAAATCTGGTTCCTGTTTGATAATCGTGCAGAGGGATAATAATATTTTCCGGAGTTGCATCCGATATTTTAAGATTTTTCCCTGTTAGTTTCCAAAAATTCATATAAGCTGCAGAAGCATTCCAAATAAAGAAAGGCCATAAATTATACATTCGTTGATTCGCTGTATCTTCGTTTTTGCGGAATTCGCTCCTGAAAAATTTCTCTACTGTCATACCCGGTATAAATTTCTGACTCCACAAATCATAGTCTTCCCAGTAACCGCCAAAGTCTTCAATCATTTCCTGAACGTAATTACGGGAGCCTGCTAAAATAAGCCAGTTAATTTTATCGCGGATAATTTTTTTATTGTAATTTTGATTCAAGTTCAAAATTAAATCGAATGAACCTTGAAGTCTGGTTTGAACAGAAATTCTGTATACAGTTTTATAGCTGTTGCCATTATACAAACTTATATAAACACCGCCTGGCAAAATGTTGTTAAGCCTTAATAATGTCCCTTTCGAAAATAAAAATATAGCTTCGCGCAAAACTGCAGTAAAAGTAAGCGCGTTTCTAATTCTTTCTTTATCTTCGCTGTCAATTCCTTCCTCAAATATCATCACGTCATCCCAAGTATACTCTTCGCCTGTTTCAATATCCACTGCAATTGTCTGGTTTGCACCCAGCCACTTCCTGAATCCTTCGCGGATATTGGTGCGGGTTATTGTAGCAATCTTAGAAATGTTCTTTAAATCGTGTTCAACCTGATACTGAACAAGAAAAATCCTGACAGCCTCATATTTAGCCGGATGAAATATTCCGAACCACTCTACCAATTGAAACAGATTATAGATTAAACTGCCTTCGTTTACAACAACGTTTCCTGCATTTCTTATTTCGGTTTCAACAACAATTTTTATGGCTTCGAAAGTATCCTGATTATTTTTAAGGTTTACAATCTGCTCAATTATAATTTCATCCAAAATCTTATGGTCGTAGCTGAGATAAATTTTAAGCAGTTTTACCAAACCAATTTCACTTACAGCTTTTAAAGCAACTTTAAGCATTTCCCTGCGCACCATAAAACATTCAGTAAGATTAGGAGTTTGAATAATATCTATAACATATTTATAAACCTGAAGAGTATTATCGCGTAAAATCAATTCGAGATAACGGGCTGCAATTATGGCGCTGGCTTCATCGCAATGGTGCATTATTAATACTGCCGTATGTAAACCTGAAAGCGATTTTTCATTTGAAACGATAAGGAAATTAAGCTTTTTAATTAAATCGTGATCTGTTTCGCGGACAAGATTAATGGAATGAAAAGATATTCTTGGATCTTTTTTTGATTGTCTGTACCATTGAAATATCATATCATTTGTAAAATCAAGCAGCTCTTTATTACCTAACCAGTATATTGGATTTGTTAAAAATGTTTGCAAATCAATATAATCAGAGGAAATCACATAATTGAAATCGCCTATCCGGAAAATTTTCTTTTCTTTATCAACAAGGCGGATTGTAAGCTGTAAATCAAGCTTAGGAATGCAAAGCGAGTTGTATTTTACAACAATATCCCGTGAAAGACTACCCACTTCACGTAAAAACCAGTTGGGGATTCTAACATCATACTCATCAACAGCAAGTTCAATATATTCCTTCAAATACATTTCTTCAATAACAGAATTGAAGTTTTTCTCGATGTTCCTTCTTTTATAAGTCCCCTTAGGAGTTAATTCTCCAGTTTCAAGTGAAAACGCACGATCAATAATTCTGAAATTCAAAATCCTTTCGAAAGGCGCAAGAAAATTATTAACCGTAACAACAACAGAAGCAAAATACTCTCTCTGCTGCGAAATATCCATTCCTGCAAGATGAGCCTGATTTGATTCGTAAT
The DNA here is from genome assembly GCA_964437215.1 of uncultured Melioribacteraceae bacterium. Lineage (GTDB taxonomy): Bacteria > Bacteroidota > Ignavibacteria > Ignavibacteriales > Melioribacteraceae > JAAYAN01. The sequence goes on along the minus strand of CAYTFZ010000008.1, from coordinate 31,675 downwards.
CTGGGTAAATTAATACAGTGTTATAAGGACGGTGATCGCCCACAAGAAAAACCTGTTTAACAAAATCAAAATCGAGAAAATAATTCTCAATTTTTTGCGGAGCAATGGTTTCACCTTTTATGTTTTTATAAATTTCTTTTTTTCTGTCGATTATTTCAATGTAGCCAAATTCGTCAATTTTCATTATATCGCCAGTAGGAAACCATCCCTCCGAATCAAAGGTTTCTTCGTGCGACTGATCAAAATATCCTTTCATCACATAAGGACCTTTAATCAGCAATTCGCCATCTTCTGCAACTTTTATCTTTATTCCGGGCAAAGGACCTCCCAGAGAATTCTGAACATATTTGCCCGGTTTAGTCATTGTAATTCCGCCGGTGGCTTCAGTCATACCGAAACCGCTCATCAGCTCAATTCCGTAACGCTGAAAAAATTGGAAAATCTCTGGAGATAAAAATCCGGCTGCCGATAATCCTCTTTTTAATTCGCCTCCGGTTACTTCTTTAACTTTTCTGATTATATCATTTTCATCGCCGAATTCAATATCTACGCGATGACTGATATACTCGTATATTTGAAGCCATTTCTTCGGGATACTTATAAATACGGTGGGTTTAACCATCTGCATGCTTGCAACCATAGTTTCAACAGATGGATTTTCCATAAAAATGTATTCAGATGCCCAAAAAACAGCGCCTGTCAATTCCAAGTATCTTCCAAAAGTATGATAAAGCGGAAGATAACATAAAAATCTGTCATCCTCCCCGATTTCGGGTATTGCCATTGCCCGGCAAAATCTTTTATAAACAATGTTATGATACGAAAAAACAATACCTTTAGGTTCGCCTGTTGTACCCGATGTGTACATAATTGTAGCAGTATCCTGAACATTGATATTTTTCTCTTTTTGTAAATTCCTTTTTATTTCCTTTTCCGGCGCAAATTTCAAGAATTCTTCGAATGCAATAACATATTCTTCGGCACTGGTTCCTTCCAGTAAGATTACTTTTTTCAGGCTTTTTACATCATTCTTTATTGTTTTAATTTTTGCCAGCTGTTTTTCGTCATCTACAATTATTACAGGCGATTTTGTTTCATCCAAAATCATCCCTACATGTTTTGCAACGGAATTTGCAGGAATCATAATATTAATTATTCCGCTGTAAAGACATCCCAAATCGAAAAAAGCCATTTCAGGACTATTCTCAAGCAGGAAAGATACATATCCGTCGGGCTGTCCTATCGATTCGAGCAACGATATTAAATTTGAAGAATATTTTTTTATTAAACGGTCGGTTTCTTCCCAAGTGTACGAGATTTCTCTTTTTTCTTTTAAAACTCGCAGAAGATTTTTCTTTTGATAATCTTTAACTCTTTGTTCAAATAATTTACTAAAAGTAAAATTGCTTTCAACAATAAGCTTGTCAATCAAATCATCCCATCTTCTTTCGTTTTGTATCCTGGTTAAAAACTGAGATAAACGAAAAAGATTAAGATATGAATAAATAATGTGATTAAGCATTTCACCGTTATCTGTTTTTTTTATTAACAGATATTCACCAAGCTGGTAGAAGGTATCTATATCTGCTTTTTCCATAACGGGATAAGCAAGCTGCGAAGGGATTGCAAATGAGAATATATCAATTGCAGTTACAAAAGAATCGTTTTTTTCCTTAAAAAGATCTTTTATAATTATTTCTTTTAAGAACTCATTAAAGCATGAAACAATTTCACTTACCTGTTCTTTTTTATAAGAAGCGCTGCTCCATAAAAAAGCCTCGCGCAGCTTTGTTGCATCCATCAATTATATTCCTTTTTTTGCAAGAATTTATTTTTTTATTCCTGCAATTTCTTCAAGCATATCAGTTGTAAGCGATTTCGGTCTTTCAAGCGGATAACCCAAAGCACGCGCCCAAATTATGTTGGCACACACACCAAGTGCTCTTCCTACGCCAAAAAGAACTGTATAAAAATCATATTCTTTAACCCCGTAATGCCACTGGATAACCCCGGATTGCGAATCCACATTAGACCAGGGATTTTTAGCTTTACCCTGTTCCAGCAAAATCGGAGGAACAACTCTGTAAAGCATATCCACATATTTGAATATCGGATCTTCGGGTAAATGTTTAAGACTGAATTCACGCTGAGCCATATACCTTGGATCTGTTTTACGAAGCACAGCATGCCCGAATCCGGGAATAACGTGTCCTGCTTTCAGCGTATCCCACACAAATTTTTTCATTTCATCTTCAGTAGGAATTTTCCCGCCCATTTTATTCATAACGTCTTGAATCCAGCGAAGCACTTCCTGATTTGCCAATCCGTGCAAAGGACCTGCCAAACCGTTAAGCATTGCCGAAATTGAATAATAAATATCCGATAAAGCACTTGATACAAGATGTCCTGTATGAGCGCTTACATTTCCGCTTTCATGATCACTGTGTAATATAAAATATAACCGCGAAACATCATCATAAGGTTCTTGAACACCCATCATATGAGCAAAATTTCTACCCCAATCGGAATTGCTTAATGATGGAATTATACTTCCGCTTTTATATTTTAAACGATATATAAATGCAGCAATTTCCGGTAATTTAGCCAAAAGATTTAAGGAATCTTCGTAGGTAGGATCCCAATAATCATTTTTATTTAATCCGTTTTCATATTTCTTAACAAAAACAGATTCACGCTGCATTGTAATAATAGCTGCTGAAAGCATTGTCATCGGATGAGAATCTATTGGAATCGCGCGGATAACATCATAAACATATTCAGGCACTTTTTTACGGTTTTCAAATTCATCAACAACAAGCTTAATATCTTTTTCATCAGGAATATCCCCTGTTAGCAAAAAGAAAAAGAATCCTTCAACATAAGGCATTTCAGAACCTGGCACTTTGGGCAGTTTTTCAAGTACTTCAGGAATTGTCAATCCTCTGAATCTTATACCCTCCTGCGGATCAAGGTAAGAAATATCAGTTGTCATCGATTTAATATCACGCATTCCGCCGATTATTTGCCCGATATTAACTTCATCAACTTTAACTTCGCTGAATTCTTTTAATAATCTAGCTGTTCTCGGACGCCAGGCTACAATTTTCTCATAAAGTTTTTCTTTCAGTGCGGTCATGGTGTCCCTCCTTTTTTTTTAGGATTTTTAACTCTTTCAATAAACAAAAATAATGCTAAATATACTCAGCTTAAAAACATTGTCAAGTTTTTTTATATTTTTCCGGCAGATATTCTTCCGCTTTTTGCAGCACTTTCAATAGTGGAAGGCAAATCTGTATTTGTCCAATCGCCTGCAATAAATAAATTACCAATATTTTCTTTAACTTTTTTTCTAATTGCAGAAGATTCCGTTGTGGACATAAATGCAGCTCTTTTTTCTTTAATAACAATAAAGTCAGTAATTAGGCTTTTGTAAAAACAAGGGAAGTAATTTTGAAGTTCACTTGTTGCAAAGTCAAAAATTTCCTCATCATTCATTTTAAGGAATTCGTTTCCAGCGCTTATTACCAGGTTAAGATGAGTTTTTTTATTAAATACCCAATGAATTTTTGAACCCATTAAAGCATAATAGTCTTTATTAAATCCATTTTCTTTCAATTTAAAATGAATATTTATTATCGGTGCAGTTTCAAGTTCACTAATATTAAATACTTCAACTATACTTTCAGGTAAAATTTTTTTCAACGCATGTATCGGAACAGTGCAGAATACATAATTAAATTCCGAATATTCTTTTTTATTTGTTACAATTCTTACTGCTTTATCCTTTTCAAAATTTACTGCAATAACTTTTTCGGAACTTTCTATTTTACATCCTTTCTCTATTAAATACTTTTTACAACCCAAAGAAAAAACTTCATCCAATGGCTGCGAAGGTAAAAGAAAAAGATAATTATTTCTTTTCATAAATACTGTTTTCAGAATTTTTATAAATATTTCTGCCGAAGCTTTCTTTATGGGTGTGTTGAGCATACTAACAGCTAATATTTCCCAAAAATTTGAAATAATCTTATCTGACTGATTATTATTTTCAAGCCAGTTGTAAATGTTTATTTCTTTAAGTTTTTCTGGATTTATTAAAGGCAGTTTCACAAATAATGCTAATATTTTAATTCTTTCGCGGAGGTTAAATCCGTTAAATCTCAGCAGCGAATATAAAAGATTGAAAGGATAAAATTTTTCGGGAATCCGAAGAAATGCAGTTCTTCCGCCGCGGCTAACAAAAGGAATTTCCAGAATATTTTTTAATTCAGTTTTTTCAATTCCGCCTGTTAGTTTTAAATACTTCAAAGTTTCTGTATAACAATTCAACATTAAATGCTGACCGTTATCAATTTCTAATCCGTTCCATTTAAATGAATACGCTCTGCCTCCAAGCTTTGGCGATGCTTCCAAAACTGTAACTTTATGCCCCGATTCTGCCAGATTTGCAGCAGTTGTTAAACCGGATATTCCTGCTCCTATTACTATACAATCAGCCATCAGTAAATTAACTTATATTTTGCCCATACCCCTAAAGCGATAAACAGTTTTTCTGCTTTCGAAACATTTATTTTTTCTTCATATATCCTGAACTTTTGTTTTTCAAGTTTATTTAAAAGATTAAAATAAATGTGCTGCATTGCTCTTGCTGCAAACATACTTTGTTTATCTTCAAAAATGAGGTTACGGTCTGCGTTATTAAAATATTTTCTTGCTCTATCAGCTTCGTACTTCATAAGTAAATAAAAATTATCGTTATATACCCTGTTAAAAACATCTTCTTCTGTGTAATTAAATTTTTCTAAATCCTCCAGAGGTAAATAAATTCTTCCAATTTTTGAATCGGTATAAACATCGCGTAAAATATTTGTAAGCTGCATTGCTTTGCCGAGATCAACTGCAAATAGTTTTGCTTTTTCATCTTTATATCCAAAAATTTCGATAGACATTAACCCGACAGTGGATGCAGCTCTGTAACAATATAATTCAAGCTCTTCAAAAGTCTGGTACCGATTCTTTCTTATATCCATCTCCATTCCTTTTATCAAATCGAAAAACGGATCAACAGGAATGGAAAATTTTCTTATTGCGGCTGCAACTTCTTCCAGCAAAGGATTATCGGAACTGCCATTAAGAGCTTTTTCAAAGTCATTTTTCCAATTAATAAGGTTTATCAGCTTAATTTCATCCGAATCTGAATTTTCATCCACAATGTCGTCGGTCTTACGGCAGAAAGCATAAACAGTATTCATTGCCAGGCTTTTTTCTTTGGGCAGTAAGTTAAATGCATGATAAAAACTGCTTTTGCTTTCTTTTGCTATTTTTTTTGCCTGATTCATTTTAATTAAACAATGTTTTTAGAAATAAAACCAAATAATCTTTTTTAGACAGTTTTGGACGCTGTTTAAAAACATCATAATCCGAATATTTTATTTTTTGCAGAATTTTCTTTCCTCCGGAAGCTGTCATTTTTATCTGAAACTTAAACTTCCCTGAAAGATACGGAATCAGCTTTTTTCCTTCATCAAACATTCTTTCAGTTCTTTCGCATTGATATTTTAATAAATTTTTGAAATTTTTTGAATACTTTTCATTTAATATTTGCTGTTCGCTTACATTGAATTTTTTAATTTCGTCAAGCGGAATGTAAATTCTGTTCTTTTTAATATCAACCGAAACATCCTGCCAAAAATTTGCAAGCTGCAATGCACTGCAAATTAAATCGGAATATTCGAATGCTTTTTCATCTCTGATATTGAAAAGTTCAAGCATTATTCTTCCCACCGGATTTGCAGAGTTTGAACAATATCCGGAAAGCTCGCCAAAATTTTCATATCGTATTTTCGATACATCCTGTTTAAAAGCTTTTAATAAATTAAAAAAATTATCTCTGCTAAGATTGAATTTTTCTATTGTATCATTCAGAACAAACCAAAAACCATTTTTAAAAATGTTTTTTTTACAGTTCTTAAAATCATTTTCAAATTCATCAAGCAAATGAATTCTTTCTTCAGCCGTTAATTTTCCTTCATCGGCAAAATCATCGGCAGTTCGGGCAAATTGATAAATAACTGCAACATGGCTTCGAAATTTTTTAGGCAGAAAATACGAAATAACCGGGAAATTTTCGTAATGACGGGCAGCTAAATTTTCAGCTTCCTTATAGCATTTTTTTAAATCGAATTTCTGTGAAGCGGAACTTGAAATCATAAAATAATATTTGGGGGATTTTTTGTGCCCGGAGGGGGACTCGAACCCCCACCCACGTACATGGACTAGACCCTGAACCTAGCGTGTCTACCAATTTCACCATCCGGGCAATTTTTCAATGCACAAAAATAATAACAATTACCTTTAAAAACTAATATCAAATCTTTTAAAAATATTTAATATCCGCCATAATCATCATCTTCATCATTATATTCTAAAGCTTCGTGGCTGCTTGGATTATGATTGCTGCTGCCGGTATTTCTTTCCTTTCTATCGTATGATTTTGGTACGTCTTTTAATTTAATAATGTCAGTTAAGGCTCCGTCGCTGCAATCGGATGAATAGAGACGTGGATCACCGTCTTCTGTAATTGATGATTTACAGAATTGAACTGAAACAACATTTCCGTTTTCCGGCATTTTAAAATATTCGATAGGCATCTCAATCGAATCATATACAAATTTCATAAATCTGCCCCAAATAGGTAAAGCTGCTTTCGATCCTTGTCCATAATTTCCTGTAAAACTTATTCTTCGGTCATCGAAACCAACCCACGCACCGGCAACTAATTGTGGAGTGTAACCAATAAACCAGGCATCTCCGAATTCCTGAGTAGTACCTGTTTTACCGGCAGCCGGTCGTCCAAAATAACTTCTTGCCCTCAATCCGGTTCCATGATCTATTACCGAAGTCAGCATATCTGTTATAATATATGCAGTTTCTTCTGATACTCCTTCGCTGGATTCAGGCTTAAAATTAGCAATCAGAATTCCATCTTTATCTTCTATTCTTGTTATAGCAAAGGGTTCGTTGTGAATTCCTTTGTTTGCTAATGTACCGAAAGCATTTACCATTTCAAGAGGAGTAACCTCGGCAGCACCAAGAGATATTGCAGGATATAACGCCAATTTACTTTTTATCCCTAAATTTTGCGCATATTTGCCAATCTGCCAAAGCGGAGCATGATTTTCTACAACTAATTTGGCAGCAACAATATTTTCAGAACGGCGCAATGCGTCTCTCAGCATCATATAACCGCTGGTGGACATATCAAAATTATGAGGACTCCAACCGTTGAAATCGAACGGCTGGTTTAATATTGGATATGCAGGATAAAGTCCGTTATCAATAGCAACAGTGTAAATAATAGGTTTGAAAGAAGACCCCGGTTGACGTTTGATTTGTGTTACATGATTAAGCCCGTATGCAAAATTAAAATTGCGGCCGCCAACCATTGCTTTTATTTCGCCTGTTCTCACATCCATTGCAACAAATCCAACTTCAATCGTCTGGGCAACTTTTTCAACTGAATCGATTAAAGCTATATTTCCTCTTAATCTGTTGTACACGTTTTTCTTTTCCTGCTGCGTTTTTGCTTTAAGATATTCTGGTCTGCCTTTTATGGCTTTATCTAATAATTCGGATAACAGCTTTGGATAATCTTTCCACTTCCAGAATTTATCAAAAAGCGGCTGGTATTCATCCAGATGTTCCTTTACTGCTCTGTTTGCTAATTTCTGCATTCTCGAATCGAGTGTAGTATAAATAGTCAACCCATCTTCATAAAGATTAAATCCGTATTTATCGGCAAGATCAGAGAGCTGGCGTCTTACATGCTCAACAAAATGAGGAGCCTCTTTACTTCGGAAACCGATTTCGGCTGATTCGGCTGATAATGTAATAGGCATTTCCTTGTATCTTTCGAAAGCTTTTTCTTCCAGACAATCATTATCATACATATTATAGAGAACTATATTTCTTCTTTGAAGAGAATTATTATATTTTTGAAAGGGATCGTAGTAAACAGATGATTTCAAAACCGCAACAAGAACAGCAGCTTCAGGAATCGTAATCTGTGTTGCTTTTTTATTGAAATATATTTTAGAAGCCATCGATATTCCGTAAGCTCCCCTTCCGAAATAGGATACGTTTAAATACATTTCAATAATTTCCCGTTTTGTATATGTTTTTTCAATTTGAACGGCAGTAATCCATTCCCGCACTTTTCTTACAATTGTATCAAAAATATTTTCATCCGGTATTTTCAATTCATAAAGATTTTTCGAAAGCTGCTGAGTAATTGTACTCGCTCCTTCTTTTTTCCCCAGAAAAATCGTTTTAACCATTGCCTTTATAAATCTTTGAACATCAACTCCCCAGTGATTATAAAAATCACGGTCTTCTGTAGAAATTAAGGCATCTATTATATAAGGAGGGATACTATCAATATCGATATTTACACGGTTTTCGCGGAAATACTGACCAATAAGTACTCCGTCGGCACTGTAAACATTACTTGCTAATATCGGTTTGGGATTTTCAAGCTGCTCAAGCGAAGGAAGCCCTTCGGTAACATATTGAAGAAAAAAATACCCGAAAATCAGAAAAAGAAGAAAAGATATTCCGGTTGTCCACCAGAAAATTTCTTTAATTCCTTTTTTCATCTTTGCGTTTTTAAGCAGATCTTTTTTAATCATTTTTTACCAGTCTATTATCTCAAAATTATTTCCGTTAAATTTTCCGTAACACGGGTTGTTTAGCCAGCTTCCAAGATTTATGTAATAACCGTTTTTGTATTTTTCGTTTCTTCGCTTATGAGTATGACCGAAAATTACATAATCAAAACCTTCATCAATTTTACTGCAGGCTGCTTCATATAATCCGTCCGATTCGCCGTAATCTTTTTCTGCTGTATAATCGCGGCTTGTTTTGCTTGTTTTGCTTGCAAGTGCAATTCCCAAATCAGGATGAATTACTGAATACATTTTCTGAAAAGTTTTGTTTCTTAATATTTTTTTAAGAATTTTATATCCGTTATCATTTTTAACCAAACCGTCGCCATGACCTAAAAAAAACTTCTTGTCATTCAAAACTATGTTAAAAGCATCTTCTTTCAGTTCGGCACCTATTTCTTTTTCAAAAAAATCGCGGTGCATAAAATCGTGATTGCCTATTAAATATTTAATTCCTATACCTTTCTCTGTCATTTCTTTTAAGGCAGAAAATGTTTTAAAATATCCTTTTTGAACTACTCTTTTATATTCAAACCAATAATCAAAAAGATCTCCCAATATAAAAAGCTCATCGCAGTTTAAAGAAGCAAAATTGATAAATTCCACTAATTTTTTTTCTTTAAGTTTTTCTGTCTGCTCATCCTGAAGTCCTAAATGGACATCCGATATGAAAAAATAATTTTTACTCAAGTTATCCTTTTATTAACTCCGAAACTTAACAAGAATAGCTTAATTTTTACAGGAAATTAAATCAACATTTTATTTTTTTACAATTTTTGCAAATAGCCAGCCGTTTTCGTCCAATATTATTTTTTTAACCGGATTTTCAGAAGTAAATTCCAACTTACTGTTTTTACTGTCCAAAAAATATTTCTTAATAATCTTCACGTTTTGTCCGGTTTCAAAACTTACATCAATAGAAAATTTGTAGACTTCATATTCTTTCTGTTTTTGATTTATAACCAATTCGGTTTTATAAGAATTTTCCTGCTTTTTACAATCCCATTTGTATTCCAGTTTCAATAAACCTTCACCTTTATAAATCCACTGTTTAAAAAACCAACCGAGTTCTTTTCCAGACACTTCTTCGCAGATATTCTTAAAATCTTCAATAGATGCATTCTTATATTTGTATTTATTAAAATATACTTTCAGTGTTTTAAAAAAGGCAGAATCTCCCATTTCATAACGAAGCATATGAAGAACCCAAGCACCTTTGTTATAAATAGTATGACTAAACAGATTTCTTCCGGGATTTCCGAGTACTCCTTCAAAATTATCTTCATCTAAAAAGGCTCTCATTTTTGCCTGCAAACCTCTGGCTCCTCCATTTTGCTCGAAGTAAAGGGCTTCACTGTAAGTTGCAAATCCCTCGCTAAGCCAAATATCATCCCAGCTTTTTGGTCCCACTGCATTTCCCCACCAGTGATGTGCAAGTTCGTGTATATAATAATTGGTGTATAATTTTCTTCCGCTGATTAAATTCGTCGATATCCCTGTTATAGTCTGGTGTTCCATTGCTCCGTACTGCCAGGCAAATTCGGCTACAGCATATTTTTCCTTGAAAAAAGGATATTTCCCGAACATATCCGAAAATATTTTCAGCATTTTGGGATGATCTTCCACATCTGTTTTTGCATTTTCAAAATTTTCGGGATAAAAATAATAATCTATTTTCATTGTATCCGACTGATAAATAAATTTATCGCTGAAACTTTTATAAGGAGCTGAATAAAGCGAAATAAGATAAGTAGAAATAGGATAATCCGTCTGCCAAAAGTAAGTATTCTTGCTTTTATATTTTTCTATTTTTTTTAGTACTCCGTTTGAAAGAGAAATAAAATTGCTGTCGTTTGTAATCTGTATATTCATTTTAACTTTGTCGTCGGGTCTGTCGCTGCAAGGAAACCATGTTGAAGAATAAACCGGTTCACATAAAGAATAAACCGAGGTTACTTTCCCGCTATCGTCTTTTACAAAATTAAATGACGAAAAACCCATCAGTAAGGGCTTACCGGAATATTCTATTACTACTTCAGATGTATCTGATATTTTATCTTCACACATTATTTTAAGATGATAATCATCGTGTTCGTAATCTGTATTTTTTCCGTTTAATTTTATGTTTTTCACTTTCATATTATCATAAAAATTCAAAACAAATTCGTCAGTCGGTTTTTTCGGGAAAAAAGTAATTGCTGTTTTCCCTTTTATTTTTTCTTCATTATTTATAAGTTCAACAGAAATATCATAATGAAGAATATCAATGTTATATTGCGACGAATGAATATAATTATCTGAAGCAGTTAGTCTGTAAGTTTGTTCATTGAAATAAGCTTTAATAATATTTGTATCTACGTTATAGTAATACAAAATAAAATTGATTGTTATTATTGTAAAAAAAACTAATATTATAGGTAAAACAATTAAAAAAAATATTTTTTTTGTTCTGTTTGTCATAATTTTGAAATATTTTAATTTTATATTAGCAACATAGTAATAAATAACTTTTTTTTGTAAATAATAAACTTGGGGACAAAATGGCATTTGCAGGTTCAGAACTACAAAGAGGCACACTGACAATGATTCTTGCCGGAGGACAAGGTGAAAGGCTTTACCCTTTAACAAAAGAAAGAACAAAACCTTCTGTTCCTTTCGGCGGGAAATACAGAATTATTGATTTTGCTCTATCAAACTGTTTAAATTCAGGTTTACGAAAAATATATATTCTTACGCAATATAAATCCGATTCACTCAATGTCCATCTTTACGAAGCTTGGAATATTTTCAATCCCGATTTAGGCGAATTTATATATTCTGTCCCTCCCCAGCATAAAATCAATACTAATTGGTATCAAGGTACTGCCGATGCTATTTATCAGAATTTAAACCTTGTGGGTTCCGGAAGCAGCAACAAATGGGTTCTGATGCTTTCGGGGGATCATATTTACAAAATGGACTATTTAAAAATGCTTCAGTACCATGTAAAAAAAGAGGCAGATCTTACAATTGCAAGCATTTATATTCCTGTTTCACTTGCATCGCGTTTCGGTGTTGTTGGAATTGATCAAAATTATAAAGTAACTTCGTTTATTGAAAAACCCGATGAACCAGCTGAAGCCCCCGATAAACCTGGTTTTTCATTTGTAAATATGGGCATTTATGTTTTTAATGCTGTAGTGTTAAAAGATGTTTTACAAAATACCGAACGCGAGAATATACCAAATAAAGATTTCGGAAAAGATATTAT
>CAYTFZ010000008.1:0-19602 GCA_964437215.1 uncultured Melioribacteraceae bacterium | reverse complement strand
TACAAAATACCGAACGCGAGAATATACCAAATAAAGATTTCGGAAAAGATATTATTCCTTATATGTTAAAACAAGGTTACAATGTTCAGGCATACCGTTTTGAGGACGAAAATAAAAAAATTGAGCCTTATTGGATGGATATAGGCACTATTGACAGTTACTACGCTGCAAGTATGGATTTAATTCAACCTTCTCCGGAATTTAATTTATACGACCAGCATTGGCCGATTAGAACCCGTCAGTGGCAGTTCCCGCCGGCTAAAACTCTTTCGCACGAAGGAGAAAGAGTTGGGCGCGCATTTAATTCTTTAATAACTGACGGAACAATTATTTCAGGCGGACTTGTTGAAAGGTCCATAATCGGTCCGAATGTAAGGGTTAACAGCTATTCGTATATAACTGATTCAATAATTTTTAATAATTGCAATATAGGCAGGCATTCAAAAATACGAAGAGCAATAATTGATAAGAATGTAGTTGTTCCTGAAGGGACAGAAATTGGCTTTGATCCTGAAGAAGATAAAAAGCGATTTACTGTATCGGAAACCGGAATAGTAGTAATTCCTAAAGCTTATAAATTTAAATAGAGAAAATCCCGCCAAAGCGGGATTTTTTATTTTTCTAATACTTTTTCAGTGTGATTTGAAAAAGGCAGTTCAACAGTGAATGTTGCACCTTTCATTTCTTCGCTTTCCACGTATGTTTTGCCTCCAAGAATTTCAGCATATCGCCTAACAATTGTTAGTCCTAAACCTGTCCCTTGGTACGTTCGTGTTGTACCTTCGCTTGCCTGCCGGAATTCTTCCCATATTAAATCCTGTTTATCTTTTGGAATACCTATCCCTGTATCCGAAACTTTAAGTTCCAGTATATTTTTATTTTCTTTTTTTATTATTTGGGCAGATATTTCAATACTTCCCTTATCTGTAAATTTAAGAGAATTATTAATCAAATTATTCAGTATTTCGGAAACAAGATTTCCATCTGTGTGCATAATTAATTCATCGAATTTTATACTTTTCAGAAGCTTTATATTTTTTCTTGCAGCAGCTACTGAAAACTGACGATATATATCTTCAATAAGCCTTATCATATCTACTTCGCTTTGCAAAGCAGTTTCTTTTTCAAATTCGCTTTTTGTAAGATTGAGTATCTTTGTAAGGGTAGCAAGCATTCTATTAGAAGTGTTCATAATGCCTTCAGCCATTTCTTTATGCTCTGGATTTTCCAGTGTTTCGTATAATAATTCTGAAAAACCCATTATTGCAACAAACGGAGTGCGTAATTCGTGGCTCATATTTGCAAAAAACAAAGATTTTACTCTGTTCATTTCTTCAGCTTTATCGCGGGCAGTTATCAATTCCTCAAGCATTTTTTTCTTTTCGGTTATGTCTTCCTTAACCGCAACAAAATGAGTAATATTGTTTTCGTTATCAAAAAGAGGCGAAATAAAAGCATTTTCCCAATAAAACTCTCCGTTCTTTTTCTTATTTAGAAATTCACCGTGCCAATCCTTTCCTTCAATAATAGTATCCCATAGTTCTTTGTAAAATTCTTTTGAATGATAACCTGATCTTAATATTTTAGGATTTTTTCCTTTTGCTTCATCGCCGCTGTAACCTGTTACTTCGGTAAATTTCGGATTAACATATTCAATATTCCCTGATTTATTGGTAATTACAACAATAACAGGGCTTTGAGTCACTGCTTTTGAGATTTTTCTTATTTCATTTTCAGCAATTTTTTTCTGGGTAATTTCCAATGAAAGAATAAAAATTCCTTCGGGAATCGGTTGAACGCTAATTTCAAAGTACCTGAAAATATTACCGGGAAATGTATATGATGTCTCTATATGTCTGCTTTTTCTATTGTCCATACAATCTTTTAATACTTCAAATATCGGATGGTTAGTGATTCCAGGCCATATATCCTTAAAGTTTTTACCAATCAGGTTTTCTTTTTTTAAATTCCCCTGTATTTCCGCAGCTTCGTTCAAATAAATATAGTTCCAATTAAAATCAATAATTTGCGCCCCTTCAATCATATTATCCATCGAAGAACGGAATCTTTTTTCACTTTCTTCTAAATTTTTCCGGTTTTCTCTTTCTGCTGTCTGGTCTCTGAAAACTAAAACCACTCCTTCAATTCTGCCTTTATCATTATTTATTGGTGCTCCGCTGTCGGCAATTGGTATTTCTCTACCGTCTTTCGAAATTAAAAGTGTATGGTTTGCTAGACCTACAATTCTTCCATTTTCGAGTACTTTTTTTACCGGACTTTCAACTTTTTGTCTGGTTTCTTCCGTAATTATTTTAAATATTTCTTCAATCGGTTTATCAATCGCCTCATTTTCTTTCCAGCCGGTTAAATTTTCGGCAACAGGGTTAAGCATTTGAACATTGCCTTTCGAATCAGTTGTAATCACTGCATCACCAATACTGTATAGTGTAGTTCGGAATTCCTGCTTCGAGTGTAATAATTTCTGCAAAATATTTTTTCGTTTATTATTATACAGCAATGCCATGCCGGATATAACAAAAAGGATTGCAAGAAAAACAATAACAGCTATAATAATTAGCTTCTCTTCTAATTCCGAAAACAGTTCATTTTTATCAATTTCTGATACAATAATCCAAGGAGTTCCTGGAATGTTGTTAAAATAAGATAAAACATTTTCATTTCTATAATCTTTGCCCTCATAAAGACCCTTTTTTCTTGTTACTGCTTGAACTGCAGAAACATTTTTTTCGGATAGTGATATTTTAAGTTTAAGTGCAGCATTTTCCCTGAACCTTAAATCGCTTAAAATCAGAACACTGTCACCATCCTGTCTGCATAAATAAGATTCGGAAGTAATGCTTGTATTAGGATCTGATAAAATAAGAGGATAAAGAAATCCTTCGGGTTCTAACCTGAAAACCAAAACATTTTCAATATCTCCGTTTTTTAAAATAGGAGCTATAAAATCAATCGTAATTTTCTTCAATTCCTTGTTAAGGTAAAGAAAGGTTGATAAAGCTTCTCTTCTATTTACAACTTTTTTAATTGTTTCTAAAAATTTCAAATCAGTATTTTCAGAAACTTCCTTAATTGAGTATATTCTTTTCCCGTTTATATCAGCAATAAAAATATCTTCGAGCCCGTGTTCTTCGGAAATTTCTTTTAAAAACAATATCAGTTTTTCAACATCTTTTATATCATTTTTTTCGAGCGCTTTCAGTAAGAATTCTTGTAAAAATATGTTTCGAGAAATGACCTTTGCGTCATCAAGATTATCAATATACCATTCTTTTATCTGGTTAACTTTTAATTCCGAAATAGATTTTAACTCGATTTCCTTTTGTTTTACAATTCTATTTTCTTCCTGCTTGTAAAAAAGATAGCCCGATATAACCAGAAATATACAAATTACTAATCCAGCCAATATGATGTGATATTTTAATCTTTTTGAATTCTCTTTTTCTGTCATAGATTTCCCGATCAGAATATTTTTATATAAATGGCTGAAAAGGTTAATATAATAAAGATTTAGATTTTCATAATTTATGAAATTATCACTCGTTTTTTTTCTTTATAACTTTATATGACGCCATAAAATCATATAAATTAAACTATATTTATTTTATGTAAAAATCAACAAATTTTATGTATAGTTTTACAGTAAAAAATTACTACTTGTTTTGTTAATACAACAAAAATTAAATACTCTAATTAACAGCAATTCCCACCCCCAACTTATTTTATTAAGCTTTTTTATTTTTTACTTATATTTATTAAACAAATTAAGCGTTGTTATTTTTTGTTGAAGATTTTAACATTTGTTAATTGCTTAAAAAATTGTTCATATTTCTCTAACAGCCTTTTTTATATTTTAATTCCAAGATGTTTTTAAAATTATTATTTCTATTTTTTGACTATGAATAATATTTTAGAAGAAAAGTTAAAAAATCTGCCTTCGGTACCGGGTATTTATCAATTTAAAGATAAAACAGGGAAAGTTATTTACGTTGGAAAAGCAAAAAATCTTCGCAGCAGAGTTCGTTCTTATTTTCAGAAAAACCTGAATTCGCCTAAAACTGAAATAATGATTAGCAAAGCAGCGGATTTGGAGCTTATCATTACCGATTCGGAATTTGAAGCCTTGGTGTTGGAAAATAATTTTATTAAAGATTTAAAACCCCGTTACAATATTCTTTTGAAAGACGATAAAACATTTCCTTATATCCGCATTACTAAAGAGCCATATCCGCAAATATTTCCTACAAGGCAGGTAATTCGCGACGGAAGCAAATACTTCGGACCTTTCACAGATGTTAAATCGATGAAAAATTCGCTTTCGATGATTAACAGGATTTTTAAAATCCGCAGCTGTAAATTCTATATAGACGAACAGACTATTGAAAAGAAAAAAATAAAAGTCTGCCTCGATTATCACATAAAAAAATGCGACGGACCTTGCGAAGGTTTGATTTCCCAAATCAATTATAACGAAATGGTCAGCCAGGTTGAAAAACTTCTTAAAGGCAAAACCGCCGAACTTATCAAAGAACTTAATGACCAGATGAGCAAGGCTTCGGAAAATTTCAATTTTGAAAATGCTGCAATTCTTCGTGATAAAATAAAACAGCTCGAGGTTTATTCTTCGCGCCAAAAAATTGTTACGAACGATTTTGAAGATAAAGATATTTTAAGTCTCGCTTCCGAAGGTAAAGATGTTGCCTGTACAATTCTTAACATCCGCAGCGGACGTTTGGTAGGTAAAAAACAGCTCAAACTGATTAACGAAAATCTTGAAAACGAACCTCAGATTTATACATCGGCAATAAAGTTTTATTACAATGAATATGTGGAAATTCCACACGAAATTGTTGTTGATACAGATCCTGCCGAAATGGATTTTCTTGCCGAATGGCTGAGTTCTAAAGCCGGGTTTAAAGTAAAATTTGTTGTACCTCAGCGCAAAAGCGATATTAAATCGCTGCTTTTTATGTGCAAACAAAATGCAATTCTTCAGCTTAAAGAAATACAGCTTCAAAGAATGAAACGCGAAGGAAATGTTCCTTTCGTATTGGCAGCGCTTAAACGCGATCTTCGTCTAAAAAACGTTCCAAAAATAATTGAATGTTTCGATATTTCAAATCTCCAGGGAACAGATACAGTTGCAAGTATGGTTGTGTTTTTAGATGGAAAACCTAAGAAAAGTCTCTATAGAAAATTCATTATTAAAGAAGTTAATGGACCTGACGATTTTGCCAGTATGCAGGAAGTAATTGAAAGAAGATACAGCAGAATGATTGAAGAAAAAGAAAATCCCCCTGATTTAATAATGGTTGACGGAGGGAAAGGACAGCTTTCCAGCGCGGTAGAAATTCTTAATAAAATCGGGTTAACAAATTATGAAATAATTGGACTTGCAAAAAGGCTCGAAGAAATTTTTCTTCCGGGTAATTCCGAAGCTGTAATTATTCCCAAAACTTCTTCTGCGCTTAAATTGCTCCAGCAAGTGCGCGACGAAGCCCACAGATTTGCCATTACTTTCCACCGCCAGCGAAGAAGCAAACGGACAATTACAACAGAATTATTCGAAATTAAAGGTATCGGGAAAAAAACAGCCGAAAAATTATTGCGGGAATTTAAAAGTATTGAAGATATTAAAAATGCCGATCCTGTAACGCTTTCAAAAATTATCGGGATTGGAAATGCAAAAAAGGTTTACGTATATTTTTCTGAGAATAAATGAGTTTGAATTATGAATATTAAAACACTTTTCGTATTTATTTTTTTGATTTTAATATTCGGATGTAAAAATCCCGTTGCAACAGAAAATAAAGTGCCCGGAACAATTATTTTCTCGGACAGCTTCAACGATCCTTTGTTTAAGGACTGGCGGACAAGCAACGATCCGTCAACTCCCTCACTTCCTGATTATGCCATTCAAATTACTTCCGCTCAAAAAAGGCTTGGCAATAGTTCAGTGAAATTCGAGCTGCACAATAACGATCCGGAACAATACAGCGGGAAACGCGCAGAATTGAGGAGATGGCCTCCGGATGAACAATTTGCAGAAAGATGGTTTGCATTCAGCATTTTTTTACCGGAAAACTATGAAACCGACCCTAAATCTGCTGAAATTGTTGCACAGTGGCATAATTATCCCGATCTGAATTTAGGCGAGCAATGGACTTCGCCTCCTTTATGTTTGCTGACAAAAAATGGAAATTGGTTTGTTGTTATTATATGGGACGATAATAAAATAAGCGATATGGGAGAAATAACCCTTAATAATAAGCAAATAATCGTTGACCTTGGTTCCTATGAAAACGACAAAAACAAATGGATAGACTGGGTTTTTCACGTAAAATGGGGCTGGTTAGATTCTCACAAACCTGTTTTAGAAATATTTAAAGACGGGAAACTAGTTTACTCCCGGAAAGGTCCCAATACCACAAACGACGAGACCGGAGTATATTTTAATATTGGCATTTACAAATGGGACTGGCTTACAAATCCTCAGAGATCAGTTTTAACGGAAAGAACAATATTTATCGACGAAGTAAAAATTGGAGATGCAAATTGCAGTTTATCTGATTTTTACCCTGTGCATTAACCGATTTTTAAATTTACACAAATTATTTTGCAGTCTCAAATAATGCTTGAAGAAAAAAATAAATTAATTATACTTTATCTGCTGATTATATGTTTGGTTTGTTTGTTACAGATAATTTTAACAAACAAAGCAGATGTATATACTTATCCATCCTGGCACGATATTCAATCATACCGTAATATGGCAATATTTCCTTTGTCTTCAAATGCTTCGGTTTGCCAGCCGTTTGCATATAGAATATTTGCACCTTGGTTAGTCTCAATCTTTTTTAATGATGTAGACTTTGGCTATTTTTTCTTTAATTCATTTTTTCTGATTGTTTTTTCTATCGTGTTCTTTTTTTTTCTGATTGAGTATAAATTAAATGAAAAGATTGCATTTTTTATAACACTCATTTTCTTAAGTAACAGATACTTTGTTCCTTTCTACATATTTGAATTCTATAGAATTTCTGACATAATATCAGTTACATTAATTCTTTTTTGTCTGATTCTTTTAAACCGAAATCATATTTTTCTCGTAATAATCCTTTCTGGTTTAGGAATTTTATCAAGAGAAACTATGCTTTTAATCATTCCCATCGGAATAACTTTCTTAATTGAAAAAGGGAAAAAGAAAGAAACCATTGAATTTGGAATATTATCAATTATTTTGATTCTTATATTTTTGCTGCCAAGAATTTTAATTCATACAAATTGCGGAGTTACTTTATACGAAGCTTTCGAGGATAACAAGAATAAAATATTCTCTTCAGAAGCTCTTCTTAAACAATTATTTCTGGCATATAACCCATTATTTCTCATACCGTTGACAGTGATAAAGGAGGTTGTCCTTTTCCTCAAGAAAAATAAATGGATTATAGTTTTATTTTTTACAACTTTGGCAATCTCATTTTTAGGGTATGATAAAGAAAGGTTAATGTTCCCTTTTGCTCCTGCTTACTATTTAATAATCGGCTTTATATTTCAAGATATCAAGTTTATGCATAAATCCTCAAATTTCAATTTAATGTTAATTACAATACTCTGTTTCATATTCAATTTTCATCACATTTGGGGGATTGTTCTATTACCCAATAAAATTTGGTCTTTTGTATTGGCAATTATCGGAAGTATAGTATTACTGATGGTTATTCAAAATATAAATTTCTGCAGAGGTTTATATTTTAAACTATTTGAAATATTTAATCATTATTTTTTAAAATTAAAGAAATTAATTAAATAGTTTCCATAAATTTGCAATCAAGTTTGAAATTCACAAATTCACACAGAAATGAATATTTACCTTATACGGCATGGCGAAGCTTCGGGAGATGGGACAGAAGAAAAATCCCTTACAGATAACGGAAGGAAAAGTCTGGAAAATCTTATTAACTATATCGATAATTATAACATCCGTTTCGATTATCTTATTTTTTCGCCGCTTTTACGGGCAAGGCAGACAGCGGAATATTTTAAAAAATACCTAAACAATACAAATAATTTTTTTTCGGATGAGACACTCTTTCCAGGCTGCTTAACCGAAAATCTTCTTCAATTTGCAATATCTCTCGATTCGGAGAACATTGCATTTGTCGGTCATCAGCCAGATATGTCGCGCCATTTATCTAAAATGCTTTCGCAGGATTTTGTAAATACAAGTTTTTTGCCCGGCACAATTGCCAAGGTTTTCTTCGATTATAAGATTGCAAAAGGTGAAGGAGTTTTAGATTTTCTGATACCCGCAAAATAAAAACCCGGGAACTAACTACACAAACTGATTGCTGACCGCTGCTTCCTTCCGGACCTGACGGGGTTGGGCATCAGCTTGTTAATTAGCCCCGGAAACTTTTACTTTGAATGTGTAAATATATTAAACTTTTTTGTAATATAATCACACTTTCTGTAATAACAAGCATAAAATTCTACCCTTAAATTCCGATACTAATTATTAAAAATTTTAATAATTGTCTTTTATTATCCGAGGAAGAAATGGTCAAGTCGCTCAAACCCGATACTATCAGTAAAAAAATTCTTTATTCTGTTTTCGTATTTGGATTTTTAATAATAGGCTTTTATACCTTTATGTCCTATAAAACCCAAAAAGATAATTACATTGAAATAATAGATACAAAACTTCTCTCCTCCATTTACGGATCTTTAAATATAATTGGGGATGAATATCACGATAAAGCATTAAATGCCGGCTCAATTACGGAAGATGAGCATATGGAGATTATTAATAAACTAAATACTATCCAAAAAGCTGTTGGTGTAAAATATATTTATTCGATGATAAAAAAGGACGGGAAAATATATTTCACATCAAGCAGCGCAACCGATGATGAACTCGCGGAAAAATCTTTTACAAATTACTATGACGAATATGATGATATTTCGGAAGGTTTTTATAATTCTTTTGATAACAAGGAAATATATTTTGAAGAGATTGAAGATAAATGGGGGAATTTCCGGTCGGCAATCGTTCCGTTTAAAACTAAAAATGGAAATATTTATACAATAGGAGCTGATTACGAAATTGAAGACATACAAGCAGAATTGAATTCAATTTTATACAAAAGAATGTTTACAGGACTGATTGTTCTTGTTGTTTTTGTTTTTTTCATTTCCAGTCTTACAAAAAAAATTGTTAAACCAATGGAAATGCTTTGCAATCAGGCATCTGAAATAAGTGCCGGTAATTATAATGTAAATTTCGAAACAAAAGGGACTAATGAAACCTGCATCTTATCGGAAGCACTTCAAAAAATGCTTGATAATATAAAACTTAACATATCCGATCTTGAAAAAGAAAAACAAAGCGTTGAGATGAAAGTACAGCAGGCAGTTACAGAAATTGATAAACAGAATAGTATTCTTTCGCAAGGAATAAACCGGATATTAAGTGAAATGGATAAATTTTCTCTTGGTGATTTAACTGTTAAAATTACCGACAATTCCTCAATAAACGAATTGAACAAACTATTTAAAGGTTTCAACGATTCGATTTATAAAATAAATAATCTTATAAAAAATGTAAAAATATCTATAGAAGAAACCTCGAATAACAGCAGTGAAATTGTATCTGCGGTAAATAATTTAAACTACTCAGTTAACGAGCAAAGCAGAAAATCCGGGATTATATTATCTTCAATCCGCGAAGTGATTGAATCGATGAATATCAACAACGAAAACATAAACACGGTATCAAGAATTTCGGAATCTGCCGGAGAAAAAGCACGCAAAGGAGTATTAAAACTATCAGATTCACATGCTGGAATGGATAAAATTGCAAAAGCTTCGGAACAAACTGCTTCAATTGTTACACAGCTTGTTAATCAGGTTGACCAGATAGGACAAATTGCAGGGACTATAGACGATATTGCAAATCAAACTAATCTTCTTGCATTAAACGCTGCCATTGAAGCAGCGCGCGCCGGTGAACAGGGACGCGGATTTGCCGTAGTT
Organism: uncultured Melioribacteraceae bacterium; assembly: GCA_964437215.1. Lineage (GTDB taxonomy): Bacteria > Bacteroidota > Ignavibacteria > Ignavibacteriales > Melioribacteraceae > JAAYAN01. The sequence continues at coordinate 9,549 of CAYTFZ010000008.1, read as the reverse complement.
GCTGACGAAGTAAGAAAACTTGCGGAAAGAACAACAAAAGCCACAAAAGAAATTGCAACAACAATTTCCGAAATTCAGGCGGACGTGAAAAAAGCCGACGAATCGATGAAAACAACAGGAATGAGTGTAGGCGAAGGGATTAAAAACAACAAAGATTTGCAGGAATCTTTTGACGGAATTCTTGCAGAAAGCGAAAATCTTTTAACAGAAATTGATATTCTTACCGAAATAAGAAATTCGCAAAAACAAATGGCAACAGCTATCGATTCTCAGATAATGGAAATGGAAACAATTATGGCAAAATCGCTGGAAGATATAAACAGAATTTCGCAGACTGTAGATACTGTAAGTAATCTGATGCATCAAACCACTTCAGAAATAATGAATTTCAGGTGCAGTTAAAGTTTTAGTTCATTGATTTTTCTGAATAATACTTCTGCATTAATTCCGCTTTCTTTATTTAAACTGCAATAATGCGGATTATCGGAACAGTTTACTCGGCAAAATTCTTTATCCGGCAACACAATAAATGCCTGGTTTCCTTTAGGTCCCCATAAATTTGGGTGACAGCTGTTTAATGTGCAGAATACCGAAAGTGTATTTACATTCAGCGCTGCCGCAGCGTGCATCGGACCGGTGCTGGCTGATACTAACAAATCGAAAGCTTTAATATTTACAAATAATTTTCTCAAAGGAAGATTTATATACTCGGCGTCTTCAATTCCCTGCAATTCATCAGGCACTTCCTGATCGGTTATAATTACTTTATATCGGCCTGTTTCAATCAGCTTTTCGGCAAGATTTCTGTATTCCTCGGCAGGCATATTCGGTGCAGAGTTTCCGCTTGATGAATGAATTCCGATTATTTTCTTATTCCCTGCAGACCATTTTTCTTTCAGCTGAGCGGATTCTTTAATTTCTTCGTTTGTAAGAAATATTTCCGAACTTATATTATCTGATTCAACACCGATTTTTCTTGCTAAATCCATACAATAATCTGCTTCGCTCCGCAAAGGCTCAAAATTGCGCATCACGTATTTTGTGAATGTAAGGAACTGATATAATTTCCTGCTAACGCCGATACGGTTTTTTATTCCCGCCCAGAATAGCATATAAGTAAGTCTTTCCGATGGCAGAAGCATTAGCGCATCGGTAAAATCATACTGTTTTATTTCCTTAATTTTCTGCCAGAATGTTTTACTGCGCGTTTCTTCGGTAAAATCGTCTGTTAAAATTGCATCAACATAAGGATTGTTTTCATACACCGGCATAGTATAATTTCTTACAAGAACTGCAACATAAGAATCGGGGTAAGTTTTTTTTATTTCGCGCGGGATTGCTGTTGAAAGAACAACATCGCCAAGCCTGTCGGTACGGGTTATTAAAATTCTTTTCTTTATTTCGTTCATTTTTCTGCCTCAGTGCTTTTATAACCTTTGCAAATAGAATAAAAAACGAGAAAATGAACTGCCGGCAGACTTAAAAAATCCGGCAAAAAATCAATCGAGAATTTCAGAAGTCCGGCAAAATCTTTACGCAATAAACTGCGGATTATAACCGATTTAATATTATTTTCTCTTAGCAAATTAAAGTTAAATATTTCCTTAAATTCCGGATGAATTTCTCTGATAATTTTCAGGTTGTATCTTCCGAATTCTTCCATCTGCTGAAGAGCTTTTTTTAATGATTTTTCGAGATATGAATAACCGCAGGCTTTTTTGTTAAAGACAGCCGGAATATCGAACTCTTTACCAATCCTGTAGCCAAGTTCCGTATCATCTCCTCCGTATTTTTTGCTTAATAAAGGGTGCTGTCCGCCGGATTTTACATAATACTCCGAAAGCATTGCTGCGTTTTGCGTATTAAGATAATAGGCAGGCATTTCCTGAAGATTCCTATACTTCCCTTTCCCGCGTGTTTCTAAATATTTTGCCCAGATATTCTCGCCGGAATTTGTATAAATAACTTCACCGACTGAAATACAATCTTTTTCATTCAATAATTCGTAATGATTTTTAAGTAAATCCGCTGAAGGGATAATATCCGAATCGAGCATAAGCAGATATTTGTTTGCAAGCTTATTTATTGCAAGGTTTCGCGTCTCATTTCTTCCTTTATTTTCATTTCCCGGATGCGTAATAAATAGCATTTCGAAACTAAATGATGCATCCGAAAGATATTCAATTGTGCCATCCTTTGAACCGTCAACACAAACAAAAACTTTGAAGTTCTTATATGTCTGGTTTTCTAAACCGGATAAGCATTTTTTTAATTCTTCCAGATTATTGTATGTTGGAATTATTATATCAAACATTACTAAATTGATTTTATATTTTTTAGATTGTTAATATACCAAAAACTTAATTTTTGATTTGATTTATTTGATGAGAAACGCTCTGTTCCTTATTTGAATAAAAAATAGAGCTTTTCGAATTCAGCTTCCCAGTTTAATTCGCCTGAAGCAATTTTACAATTTTCTTTTAATTTCTTATATATTTCTTCATTTTTCCAGGTATTCAATACTTCAATCAGCTCATCTGCATCGTTATCCTTAATAACCGCACCTACTTTATACTGTTCAACAACTTTTTTCATCTGCGGAAGATCGCTTACAATTACAGGAAGTTCTGCCATAATATATTCGAAAAGTTTGTTAGGAAGCGCATAATAATTATTTATACTTATGTTATCAATTACCGAAAGTCCGGCAAACGCTCCCGAAGTATAATTTGCAAGTTCATTTTGAGAAATCTTTCCGGCAAAAATAACCCGCTCGCGAATTTTCAATTCGTCAGCTTTTTTTTCATAATAATCTTTATGTTCGCCGCCTCCAAGTATTACTAAAACCAGTGAAGTATCTTTTAGCAGAGCTTTAAAATATGTGTCAATTCCCCTTCCTGTAACAATTATTCCCTGATAAAGCATGATTTTAGAACCGGCTGATAAATTATATCCGCCGATAAAATCGACAGGTATAAACTTTTTTCTGTACAGAGGCAGATTTCTTAAAGTAAATGTTTTCTTTGTATCGAATAATTTTTCGATATATTCCGAATCCATTTCGCCGGTTGTAAAAATTTCATCGGTTTTATTAATAAAAAAACCTTCAATTATTTTAAAAGCTTTTTTTAGCCAAGGTCTTCCTGTAAGCGCAGGAAGTTCGGTATAAATTTCGCGGCTGTCGTAAAATACTTTTTTTTGTTTCAGCTTGGCAATAAAAACGCAAACAGGCATTGTATAAAAATCGGATGCAAAATAAATATCGGCTTTTGTTTTAACAAGACTTACGAAAAGTGATATTGTAAACCTGAGATAAAAAAAAACTGAAAATCTGCCTTTATTAAGTTTTTTTAAAGAAATTTCTCCAGTACTGATTGTTTTAAAATCAGGGGTAAACCAATCAAATCCGTACAACTTTACGTTATGCCCTTTATTTTTAAGTGAATGAAAAAGATTGAAAGAGCGTGTATCAAAATAAAAATTACCAAGAAATCCTATTGCAATCTTTTTTTTCATTTAATTCCGGAATTATAGACTAAAGCTTAATATAGAAAGTGTTCCGCATTATAGTTTTTGCATCAAACTTTTCTTTAAATTCAATCAGACTCATACTTGGCGTCATCGGATTTTCTGCTTTTGTATCCTGCGAAACTCCTATATCAACGTAGGAATAACCATTTTCGGTGGAATATTTAACAACTTCGTACATTACACGATGAATCGGTTTATATTCGGCATATTCGTATAATAGCATATTGTAAAAACAAAGAGCAACCTGCTTGTTGCAAAAAAACATAAGCGAGCCGCCAATAGGTTTGCCTTTATAATAAACCATAAACAATTTTAGGTTTTCAGGCATAAGCTCTTTTAACTTAAGCAAATCTTCGTACGAATGCGTGGGTTTTACATTATGCCGGGATTTATTTGCTAAAAGTATCGGATAAAACTCATCATACCTTTCGTTTATTTCCACCTGTAAATCAGGATTTTTAAGAGTTTTTCTGATATTTCTTCTTACTGTTGCCTGAAACCGTTCAATTATATCGCGGTCTTTATCAAGTTTTATTGCGCTGGAAATGTAATGTAAATCGAAGCGGAAACCCTGCCAAAGCATTGCAAAATCTAAATTCTGATTCTGATATTTTTCGTAAATCATCGGGGCGGAAGTCAGCATTAATTCCTTAATTCCGTTTTTTCTGCCATAATCGAGCAGCAGCGAAATATGATTCATAGTCTCGGCAAAGGTAATATCTTTAGTTACAATCGAACCGTAACTTGCACCTATCGGCGATTCAAACATTCCGTCCTTTAATCTTCCCGGCAGCACAGCTTCAATTCTTCCTTTTTCAATAAACATTAAATGATCGAAAGAAAATTTGCCGGGGGTGTGATAATCAAAAAATTTCTGCATATGGAACATAGTTCCGTTATTGGACGAAAGCACAAAATTATCCCATTCGTCCTTCCATTCTTCTGTGTATCTGATAATTTCCATCTGGTCAGCAATTAGTAATTAAAATTTTCAGGTTCTAAAATAAGAAAATATTATGGAAAATCATTTAAGTAATTGGTTTTTGAATTAAAAGAAATGAAGACACCCATTTCCTTAATAAATATTTTTGGCTTTAAGTTTTAAGTTATTGCAAAATTGGAAAAAAAATATTAAATATACGGTCAAGTTATTGAGAAAGTTCTCGAGTAAGTTGATATATTTATGATACACATTACGCAATCTGAAATTGCAAAAAGACTTAATGTAACAAGAATTACAGTTTCCAAAGCACTGAGAAATCATCCCGATATTTCGAAAGAAATGAAAGAAAAAGTTCTTAAGTTAGCGGAGGACTTAAATTACACGCCCAATCTGATTGCTAAAAATTTAATTACAAAAAAAACCAACACTATCGGTGTTGTTATTCCCGACCTTGAAAACAGCTTTTTTGCTTATGCCGCAGACAGCGTAATAGATTTTGCCGCCGAAAAGAACTATAATGTTTTTGTTACAGTATCACGCGAAAATCATCAAAATGAAATTAAAAACTTGAAAAACCTTATTGGAATGCGCGTTGACGGATTGCTTGTTTGCGTTTCGCAGCAAACTTATGATATAAGTTTTTTTGAATACATTAAAAAATTAAAAATTCCTCTGGTTTTTTTTGACAGACAATTGGATGGTTCGGACTTTCCGAGTGTAATTTTTGATGACAAAAACGGGGCAGTCTCTACAATAAATCAGATTATTTCGGAAGGTTACCGCAAAATAGCACATTTAGCAGGTTATTCAAATGTAAGTATCGGGAAAGAAAGAAAAGACGGTTACATAACCGCACTTGCTAACAATGGGATAGATGTAAATACTGATTGGATAATTGAAGGCGGATTTGAAATAAAAGATGGTTATAAAGCATTTAAAAAATTATTTGAAAGCAATAGACTGCCGGAAATAATTTTTACGGTTAACGACCGCGTTGCACTTGGAGTTTATAAAGCGGCGGCTGAATGCGGCTTACGGATACCTGATGATATTGGTGTTGTTGGATTTGGATTTAAGGAAACAGCAGAAAGTTTTTCGCCTTCTCTTTCAATTATTAATCAGGACCCGCGAAATATCGGGAAATCGGCTATCGATCTTCTGATAAAATTAATTAACGAAGATGAAAGCAATTCAAATAATAAAATTGTAATAAATGAAGAATTCCTCTGGAATGATTCGATAAAAAGAAAACTATAACAAAGGAGAATAAATATGAAAAAAGTAGTTGTTGCCGGAGCCGGCGGATTTATTGGCGGTCACCTTACAAAAAAATTAGTAGGAATGGGTTACAAAGTTCGTGCAGTTGATATTAAACCACTAACCCGCTGGTATCAGATTACAGAAGGAGTGGAAAATCTCGTTCTGGATTTGAAGTCAAAAGAAAATTGTTATCAAGCGCTTAACGGTTTTGAAGAAGTTTTTAATCTTGCTGCTGATATGGGCGGAATGGGATTTATTGAAACACATAAAGCTGATTGCATGCTCAGCGTGCTGATAAATACTCACTTATTAATGGCAGCAAGAGATTTGGGCGTTCAAAGATTTTTTTATGCTTCATCTGCTTGTGTTTATAACGGCTCAAAACAAACTGACCCAGATAATCCGGGATTAAAAGAAGCTGACGCATATCCTGCACTTGCTGAAGACGGCTATGGATGGGAAAAACTTTTCAGCGAAAGAATGTGCCGCCATTTTACAGAAGATTTCGGATTAATTACACGCGTTGCACGTTTTCATAACGTTTACGGTCCTTTTGGAACCTATGACGGAGGTCGTGAAAAAGCTCCTGCAGCTATTTGCAGAAAGGTTATTGACGGCGAATTATTTGATAAGAAAGAAATTGTTATCTGGGGCGACGGTCATCAGACAAGAAGTTTTATGTACATTGATGATTGTGTTAAAGGCATACTTGATATTATGTACAGCAACATCGAAGAACCGATTAATCTTGGCAGCTCCGAAATGGTTTCTATCAACCAGCTTGTAGATTATGTTGAAGAAATTGCTAATTTCAAACTTACAAGAAAATATGACTTGGGCGCACCAAAAGGTGTTAGAGGAAGAAACAGCGATAACACTCTTATCAAGCAATACCTGAATTGGGAACCTTCTATTCCGCTTAAAGACGGTTTAAAGAAAACTTATGATTGGATTAAGCAGCAAATGATTGAAAACAAAGGGAAAGATTCAAAAAAAGTTGTGTTTAACGAATTTTAACTTTGGTGGACAATGAATGAAAAAAAAGTTCTTGTAAGCGGCTGTTTCGATTTGCTGCATGGCGGTCATGTTGCATTTTTTAAAACTGCCGCTATGTTTGGTAAATTATATGTTGCAGTAGGCGCTGACGCAAATCTTCTTCTGCTTAAAGGGAAAGCCCCGTATTTTTCGCAAATTGAACGGGTTTATATGGTTAACTCTATCCGGTATGTGGAAGAAGCTTTTGTCGCCTCCGGTTCGGGAATGCTTGATTTTCAGCCGGATTTGGAAAGAATTAAGCCGGATATTTTTGTTGTAAATTCCGATGGACACACCCCCGATAAAGAAAAACTCTGTAAAAAATACGGAATAGAATACAAAGTGCTGGAAAGAATTCCTGAAGAAGGGTTGCCTGCGCGAGCAAGCTCATCTGCAAAAAAGGAATTGAAATTTCCTTATAGAGCTTGTATTGCGGGCGGATGGATGGATCAGCCGTGGGTTTCGGAAGTGCACAGCGGAAGCGTAGTTGTCGCGCAGTTATGGCCAACAATTGAGTTTAACGACCGCTCCGGAATGGCAACAAGTTCAAGAAAAGTAGCAATTGATCTTTGGGGCGATCAGTATCCTGGAGGAAATGCTTTGAAAAATGCCAGATTGTTATTTGGCGCTGAAAATCCTCCGGGTTCTGAATATATTTCCGGTTCACAGGATCATATCGGATTGTTGAATCCAGGAATCAGCCGTTTATTTTACGACGGAAATTACTGGCCAAAAGAGATAAACTCAACTGTTGATAAAGAAACCTGCGATTGGCTTTCAAAGGTTTTGCATCTTGTTCCGTTAAAACCCAGACCCGAAAATTACAACCCGATAATAGAAAAAAATCTTACAAAAGATTTAGTTAAAAAGCTTGGCGATTCCGGCGATAAATGCTGGCAGAGCATCTTGAAAAAGGATGTAAACCTGCTTGGCGAATCTATGACCGAAACATTCCTCGCCTGGAAAGAAATGCTGCCTTTTACAGTACCCGATTATGTTTACGAGGAAATGACGAAAAATTATTTTCCGGTTTACAGCGGAGCGGTAACTTCCGGCAGCGGCGGCGGATATATAATTGTTGCTTCCGAAAAAGAAGTTCCCGGTTCGGTTAAATTAAAAGTAAGGTATTAGAATGATTTAATAAGTTATTTATCAATTAAAGATTAGTTCTGAATAGTTATAATCAACAAATATTTTAAAATAATTTTAAGGAAATTCTTATGAGTTTATCCAAAATGTTCAAATCGGAAGACGGAACAAATTACGTTTTTACATTTGGTCTGGTAAGCACTTTGTTTTTGTTATGGGGGTTATGCAACGGAATGATAGATGTAATGGATAAACATTTTCAGGATTATTTGCATTTAACCAAAGCTCAATCGGCCTGGGTGCAGTTTGCTCATTATTTAGGATATTTTTTAATGGCATTGCCTGCAAGCTGGTTAGCTAAAAAACTTGGATACAAAGGAGGAATTATTTCCGGATTGATGCTTGTTTCTATCGGCGGTTTCTGGTTCATTCCTGCAACTTATATTTCAACATTCTGGGCATTTCTATTCGGCGTATGTTTAATTGCAATGGGACTTACTGTTCTGGAAACGGTAGCAAATCCTTACACAACTGTTCTCGGCAGCAAAAAATATTCGGCAGCGCGTATTAATTTTGCACAGAGTTTCAATGGAATCGGCTGGATTATGGGTCCTATTATCGGCGGAATTTTTTTTTACTCTTCCGACGGCGTTGAAGCAGCGCAAGCCCAGCTTTACATTCCTTATCTTGCTGTTGCAATAATAGTCCTTATTATGGCGGTTTTATTTTACTTTTCCAATATTCCGGATTTGAACACCGAGGATGAATACAAGTTAGATGCAGACTCAAATGAATCTTCAAAAAAATCAATTTGGAGTCATTCACATTTTTCTGGAGCAGTTGCAGCTCAATTCTTTTATGTTGCAGCTCAGGCAGGAATTTTCAGTTTCTTTATCAATTATATTGTTGAAGAAATTCCTTCCATTTCCCAAAGTCTGGCTTCAAACTGGTTATTCAGCGGCAGAACAATTCTTAAAGAAGGTTCTTATTTTATCAACGAAACCGGCGCAACTTTCCTTCTCGGTACAATTGGATTTCCTTTGTTTTTATTAGGAAGAGTTACCGGAACAGCATTCCTCAGAAAAATAAGCGCGCATAAACTGCTTGGATTATACGCTCTGTTAAATGTATTTGTATGCTTATTGGTTGTTTTCAAAATCGGCTGGATTTCGGTAGCTGCTGTATTCGTAAGCTTTTACTTTATGTCAATTATGTTTCCTACTATCTTTGCCCTTGGTATTCACGGATTAGGCGTGCAGGCAAAAAAAGCATCCGGCTTTATTGTAATGGCAATTATGGGCGGTGCAATTATGCCAAAACTTATGGGTTATCTCGGCGATACTTACAATATGTCAATAAGCTTTTTAATGCCTATGTGCTGCTTTGTATTTATTGCACTCTACGGGTTTAACTGGCAGAAATTAAGCAAGTCCACTGACAATAAAAATATTGCTTAAATAGATATGTCAGCTAGAGATTTGAGATTAATTAAGTCCCGAAGGGATTTGTGTTCTCTGACTCACAACTGAAATTTACGAAAAAGCTAAAGGACGAGAAAAATATAGCTTCCATCAAGATAAAAAGGTAATCGAGCATGAAAAAAATAGTTGGTTTATTTATCACTCTGACAAGTTTAACAATCTCAGCACAGCAATCGAAATTTGCGAACGTTTATCCTTTCATCGAAAATA
>CAYTFZ010000007.1:12893-56963 GCA_964437215.1 uncultured Melioribacteraceae bacterium | reverse complement strand
TCATTTCTGTGGCAATTTTTTGCATTTCCTCAGAAGTGAGAGAATCCGCTTCCATCACTACGGCGCAGGGGTTCCCGCCAAAACGTGTTTCGGTAAATGCATCAACCTGATAAAGCTTGTAAGTTTTCATAAGTTTCCTTTAAAAAATGTAATAAGATATTCCGGCGGAGATAGAAATATTGTTAAAAGTGTATTCACTATATAATAATGAATCTACTGGTCTTATATTTCTTGGATCCATATTTGCGCCACTTTCATAATTTGGATTATCTACCTTCTTCGAAATCAAAGAAATTCCCGTTTCAGCGAAAACAGATAAAGATTTGTATACACTGATTTCTGTTCCAAGTTTGAAATTCCAACTATTAGTTGATAAGTCTTCCTTAAAACTTTTTTTTACAAGTTCAGTCGGTCCGCCAACTATTTCCTGTTTATAATAACTATAAGAAAATTCTTTTTCGAGTTTATTATAACCATAACCAATTGCTATAAACAAATAGGCACTTTCAGAAATTGGATATATACCTTTAATAAATGGTGAAACTGAATATCCCTTTACAGTTGAAGCATTAGTCATGTTCTCCTCAAAATTATTGGTATTGTAAATAATTTCGAATGCAAGATAATCGTTTATTTTATAGCCAGTGCCTAAAACTATCATAATTGAAGATTTGAAATCAATGTCACTTCTTTTATTATACTCACTATTAATTTCTTTGTAATAATTGTCAATAAAACTATTACCCATTCCCTGTACTCCGCCGCCCGCTTTAACATAAAACTTCTTTTCCTGTGCGGTTAATATTGAAGCAATAATAAATAGAAAAATCAGAATTTTAGTTTTCATAAGTTAATAATTCCTTTCAGTTTTATATCTTTAGATGAAGAACCGACGATAATTTCGAACTCATCTTTATCGGCAGTCCATTCTTTTGTTTCAGGATTAAAATACTGGAACGACCTTTCGTTTAGAGTAATTGTTACTGTTCTTTTCTCACCGGGAATTAATTCCGTTTTGGCAAATCCTTTAAGTTCCTTAACCGGTCTTGCAAATTTACAATTTTTTTGTCCGATATAAAGCTGAGCAGTTTCCGCACCTTTAATTTTTCCTGTATTTTTAATATCAAAAGAAACCGAATAATTCAGTCCGCTGTTCTTTTTAATCTTTAAATTACTGTATTCAAAAGTTGTATACGAAAGTCCGAAACCGAATGGAAATAACGGCTCGATATTATTTTTTTCGTAATAGCGGTAACCCGTAAAAATTCCTTCATCAAGTTTCACCTTCAAATCGGGATTCATATATCCGTTAAATGCCGGGGATTCCAGTTTCTCCTGAATATACGAAAAAGGAAGTTTAGCCGATGGATTTACTTCGCCGAAAAGAATTTGCGCAAGTGCAGTTCCGCCTTCCTGCCCGGGATAAAAAGCTGCTAATACACCTTTTGTCCGTCCAATCCAGTTTTTCATTAAAACAGGAACGCCGCCGTAAACAACAACAATGGTATTCGGATTAACTTTCGAAATTTCCTGAACCAGTTTTTCTTGATTATAATCCATTTCGAAATTTTTTACATCTACACCTTCGCCTTCATTCCATTGAGTGTTGCCTACGCAAACAATTGCAACATCTGCATTTTTTGCCGCTGCAACAGCTTCCTCTATTGTCGGCATTTTTTCTTCGTCGGAAGGATTTGGGTTAACCCACCCGAAGCGCATTACTGCACCTCCGCCTCCTTCATAATATTCAATCTTTATGTCATATTCTTTACCGGCAGTCATTGGTATTGTTGCAGATTTTTGAATTTCGGCGTGCTGACCGCCATTATCAATTATAAGTTCGCCGTTTATCCAAAGCCACGAACCGTCGTCGCTGCTGCAGATAAAAGTATGGTTTGCTGTAACTTCGGGAATAAACTTACCTGTCCATCTTATCGAAAAGTTATCCGAGCCGATTTTAGAATCAGGTCCGCCGTTTTCAAATTCAAAATTAATCTTTTTATCAATTCTTGTAATTGCCGGTTTTTCTTCAAAATTCTGATTTGTAAAGTATTCTCCTTTCAATCCGCTGTTTTTTCCGTCAGGAGTTCTCAAATATTCTTCGGGAACGGGAACTAACTTAACCGGATCGATCCGGGTTCCTTCGGCAGTAATTATTTTAGCATCTTTATTTAGAATATTTTGCAAACCTTCATACGGACTTACAGTTTTCCAGGGATTAACCAGAGAGCTTCCGCCGCCTCCTGTTCTGGCTGTAAGCGAGTTTGGTCCGATAAGAGCTATTGTTTTAATTGTATCGCTATCCAAAGGAAGAATGTTGTTGTTTTTAAGAAGAACAATTCCTTTTTGTGCCATTTCAAGAGCAAGACCTGAATGGACATCGTTTTCAACCAAAGCTTGATTTTCGGCAGGCATAGGATTGTTGAAATATCCAGCTTTGAATCTCACGCGTAAAAGCCGGCGTATTTTATCATCTATTACCTTCATACTTACCCGTCTGTCTTTTACAGCGGCTTTCAGTGAATCGCCAAACCATACTCCGTTTGGCATTTCTAAATCGAGACCGTTATTTGCTGCTTTATCGGCGCTGTAAACTGAAGTCCAATCGGACATTACAATGCCTTTAAAACCCCAATCTTTTTTAAGAATTTCATTAAGCAAATGCTGGTTTTCGCTGCAATGCTCGCCGTTAACTAAATTATAAGCCGACATTACCGCAAGCGCTTCTCCTTCTTTTACTGCATATTCAAAAGCCGGAAGATGGATTTCGCGCAATGATCTTTCGTCAGTAATTACATCGTAGTTATTTCTTTCCCATTCCTGATCGTTGCAGGCATAATGTTTTACCGTGGCAATTACGTTTTCGCTCTGTACGCCTTTTACATAACTTACTGTAAGCCGGGATGACAGAAACGGATCTTCTCCGAAACTTTCAAAATTTCTGCCTCCAAGCGGGAAACGATGAATGCCTACGCAGGGTCCGAGTATACAGGTTTTGCCCTTTGCTTTTGTTTCAATTCCAAGAGTTTCGCCGTATCTTCTTATCAGCGAAGTATCCCACGAAGCCGCCATATTTACCGCAACAGGGAAAGCAGTAGCTTTTCCGGTTCGAACACCAACCGGTCCGTCTGTCATATTAATTGAAGGAATGCCAAGCCGCTTAATTCCCGGAGCATTAAATCCGGTACTGTCACCCGAAAGCATTGTAACTTTTTCGTCAAAAGTCAGCTTTTCAAGTAATTCGTTAATTTTTTGATCAATCTGCTCGTCGGTTAATAATTTTTCTTCGGGAGCTTTGCAGAACCAAAGAAATAAAAAAGTAATTGAAAACGTAAAAATGAAAAGGAATAATTTAAATTTCATAATAACTCCCGTTAAATGAATTATCGGCTTAACCAAACTTAATAATGAGAAAAAATTATTTAATGTTTTATTCACAAGCGGTTCAAATTTAATCAAAATTTGCCAATTCTTTTAACTTTGGTTATTTTCGTTTAACAAAAATTCAAGTTTATGAAGAAAATAAAAGTAATTTCTTTTTGTGTTTTAATTTTAGCTTTTTCCGGCTGCGGATCATCGGTAAGGTTTACTGGAAACGATAATCCTAAAGAAACAGTTTCGCGGCGGCCGGTAAGGCCTGTGCCTGATGAAGAAAAAAAGCCCGAAGAAACGGAAACACAACCTGAGCAGCCTGCTATTTACCGAGATTATTCTACAATTAAAAGCATGAGCGGAGTTGCTTCTTATTATTCTGCCGAATTTAACGGAAGGCAAACTGCAAGCGGCGAAACTTACAGAATGAACGATTTAACCGCGGCTCACAGGGATTTGCCTTTTAATTCAATTTTGAAAATCACTAATTTGGATAACAGAAAAAGTGTAATTGTGAGGGTAAACGACAGAGGTCCTCTGAAACCTGAAAGAGATATTGATCTTTCGTTGGGAGCAGCAAAAATTATCGGATTAGATAAAAGCGGAGTTTGCAAGGTTCAGATTGATGTTATTAAACTTGGAGAATAAGGCAGTAAAACGAACATTTTGCTTGCTGATGCGTTAAATGGGTATGAATTTGAAAAACATGGAGAAAAAATGGCAAAAATAGAAAGCCGCGATACATCGGAAAAAGATATAAAAAATGAAGAAGAGATAAGAAAACATAAAATAAAAAGCAGGATTAAGACGGCTATATTTTTTGGAATTTTCCTCGTATTTTTTATTGTTAATAATACAGGAAATTCCGACGAACCGGGTCCGTATCCGCCTTACGACGGAAGCGTTAACAAGTTGCGTTTTCAGGCTCCAGCATTGGTTTCAAATACAATTGACGGTAAGCTTCTCAATTTATCGGAATTAAAAGGAAAGGTTGTTCTTCTCGATTTCTTTTCTTTCCGTTCGGGTTATGTCGCATCAAATATTCTCACTTTAAATTCGCTAAAGGAGGAATATAAGGATTCGAACATCGAGATTGTTGGAATTTCTTTCGATAATTTTTCGAACATCGAATCTTTCAATGCTGAATTAAGCGGCGTACGACCTGATTATCCGATAGTTCAAATAAATAACACTATCTTAAAAGATTTTCATCCATACGATTTACGAAGAATGTTATTACTTCCAATGGTTATTGTTATCGACCGAAATGGTAATATTTATTCGCGCACTGCTAATGTTTTTAAAAAAGAGACATATGCAAGCCTTATTTCGGATGTAGTTAAAGAGAAATAGCGGTAACAATCAGCAATTTACGCAGGTGACTGAAGAATTGATAAGCGAGATCAAGCAATTTTTTCTGCCATCGATTTTAAAAGCTCCCAGTCAAAAATGCCGTAATCGTAACCGTCTTTCCAGGTAATCTGAATGCCGTAATTGCCTACCAGCTGGATTTTTTCAACTTCGTATTTCCCTGGTTTATCGGGTCCTGCAGGCGGGGGAGCATAGTGTTTCCACAATATTGTTTCGCCCTTATTCTGTGCGTCAGGCGATTCGTCTCTGAGATATTTTAACGGAATTAAATTTTCTCTGCTGTCATCCCAAACAATTTTTAATGCTTCTTGTTTGATAAGTTCAATTTTTTTAGGTACAGCCATGGTTCTCCTTTCGGAGATCAAGATTAAGGTCTAAGATTAAGAAGAATAAAATTTCTCCTCTTAATCCTGAACCTTAGTCTTAATCTATTCTTGTCAGTTTCCTAAAATAATAGGCAGACCGTCTTTGCCGGAGCCTACAACAATTATTTTTGAATTTTGGGAATTCGCAAGCTTTTCGGTTGCTTCAATCCCTTTCCATTTTAAAAGCTGATCGCTTATTCCTTTCGATACAATTTCCTGAAAATCTGCAATTCCTTTGGCTTCAATTCTTTTGCGTTCAGCTTCCTGTTTTTCTTTAAGCAATATAAATTCCATTCTCTGGCTTTCCTGATCAGCTTCAAGTTTTTGTTCAATTGCCTTTGCAAGTCCCGGCGGTAAGATAATTTGTCTTAGCGGAACAGATTCCACATAAACGCCTCGGCTGCTTACGCTTTTTTGAAGTTTATCCAAAATTTCCGAGGCAAGCTGACTTCTCAATTCAGTGTAAAGTGCTTTTGCTTCGTATTTTGCGGTAACCTCGCGGGCGGTTGAACGAAATTGAGGAATAAGAATAACATTAAGATAATCGCCTCCTTCAACTGATTTGTATATTTCATTTGCTTTCGATGGATCGAGCCGGAATTGAAGATTTACTTCAAGCTGAATAGGGAGTCCTTCTTTTGAAACAACATTCATATTTTCTTTGAAAGTCTGGGTTTTATAGCTGTATTTTACAATATTTGCCAAAGGATTAACCAGATTAACACCCGGACGCAGTGTTTTATCGCTTACGTTTCCAAGGAAATCAACAACTCCTACATTTCCCGCAGGTATAACTGTAAAAAGATTGAAAATCACAATCACTAAAGCAACAAGACCTGCTATTGAAAGGATCATCGATTCCTGCCGGCGCCCGGTATTTTTAATTTTCAGCGCATAATAGATTACTGCTATCAATACAATTAAAGCTATTATAAAAATCATTTCAGTCTCCTCTAATTATTGTTTTAATCATTTTTATTTTTTCTGCAGGCTGCTCAGAAATTTCAATCGAACTTATAATTTCCTTCTTCGTTTGCTCAATCACATATTGTTTATCTGTGAAAATCCGGGCAATAAGGTCTCCCTTTTTTATTTTGCTTCCAATTTCAGGATAAAAAATAATGCCTGCTTTAAAATCTATTTTATCCTCTTTAGTCAATCTGCCGGCTCCCAGTTCTAACGCTGCCATCCCGATTTTATAATTATCTAGTGAACTTATGTATCCGTCTCTATCCGAAATAATATTTTCCTCATATTTGGATTTGCTGTAACTGTCAGTGTTTTTCAATAAAACAGTATTACCTCCTTGAAGTTCAGCTATTTCAAGAAATTTATCAAAAGCTTTTCCGCTGTTTATAAGTTTTTCCGAAAGAAATATTCCTTCTTCAACCGAACCGGCTTTCCCACCTAAAAAAAGCATAGCGCCTGAAAGATTTAAAGTTACCTCAAGCAGGTCTTTAACTTTTTCGCCCTGCAATACATTAACAGATTCAACAACTTCAAGCCAGTTGCCAATATGTGTTCCTAAAGGTTGATTCATATCAGTAATAAACGCAATTACTTTTTTACCGAATGCCGAAGCTGTTCCGATTAACGAGCGGGCAAGCTTTTCAGAATCTTCCTGCTTCTTCATAAAAGCGCCGCTTCCGGTTTTTACATCAAGAACAAGTCCGTCAATTCCTTCAGCAAGTTTTTTACTCATTATACTTGCTGTAATTAATGGAATTGATTCCACTGTTGCGGTAACATCCCTTAATGAGTAAATCAGTTTATCGGCTGGAGCAATTTCTTCAGTCTGCCCGATTAATACAGCTCCGCATTTTTTTACAGCGTTTCTATATTCCTTTAAATTCAGATCAGTGCGAAACCCTGTAATCGATTCCAGTTTATCAAGTGTTCCGCCGGTATGCCCAAGCCCGCGCCCAGAAATCATCGGCACTTTTATCCCGGCAGCAGCTACAATAGGCGCAAGAATTAAAGAAGTTTTATCGCCCACACCGCCTGTGGAATGCTTGTCAATTTTGAATCCGGGAATATCCGAAAGATCAATTACTGTCCCGCTGTAGAGCATACTTTTGGTAAGGGCAGCCGTTTCGGTTTTATTAAATCCATTTAAATAACCAGCCATTAGAAAAGCAGAAAACTGATAATCGGGGATTTTACGGTTTGTGTAATTCTGAATTATAAAATCAATTTCAAGGTCAGATAAAGCCTCTTTATCCCTTTTCTTTCGAATAATTTCAACAGCGTTCATAGTTTTTTAATTTGTTAGCAGATAATTGCAAATATATGAAAAGAAGAAATGAATAATTTAAAATAATAAAGCCCTCCGCTTTTTTAAGAGGAAGGCTTTATTTTATTACAGCTTTAGAGGTTTTTGATGTTACTTTGCTGTTTTTTATTTTAAAATATTAAGAAATTCATCAAACTCAGTTGCTATATAAGAAATACACATAAATATCTTCTTCCCCTATCATAAGAAGCTGCAATAGTATTTTTATGGATTTATTGTGATTACCGGCACAGTAAATATTAAAGTAAGAAATTCCGATATTTATTGAAATTCATCTCATATTTCGATATTTTGCACCAAAAATTATAAATAACAACTGAGGTAGTAATGTTTGATTCAGCGTATAAATTTACTTGTGTAGATAGATTTTTGAAATATGTAAAAATAGATACAAAATCGGATGAGGAGTCAACAACTTTTCCTAGCGATCCAAAACAACTTGATCTTTCGAGAGTGCTTGTTAATGAATTGAAAGAAATAGGACTCAATGATGCTGCGATGGATGAGTACGGCTATGTAATGGCAACCTTGCCTTCTAATTCTTCAAAAAAAGTTCCCGTAATTGGCTTTATTGCTCACGTTGATACTTCACCGGCGGTAACCGGTAAAAATGTCAATCCGGTAATACACAAAAATTATCAGGGAGGCGATATTGTTTTACCAAAAGATACTTCGAAAATTATTAAAGAAGATGAGAACCCTGATTTGAAAGGGATGAAAGGCTATGATATAATAACAACAGACGGGACAACACTTTTGGGCGCTGACGATAAAGCCGGAATTGCCGAAATATTAGATGCAATAAATTATCTGATAACCCATCCCGAGGTTAAACACGGTGAAATTAAAATATGTTTTACTCCGGATGAAGAAGTAGGCAGAGGCACAGAGCATTTTGATGTGAAAAAATTCGGTGCGCAGTATGCATATACAATTGACGGTTCGTCCCGGGGCGAAATTGAAACAGAGACTTTCAGCGCAGATGCTGTTACAATTGCATTCCACGGAAAAAACATCCATCCGGGATATGCAAAAGGGAAAATGATAAACTCTGTTAAAGTAGCATCCGAAATGATTAATTCGCTTCCTGTAAACCGACTTTCGCCTGAAACTACCGAAAAACGTCAAGGATATGTCCACTGTGTTTCATTTAACGGAAACGAAGAAAAGACGGTATTAAAATTTATTATTCGCGATTTTATAGATGAAAATCTTAAAGAATACGAATTTTACCTAAAACAGCTTGCCGAGAGTGCTGTTTCAAAATTTCCGGGAGCCAGGTTCGATTTTGAAATTATCGAGCAGTACCGGAATATGAAACAAGTTCTTAAAAACCATCCCGTTGTGGAAGAAAATGCTATATCTGCAATGCAGAAACTTGGAATTAAGCCTATTCAAAGTCCGATAAGAGGCGGTACCGATGGTTCTCGGTTGAGCTTTATGGGTTTGCCTACCCCTAATCTTTTTGCAGGAGGACACAGTTTTCACGCAATAACTGAATGGGTTGCTATTCAGGATATGGAAATGGCTGTTAAAATGATTGTGACTTTAGCTTCAATTTATGAAGAAAAAGCATAAAAATTCTTTTGCGAATATAATAAAGGTTTACTGATGCCAAAGTTGCAACGTGCTGCAAATATCAGCCTCGGAATAAATATTTTTCTTTTTATCATAAAAATTACTGTAGGAATTCTTTCGAATTCGATTGCTGTTTTATCAGAAGCGTTTAACTCACTTACAGATATAATTACTTCAATTGCTTTAAAAAAAGGTGTTGCAATTTCAAGCAAAGGGGCAGATGACGATCATCAGTATGGTCATACTGCAGCACAGCCTTTGGTTGCTTTTATCATTGCCGTTTTTGCACTTGTAGTTGCAGTCGAAATTATTCAGGAATCGATTGGAAGAATAATTTCGCCGCAAGAAGTAAGTTCATCAATTTTTGTTTATTCTGTTCTTTCCATTACAATTATTACCAAAATAATTCTCAGCTCATATCAGAAAAAAATCGGAAAGAAATTTAACAGCACTGCAATGAAAGCTGCTGCAATTGATAGTCTAAACGATATACTTGCTTCTTCAATAGCTCTTTTAGGGGCTTATTGTGCAATCCAAGGGTATTTATTTTTTGACGGAATTGCAGGAATACTTGTAGGAGCATTTATTTTCAAAACCGGTTACGAAGTCGGAAAAGAAAACATTGATTACCTTATGGCAAAATCGGCAGACAGCAATCTTCTTTCGGAAATCAGAAAAATATCTTTGCAAACCGAAGGAGTTTTAGGAATGAATGATTTGCGTTCTCATTATATCGGCGACCAGTTTCATATCGAAATTCATATTCAGGTAGACAAAAACCTTTCGATTCAGGAATCGCACGACATAGGAGATAATGTAAAAACGGCAATCTTAAGGTTAAAACAAATACAGGACGTTTTTGTCCATATAGATCCTGTTTAAGTATTTTTATATTATTTCGATAATTGAAATTGTTAACATATTTTATTTTTTATTGCTTTGAATTTAAAATTATCTTATAGTTTAAATTGTTAATAAGTTTTATTATTTTAGTACATATATGTTTTTGGTCAATAAATAAAAGCTGAATAGGCAGGATACAAAATGGCAGAAGAAAATAAGAAAAAACCCAATCTATTAGTTGTGGAAGATGATTACGAAAATCAGAAATTTCTACAGATTTTTTTACGCCGGAAATTCGATCTTGAAATTTGCGATTCGTCGGAAACTTTTTATGCCAAACTAAAAGAAAAAAAATTCGATATAATTCTTATGGATATTTCTTTAAGAGGAAAAAAGGACGGTTTGCAGCTTACAAAAGAAATCAGAGAAATGCCTGAATACAGTGCACTGCCTGTTGTGGGGCTTTCAGCTCATGCTTTTCAACGCGATAAAGATAATGCTTATAATGCTGGTGTTGATGTATTCCTTACCAAACCGGTGCAAAACGATGTTTTAATGGAAACATTAGTCAAAACTCTCGAAAACAAATCAGGCATTAAAGTAAACTGAATTTAAAGGCTGATTGAAAAATCAGCCTTTTTTTTACTCTTTTTAGAAGCCAACTCTCTTCATTTACCAGCTTTTTTATTAATTATTCTCTAATCAAACAAATTCACAAACAAAAAATCTGGAAAGTAAATATATTTGTCCGGTTAACTTATTTAATTTCGGAAAAGATATGACGATTTTTGAAAAGCAGGAGATGATTGTAAAACAATTTGAGAATTGTGCCGACTGGGATGACCGTTATGCAAAACTGATTCAAATGGGAAGAAATTTACCGCCTTTTCCTGAAGATCTTAGGATAGATAAAAATAAACTTGAAGGATGCCAAAGCCAGGTATGGCTTACAGCAAGCATTAATGAAGGAAATGTTATTTTTAAAGCCGACAGCGATGCAGCAATTGTTAAAGGATTAATTGCACTTCTTGTTGAAGTTTATTCTAATCAGCCGCCGGAAGAAATATTGAAGACTCCACCGGATTTTATTAAAAAAATAGGAATTGATAATCATCTTTCGCCTACCAGAAAAAACGGACTCGGTGCGATGCTAAAACAAATTCAAATGTTTGCATTTGCTTTCAACGCAATGTCGAAAAAATAATTATGAACAGGATTGACAGGCTTAATGCAATACTCACTCATCTTCAAAGTAAAAAAGTTGTAACTGCTGCTGAAATTGCCGAAAGATTTGAAATAAGTTTGCGAACCGTTTACCGCGATATCCGGGCGCTGGAATCGGGTGGTGTTCCCGTGGGAGCCGAAGCAGGGAAGGGTTATTTTTTAATGCCGGGCTACCATCTTCCTCCTGTAATGTTTACAAAGGAGGAAGCGGCGTCTTTGCTGACGGGATTTAAACTTATAGAAAAAATGTCGGATAAATCAACCGGCAAATATTTCGATTCCGCATTGTACAAAATTAAATCGGTGCTTAATTCGTCCGAAAAAGAATACCTCGAGGCGCTTAATTCATCAATGGAGGTTTATAAATTTTCTCCGGTTAGTGAAAGTGATAAAAATGAAATATCGATGCAGGAAATCCAGGAAGCGCTTATTAAAAGCAGAGTCCTGAAAATTAAATATTTCAGCGGTTATCAGATGCAAAAGACTTTCCGTGAGATTGAACCCATAGGAATCTGCTATTACGGCTCAAATTGGCATCTGATAGCGTTTTGCAGATTACGAAAGGATTACCGCGATTTCCGGATTGACAGAATTTTGGAGCTTAAAAAGGAAGATGAGACTTTTAATCCAAAACATCATAAATCATTAAAAGAATATACGAAGCAATTTTCATCCGAAAAAGATTTTAACCGGATAATTGTGCGTATGACATTGGAAGCTGTAAAATATATGGGGGAACACAAATATTTCTGGGGATTTGTTCATCAGGAAGAAAAAGACGGAATGGTTGAAATGACATTTATAAATCCTTATCCCGAAGGATTTGCAAGGTGGATGCTTATGTTTGGAAACAGCGTAAAAATTGTTGAACCGGAAGAAATGGTTTTAAGTATAAAAAATCTGGTGAAAGAATTAAAAGAATATTATCTGGATAGTTAAACCTTTTTATAAATTTCTATCAGCCGTTTCCTTTAACGCTGTTGCTAAAGGTACAGTAAACCGGAAAGTTGAACCAGTGCCGAGTTTGCTTTCAACCCATATTTTACCGCCGTTTTTCTGAACAAATTCTTTGCAAAGTATAAGTCCCAATCCTGTTCCTTTTTCGCGGTTTGTGCCTTCAGTAGAATAATGTGTATCAATACGGAACAATTTTGGAAGGTCTTCGGAAGGAATTCCTTTTCCGCTGTCGGTAATCATTACTTCAATAAAACCATCGCGGGGAAAGGCATCCACAATAATTTTTCCGCCAGATTCGGTAAATTTTATTGCATTCGAAATGAGATTCCGTATTACTGTTTCAATCATATTCATATCGGCAAAAACTTTAAACTTTTCCTGGCATTCATTAACTATTTCAATGCGTTTATCCTTGGCATTATTTCTAAGCAATTCGATTGTGCTGTTCATCAATGCGGTTATATTCATAGGCATCGGATCAAATTCAATCCGGTTTGTTTGAAGCCTTGACCATTGGAGAAGATTTTCCACAAGTTTGTAAATGTTTTTTGCCGAGCTGTGAATATTATTGGAGTAATCCCTTATTTCCTGTTTTGAAAGTCTATCCAGATACTGGGTTAAATACTCTGTAAAGCCAAGCAGAGCAGTAAACGGACTTCGAAGATCGTGTGCAATTATTGAAAAGAATTTATCTTTCTGGGCATTGATAAGAGATAATTCTTCCTGCGATTCCGAAAGTTTTTTATTCAAATTTGCAAGTTCTATTGCATTTCGTTTTAGTTTAACTTTATCGTTCTGAAGTTCCTGAACATACTTTTTAATTATAGTGTTTGTTTCTTTTCTGTTTGAAATATCTCGAATAACTAAAAAGAATTCATCTGAACTTGATGGAATTATTCTGGCTTCTTCGTGATACTTTATTCCGGCACGTGTCATTTCATACTCAAAAAACTGAGTATCCCTCGCCTTCATTGCTACTTCGACGTGGAATTTCGTTTTTAAGGCAAGTTCTTCAGGAAGAAAATCGAAAATAGATTTTCCAATCAGTTCTTCTCTCGGGGCAATTAGATCTTTGCTTCTTTTAACATGCATATCTAAAAATATACCATCGGATGAGCAGCGGTAAACAAGATCTGGAATTGCGTTAAGAAATACCTTCTGTCTTTTCTCACTTTCGCGCAATTCTTCCTGCGTTTGTTTCCTTTCCGAAAGCATTGCCGAAAGGATAAGTGAACTTCCAGTATAAATAAAAATAAAAGTATGCAGCACAAGATGATGGTCTTGTATAACAAGTTTGGCAAAAGGTCCCGATTTAAGAACTGTACCAATTACAGCAATAAATATTACAAAAAAATTAACTGCAGATGTACCGCGGGGACCGAACCGCAAAGCCGACCAAAATAGAAAGAGCAATGGGATGTATGATAAGGCCAGAATAGAAGTATTTCTGAAAATTTCTGTTCCAAATACTATAATACCTGAAATAAGAACTGATGCAGACAGCGACCAAATTTCGGCTTCCGGTCTGTTTGGCCAGTGTTTCTCTTTTTTTGATGACCAAACTAAAATGAGAGGAACAAGTGTTAAAATTCCCGCTGCTGCCGACATCCACCATCCAAAAAATATTAGTATAAACTTATCCCATTCTGCAAGTCCTCCGATACAAATAGAAAAACCTGCTATTAAACCGCTGATCATTGTACTCGATCCGGCTGCAATTATTATTAATCCAAAAACATCTTTTAATCTTTTAAGTCCGTTATCAAAACCTATAATATTTCGAAGAATATAATAAGTTAAAATTACCTCTGCAGTTGCCGCAGTAGTTGTTCCAATAACATAAATAAATGACGAACTTATACTTAAAGCCGAAAAAAACTGTCCGAGTATAATTCCCGGAAGAATTTTGTAGCTGTTAAGTAAAATTGCTGCAGTTGCAACACCCGAAGGGAGCCATATTAAAGCAGTATAATATTTAGAAGAAGAATGATCGAAAATAAAAACTGCAGAAATAAGATAACTGATCATTATCAGAAAGTTTAATCCTACTTCATACCAAGGGAATTCTTCTTTTTTATTAAATGAAAAACTCAAACTGCTTTTTCCCTGTTATTATTGTTCAAAATATTTTTTATCGTTGCAAAAATTAAGCAAATTCTTTAAAACAGATTGCTCCAAAAGAAAAAATACATAAAATGTTATGATTGGCAGCACAATATTTCTAACTAAGTTAAAAAGAAATTATTTAACAAATCCTGACTTATATTCTCATAATTTAGTAGTTTTACAGTTAAAATTTAAGAGAATTTACAATGAAATACATTTCCTTTATCTTAATAATCCTTTTAGCATGTACAAAATCTGTGCCTGAAAAAGAAGAAAGTGATATTTGCTATAACATTATAATACCGCATAATTCTATAAACAGAGTTGTAAAAACAGGTGTGCCCCCGGAGGAAATTACCGGAAATTTTTATGAAAAAGAATATTATAAAAAAAACAAACTTGTTAAAGTTGAAAGATATGATTCCCAAAATAAACTGACTGATGAGTTAAATATTCCGGCTGTAACTGTTTTTAGTTATTCAGATGAAGGTAAGGTTAAATTAATAAAATATTATGATAAACAGTACAGAAAAACTCTCGAAAACAAACTTGGTTACTGGTCAAAGGAAATTGTTTACAGCAGTCCGAAAATTACCATTGAGTTTTTCAGCGATACTTCAGGAAATCTGCTTGTTATTCCTGATGATACTTCAGAAAGGATCGATCACATTGCTCCTGTAATTGTTTATATAAAAACAAAAGAGGGTACATTGATAAAAGCTTTCGATTCTAAATTTAATCTAATTTCGGAATCATTTGGTGAAAAACCTTGTATCCCTTTTATAGATTGCGGCGAAAATAAATATTAAGGCATCATTATAAATTGGAAAAAAAGAATTTTGATTATATAGTAATTGGCAGCGGATTAGCAGGGCTTTTTACGGCTTATAAAGCTTCTAAATATGGCAAAGTTGCCATAATTACAAAATCTTCTGTTACCGAAAGTAATTCATTTTATGCGCAAGGAGGCATTGCCTGCGTTATCGATCCGAATGATGATTTTTCCAGCCACATTAATGATACTTTGGTTGCGGGCAGAGATTTGTGCGACAAACAAGCTGTAAAAATTCTAATTGAGGAAGGGCAGCAGATTATTAAAGATATTATTGAAGAAGGGATGCAATTTGATCAGACGGAAGGGAATCTTTCCCTCGGACTTGAAGGGGGACACTCTTTTAAGAGAATTTTGCACGCGCAAGGAAATTCAACCGGCAAAGCTTTTGTTGAATTTTTGATGGGTAAAATTTCCGGAAATATAAATATATCGGTTTTTCCCAATTATTTTGCATATAAACTTATAACACAAAACAATAGTTGTAAAGGTTGTTTTGCAATAAATCTGCTAACGGGGGAAAACATTTTATTTAGCTCAGATTCGACAATTCTTGCCGGAGGCGGGTACAGCGGACTTTTTAAGCGGAATACAAATCCCGATACTGCTACAGGAGATGCAATAATTTTAGCATATAACGCCGGATGCAATCTTTCGGGAATGGAATTTACGCAGTTTCATCCAACAGCATTTTCTTCGGCAAACGGAAAAACTTTTCTTATTAGCGAAGCTGTTCGAGGCGAAGGAGCTTTTTTAACTGATAAAAACGGTAATAGATTTATGCAAAAAGTACATCCGCTTGCAGATCTTGCTCCCAGAGATGTTGTGTCAAAAGAGATTTTCTCTAAGATGAATGAAGATGATACAGGTTTTGTAAATCTTAATCTTCAGTATCTGGATGGAAATATTACCAAAATCAGATTCAAAAATATTTACCAAGAAGCAATAGGAATGGGTGTCGATTTTACAAAAGAACCTTTGCCTGTTGCACCGGCAGCTCACTATTCCATCGGGGGTATAAAAACAGATTATTATGCGCAGACAAATATAAAGGGACTTTTTGCCTGCGGCGAGTGTTCTTCAACCGGCGTTCACGGGGCAAACAGACTGGCAAGTAATTCGCTTTTGGAATGTCTCGTTTTTTCGAACAGAGCAGTTGAAAAAAGCAAAAATATAGCAGGTTCAGGGAATAATTACGACTTGGAGTTAAATGATGAAAAAATGTTTATTAATCCCGAAATGAGACAAACATTTTTTCAAGTAAAACAAACCACTTCAATGCTGCTTGATAAATATCTGGGTATTGTAAGAAATTATGAAGGAATGCAGAAATTATTAGAACAAATAAAACTAATTGAAGAAAAAATTGAATTTATTCCATCAGAATATTTTTCGATTAATTTGATTAATCATGTAAATTTGATAAAAATTATGGTTCTTTCGGCATTAGAAAGAAAAGAAAGCCGGGGCTGCCATTTCCGTGAAGATTTTCCGGAAGAAAAGGAAAATGAACTTTCGGAGGTCGTAGTGAGTAAAGATTTTAAAATAACCAGATATAAGGGTTAAATATGGGATTAACAGAAACCGATTTGAAGCTTGATGAAATTGACCGTATAATTGATGCCGCATTGAAAGAAGATGTCGGCGAAAGTGATTATTCAACAAACCTTATAATACCGGGTGAAAAAATTAATTCGGCTTATCTTAAAGCAAAGGATGAAGGAATTATTGCCGGACTAAAAGTAGCCGAGCGGGTTTTTAAAAAACTTAATGAGAATTTTGAATGGATTCAAAATTGCAATGACGGAGATACAGTAAAAAACGGACAGATAATTGCCGAAATGAAAGGTTCATTCCGTGCAATTTTAACAGGCGAAAGAACTGCTCTTAATTTTTTGCAGCGAATGTCGGGCATAGCAACTCAAACTTCGCAATTTGTTGAAGCTGTTAAACCTTATAAAACAAAAATTCTGGATACCCGTAAAACTGTCCCAGGCTTACGGCTTCTTGACAAGTATTCCGTAAAAGCAGGCGGAGGCACAAATCATCGTATCGGACTTTTTGATATGATAATGCTTAAAGATAATCATATAAAAATAGCCGGAGGAATTACAAAAGCTGTTGAACAGGTTCGAAAATCAATGCCCAAAAAACTAAAAATAGAAGTAGAGACTTCTAATCTTAATGAAGTTGAAGAAGCTTTAAATTGTAATGTTGATATTATAATGCTGGATAATATGGATATAGCAACAACCATTAAAGCAGTAAAAATTGCCGGCGGAAAAATACCTTTGGAAGCATCGGGTAATATGACGCTTGAAAGAGTACGCGAAGTTGCCGCTGCCGGAGTTGATTATATTTCAATCGGTTCTTTAACTCATTCGGTTAAAGCTTTGGATATAGGGCAGTATATAAAATGATATACTTTAACTTTTCAGGAAAAATTTATTGACCGGAAAAATTAAAATTTCATTCATTAAATTTGTAACTAAAATTAAAGGAAATTGGATTTGAATATTGTTGATCGAATAAACAGATTGAAAAAAAATAGAAATGCAGTAATTCTTGCACACAATTATCAAATACCCGAAATACAGGATATTGCCGATTTTGTAGGCGATTCGCTGGGATTATCTCAAATGGCAGCAAAAACGGAAGCCGATGTTATTGTTTTTTGCGGAGTTCATTTTATGGCTGAAACAGCTTCTATTATTTCGCCTGATAAAAGAGTTTTAATCCCTGATACAGAAGCCGGCTGTTCGCTTGCCGATACAATAAATGCAGCACAATTAATAAAATGGAAAGAAGAGAATCCCGGCGCGGTAGTTGTTTCTTACATAAACACAACTGCAGAAGTTAAAGCCGAAACTGATTACTGCTGTACAAGTTCGAACGCTGTTAAAGTTGTCGAGTCAATTCCTTCAGATAAAAAAATCCTTTTTCTGCCCGATAAATTTTTAGGCAATTATGTGAAAGCTGTTACCGGAAGAGATATTGTCCTTTGGAACGGGTTTTGCCACGTTCACGAAAAAATAGGCGAGCTGGAGCTTGGTGAAGCTCAGAAAAAATATCCCGATGCCGAAGTGTTGATACATCCGGAATGCGGTTGTTCTTCGTCGTGTATGTTGAAATCGCTTGTCTATTCCGATTGCAAGAATTTGAAAATATTTTCTACCGAAGGAATGCTCCGATATACTAATGAATCTGATTCAAATGAATTTTTAATTGCTACCGAAGTAGGTATTTTGCACCGGATGAAAAAGGAAAACCCATCAAAATCTTTTTATCCTGCAAGCGAAAATTCTGTTTGCGAATATATGAAAATGATAACGCTGGAAAAGCTTTACAATTCGCTGCAGAATGACGAGTTCGAAGTGAAAGTCCCTGAAAATATTGCAGATAAAGCCCGTATTTCTATTGAAAGAATGCTTTCAGTAAGCTAAACAAAAATTAAAAAATTATCGCGTATTTCTTTCCAGATATTTTTCTGGCTAAACGGTTTAAATTCTATTTCACCACCCGGAAAAATGTCAATGAATTCACTGAATAATGGTAATTCACCGGATTCTTTTATAATTGATTTTTCAGCAAGATTTTTAATCCATAATGCTGTTGCATAATTTGTTTTCCACTCGCCTATCGATGCCGAAGAATGTACTGTGACTTTTGCATTTACCGAATTAGTTTTAACAATTTCGGGGATTGAACCTGACCAGACACATTTTGCATTTTGCGGATTTTTCGGTTTGCAATTTTTTAAATGATTTTTTACATAATTTTTGGGTATATCTGTTTTAGGAACAGGAAAATCGAACCAGATTTTCAGATCTTCGTTTATTAAATTTTTGTGAAGATAATTATAAAGTGATTTGTTGAGTCCTTTTGAAAAAACAGCGGGATTGTTACCGGAAAGATCAGTAAATGAAAGTTCGTTGTTTGCAAACGGATTGTTAAGTCCCGATGTGATTTTAATATTAAATTTTTCGGGATTTTTTGCTACCGGACTGTTAATTGTTAAAGCAAAGCGATGCCAGAATGCAGAGTTTATAATATCAAGTTCAAAAAATTGTCTTACTAATTCCAGACTATTAATTGTGTCTTTGTCGGTTTGTCCTGGAAATCCGTACATCAGGTATGCGTGCACAAAAATACCGGCCTTTCTGAAATTGTTGCAGCTTTCGGCAACTTGTAAGGTTGTTACGCCTTTATTTATAAGTTTAAGAATTCTGTCATCCGCAATTTCCAGTCCGCCACTCACTGCAATGCAACCCGACTCTGCTAAAAGCCGGCAAAGATCGTAATCAAAGTATTTTTCAAACCTGATATTTCCCCACCAGCTTACGGTAAGTTTTCTTTTAAGTATCTCAAAAGAAAGAGCTTTCAATAAAGCCGGCGGTGCAGCTTCGTCGGTAAAATGGAAAGTATTGCTCCCGGATTCTTTCATCATTATTTCCATCCGGTCTGCTATGGTTGCAGCGTCGGCGCAATCGTACCTGTTTATGTAATCGAGTGAAACATCGCAAAAATTACATTTATGCCAATAGCAACCATGAGCAGCAGCTAATTTATTCGAATAACCGTCAGTCCATAAATTCAGCATCGGATTTAAAATTTCGGTTACCGAAATGTATTTATCCGGCTCCAAACCTTTTATCGAAGGATTCGGCAAATCATTAAATCTAACATTTTCAGTGCTGTCCTGATTTATATATTTTACTTTCCCGCCTTCAGCCACAGCTGTTCTTACAAGTTCATTTTTCTTGATTTTCCCTGACAGAAATTGAATAATTCTTTTTGCAGGAATTTCACCGTCGTCGTACGTAATAAAATCGGTATATCTGAAAATACCTGTATCTTTCAAACTTCTTAATTCAGTATTTATATAACCGCCTCCATAAATAATTTTAATTTCCGGAAAGTTTGTTCTAACCCAATTTGAAGAGACAAGAGCCCCAAGTAAATTGCCCGGAAAAGGAATTGAATATCCCAAAATATCAGGTTTGAATTTCGCAATAATTTTTTCGGTCTCCTCTTCAATAATTAAATCCAAAATATTTTTTTTACTCGAAAGATATTCTTCAAAGGGATGGAATTCCGGAGCGCTTACAGCAATTTTTTCTGCATACCTGCTTAATCCGAAATGAGGATTTATTGTACTTTGAATAAATCTTGAAAGATCTTCAAGCAATTTGGAACAGTAAAATTTAGCTTTTTCTTCCTGCGAAAAGCTTCCGAAAAAAAAACCTTCGTTTATACTTTCCGAAAAAGCAGGACCCTGAGGCAGAAAATTATCCTGAATCAAACGATAAGCAAAATTGCGGTTTTTACCTTGCATAAAGGTGATTACCGAGTCAATTACGGAAATATATTTTCCGCTCAGCTGTAAAATTCTTTTATCATCATCGGATAAAATTTTCGAATTTTCGGCTTCTTTGAAAATCCTTTTCAACCCCTGCGAAGAAAATAATGAGAGGGTAACGTTTAAAGAAAGATCGCAGCAATATGATTCGTATCCTTCGGTTTGCAAAAAACCCGAAAGAAAAGTTACTGAAGGATAAACCGTATTAATCTGCGAAAATGGCGGTATAATAAAAACTGTTTTCAAATTAACTGTTATTTGATTATTTTATGACGTTAATATAAGCCGAACTGTATTTATTTAAAAAAAAATTTTTCGTACGATTATAGGCATTGAATTTGATTTGAAATAAAAACCTTTAAATAATCGAGTAAAATATGTATTGGCAATACTTCGGACTTAAAGAAAATCCTTTTGGAATAACGCCCGATCCTCGTTATTTATTTTTAAGCACACCTCATTCTATGGCAATAGAATGGATGAAAATGGCACTCGAGCAGCGCGAATTTGGTTTAATAATAGGTGAAGTCGGTTCGGGTAAGACAGTGATCAGCCGGTATATTATAGATTTAGTGAAAAATGATGAATATAAAATAGCGTGGATAATTAATCCGACGCTATCAGTTACTCAGCTATTACGGGAGATTTATACTCAGTTATTCGAAGCCGAAGCGCCTAAAACAAAATCTGCGGTTATATCTGCATTGCACGAAGGACTTGTAGAATTATATCTCGATAAAAAATTTCCGATTGTAATTATAGATGAAGCACAGTCAATTCCGGGATCAAAAGTTTTTGAGGAATTACGCCTTTTAAGCAATTACCAGACTGATGATTCCAATCTTCTTTCAATAATTTTATTAGGACAGCCGGAATTAGCAACCAAATTGAAAAGAAAGCATTACAGGGCATTTTTGCAGAGAATACGATTTACAATAAATCTCGAAGCATTAAGTGAAGATGAATTGGAAAATTATCTGATTCACAGGTTAAAAGTTGCCGGAGGCAATGACGGAAAAATATTTGAAAAGGAAGCGTGCAATTATATTCATAAACTTACAAAAGGATATCCGCGTCCGGCTAATCATCTTGCTTCTTTTGCAATGATGGCGGCAATGTCGAAAGAAATGAAAAAAGTAAATAAAGATATTGTTAAACAGGCGGCCCAATCAATTTTATATTTTCAGGACCAGCTTAATAAGGAAGAATAAAAATGATAAATATTCTTAAACTGCGGGAGATGCAAAAACAAGCTTCTAATAAGGATGAAAATAAAGAAGCTGATAAGGCGGAAGGTTCTAAAATAGATGAATCTGAAAAAGTATTTGAAGTTGAGGAAGAAGTTACAGAAAATGAAAATCTTTCTGAAGTAACTAAAATAAATGAACAAGAAAACATAGAAATTATTTCTTATAAACCTTCTGAAGACCCTGCTGAAATATTACGGAAAAAATTACTGGCAGAATTGGAAGCAGGAATAATAGAAAAAGCTGGAGAAATAGAAGATGCAGTTGATTATGAAGATGATCAGAATACAATAGAATCCCTGGAAAATACGATACCAAAGGCGAAAATACCGATTGCTCAAACTGATAAACAAGTTGAGGAAGTAATTCCCAAATCAACCGACCCGGAAGTAAAAGCAGCTAAGCAGATCAATAACGAAAAAGCCAGCGAATCTGAAAAAAAAATTAAAGACGAAGAAATACAAATAGTCGGTTTTATTCTTGGAGATGAACATTATGGTGTTGCTATTGACAAGATACAAGAAATAAACCGTATGTCCGAAATTACAAGGGTTCCTAACGCACCAAAATATATTGAAGGTGTAATAAATTTACGAGGAGCAGTTCTGCCGGTTGTAAATTTAAGAATAAAAATAGGTATGCCAACAAAACAAAAGGACAATAGAACCAGAATTATAATTATAGAAATTGAAGAAATGTCTATAGGATTTATTGTTGATGAAGTTCGGGAAGTAATTAGGATAAACAGTTCAATAATATCATCTCCAAATGAGTTTACGGTTAATGTTAAAACAGAATATATAACAGGGGTTGCTAAACTTGACGAAGAACTGATAATAATAATAGACCCTGAAAAACTATTACTTGACAGATAAATACAATATCTTAAAGAATCACAGTAAGTTGGCTGATTATGATTATCGTCACTTGTTTAATAATGAGGTTATTGTAACATTGCTTTTAGTACGTAAATTATTTATTGTTAAAGGTGTTAATATTTTTTTGAATTAAAAAAAATAAATCAACAATTGATTAAGCAAATTGATAAACTGTTAAGCAATTGATTTATGACATAGAAAAAAAAATGTAAATCAACATTAAAAGTGTTTTAGAATAAGTTTTTTTCATAAATTTAGGTTTAATTTTTTTAGCATTTTTCGAATATTAATAAAGGTAATACTTATTGTTAGGTATTGAAATAATATTTCAGAAAACACGAGTAACATTATGAAATTTCATAATCAGACACAACACGGAAGGCGATACGAAATTTCATCTCGATTTGCAAAATCGGATGAAAAACCAAAAGCCAAGTTGAAATTTAAGTCCAAAGGAGAAGAAGATGAAATTGAACCGGAAGAAATAGCTCCGGTTGCAGAATCAATTGAATCCCCAAAAGAATCGTCAGATTCTAAAATTTTAAAGACTTTTAAATTTTTGCAAAATAAAGAAAAAGAAGCTGAAGAAGAAAAAGAAGAACTTAAATCTTCGGAAAAATTTGAAGAGAAAGAAGAACATAAACCAGCTCCTTTGTTTATAAGGAAAAAGCCTTTATCTACACATAAACTTTTACCGGAAGTTGAGGAAGAAGAGGAAGTTAAAAAACCAGAATTGAAACTTCCTGAAATAAAGAAAGCAGAATCTTTTATTCCTAAAGAAAAACCAGTTGTAGAAAATAAAGTTGAAAAAAATGAAGAAAAGGCGTTAGAATTACCTGAAGTAACTGATGAGTCTGGCTTGGACTTAAAAGTTGATACAATTTATACAATATCAAACGATGTTGGATATGGTGATTATTTTGGAGCTACAGAAGATGCTTCGATACCTGATTTTTACTCAGACACTCTTGATATAGCTGTTCCAGTTGTTGAAGAAAAACCTGTTAAACCAATTCCGGTTGAAGAAAGTCAACCAGTTATTGAAGAAGAACCAGAAGAAACTAAAGTTGAATCCGAAGCAGAAGAAATTCAGGAAGAAGAAATTGCTCAATCTGTTATAGAAGATGAAATTGAAACGGCTGAATCGGAAGAATTTTTTACCGGCTCATCGGAAGTTGTTGAGTTTTCGACATCATCTTTTGAAAGTGAAGAAAAAGAAGACTTTTCGAAAGATGATTTTATAAACAAAAAGGAAGTTGAAACTGATCTAAAAATTGAAATTCCGAAAATTAAACCTGAATTAGAAAAACCAAAAAGTGTTGCTCCAAAAGAAGAAGTGCCTGTTGTAATTGAAAAGGAACCGGAAGTTGAAGTCCATTCACCTGAAATAGATAAAGAAGAAGCACGTCTTGCACTGCAGAAAGAACTTGAAGAATTAAACATCGAAGAATTCTCATTCAGCGGAAGTAAAAATGCAAAATTCAATAAATCTATGTATTCAGATATTACAATTATTTCAGTAAACCTGGATACAAGTACCGTTGAAGATGCTTTGGAATTTAAGGAATATATGATGACAACAATAAATACAAATGCAAAGAAAATTATTGTTGACCTAAGTGAAACGGATTATATAGATTCCACATTTTTAGGAGCCTTGGTTGCTTCTCTGAAAAAAATAACAGCTAAAAAAGGCGAATTACGGTTAGTATGTAATCAGAAAATGATATCAATGCTTTTCATAATTGCCGGAATGGATAAAATATTTAAAATTTATCAAGACTTAAATGAGGCAATTACCAGCTTTAAAGAGTAATTCAAGATAATTATTTAAGTTGAATGTTGATTAATTAGGAAAATACATGGCATACGAAACGAAACACCGAAATGATGTAACAATAATAACTATATTTTTAAGCAGGGCTACTTTAGACAAAGCCTTAAAATTCAAAGAATATATTATGGGTGAAATTGAAGCTGGTGCTACAAAAATAATTGTTGACCTCAGTCCATGCGATTTTATTGATTCAACATTTTTAGGTGCCTTGGTTGCTTCATTAAAAAAAGTGATGGCAGCAGGCGGTGATTTAAAACTTGTATATGATAATCAGGCGCATTCAGTTATTTTTGGTCAAACAAGAATGGATAAAGTATTTAAAATATTTACTGACTTGGATGAAGCTGTTGAAAGTTTTAGTACAAATATGACTGAAAATTTATAAAAAGTTATCCCAATTAAAATTTAAATCACATCAAAAAAAAATAATGTTGTTTACATTTAACTAAGTTAAAAATTTCCGATAATATAGTTAAAAAAATTGGATGTGAGATGGTTTACGAAGTAGCAAAGTCAAAAAATTACAGTACAGTTACTGTTTTCCTAAACCGTGCAACTATTGAAGATGCTGTTGGGTTTAAACAATTTTTATCAAATGTAATTGAAAATGGGGAAAAGAATATAATTGTCGATTTATCCCATACTCAATTTATTGATTCAACTTTCCTAGGTGTTTTAGTTGCCTCGCTGAAGATGCTTTCAAAAAATGAAGGACAATTAAGGCTTGTTGTAAGCAAGGATGCCCCTTCATCAATATTTGTGCTGACCCGCATGGATAAAGTGTTCCCTATTTTTAAAAGTTTTAGAGAAGCAAAAAAAGGATTTACTGCGGCTGTAGCGAAATAATTTTATAAATTTCATCGCCCGGTTTCAAAATATTACTGCAATAAAAAGTAACTTCGTCACCTTTATTAGCTTCACTAATAAATTGATCGTCCTTTTTTAACTGAGGTAATTTTAATTCAATTGCACCGGTAGTGTTTCCGATTATATATATTATTTCTCCGCTTTTAATTCCTTTGCTTTCAATTTTAATATGAGCAATGTTTGTCTTTTTAAAATAATTAATAACTTTAGCGGAATATTCTTTTCGCGTTGTAGCTTCACTGCCGTATTTTTTAGCATATTTGTCGCTTGCAGGTTTTCCGAAATAAAAACCTGATGAAAACCCTCTGTTGTAAACTTTTTGTAATTCATTTTCAAATTCATTCTTTCGTTCTTCCGTAAGCTGGCCTGCTAAATGAAGATTTATAGATTCTTTATAGACTGAAACAACTTTGGCTACATATTCGGGACTTCTTTTTCTGCCTTCAATTTTAAAGGAATCAATATTTGCATCAATTAGCTTGTCTATAAATCCAATGGAGCAAAGATCATTCGGAGATAAAACATAGTCGTTACCAAGCACAAGAGAATAATTATCGTCTTTATCGATTATCTCATATTCTCGACGGCAAGGCTGAATGCATTCGCCTCTGTTAGCGCTTTTTCCGAAAGCATGGTGGCTTAACAAACATCTTCCGCTTATTGCAAGACACATTGCTCCATGAATAAAAGTTTCGATTTCAATATCAACATTTTGTTTTATTTCAATAATATTTTCGAGTGTGCATTCGCGTGCCAAAACAATTCTTTTAGCTCCTAAATTTTTAAAAAATCGAGCTGCCGCAGAATTAGATACCGATGCCTGTGTGCTGATGCAGAAAGGGATTTTGTATTCGATACATTTTGAAATTACAGCCATATCCCAGCAGATAATCATATCAATTTCGGCTTCTTTTGCCTTCTTCAGGTATCGGTCAAGTTCGGCTATTTCATTTTGATATATAATTGAATTTATTGTTAAATGAGCAGCTACATTATTATTGTGGCATATTTTTACAATTTCATCAAGGTTTTCTAAAGAAAAATTATTTGCTTTTGCTCTCATATTCAAACTTTCAAGTCCAAAGTAAACAGCATCGGCGCCATTATTTATTGCAGCCCAAATCATTTTCATATTACCAGCAGGGGCAAGCAATTCGGGTCTTTTTTTAATCACGTACTATCCTTTAAAATCTTTTGTACAAACATAACAAACAAAACTTAAAAAGTTCGGGTAAAAATCTTACGATTATCTTGTAAAATGATAATAATAATAAGATATTTTTAGGGTAATAATATTTATATTTAAATGTATTATTTGTGTGAAAACCGGATTATGAAAAACCACTTTTATAATATTTTAAGCCGAATACTTGTTGAAACTTCAACTGACGGGATAATATTTTTCAACAAAATTACAAATGGGTTAGTTTGTCTTGCTGGATTTCCCGACTCATTCTTCCGATCTTCCGGTTATAAAAAGGGGGAAACTTTTTTAACAGATTTTATTTTTCAGAAAACAGGGAATTTTATTTTTATTGAAAGTAAAGATTTTGTTTATGGATTATTTAAGAATGACAAAATTCCAGATAAGGTTAAATTTGAAGAAACTGCCGGAAAATATCGAGATGAATTAAATTTTTACGGACAATTCTTATTACAATCCGAAAAGAATAAATTTGCTGATTATATTGGCATTCCTGTAATTATCAAAGAT
Organism: uncultured Melioribacteraceae bacterium; assembly: GCA_964437215.1. GTDB lineage: Bacteria > Bacteroidota > Ignavibacteria > Ignavibacteriales > Melioribacteraceae > JAAYAN01. The sequence continues at coordinate 30,120 of CAYTFZ010000007.1, read as the reverse complement.
ACATCAGGGCGCTTTATATACGGAAATTCGGAAGCTGCCGGTTTCTTAAATTCAAATTATGAAATATTTAAAAACATAAATGAGTATTATTTAAATGTTTTTGATACAGGATCATCTGATACATCTGGAAAATTTGTTCCGGAAGCAGTTGCTGAAGAGAAATCCGAAAGGATTTTTGTAAAAAGGAATGATGGAACTGTTTTTAAAGTTACTTCGCATTTAATTAAAGAGGACGATTTAGTAATCGATTTTTTCTTTCCGGAAAAAAACAACTCAGGTAACGAGGATGAATTTACAGAAAAATTTTCCCAATTAGTTGAAGCATACGATAATCTTGCTTTTTTCTTAAATAAAAACGGATATTTTCAAGCTGTAAACACAAACGGAGCGCATTTACTGGGTTATAAAGCGGAAGAAATGATAGGAAAGCATTTTTTGGAATTTGTAAGTGATGATGATAAAGCTGAAATAGCCCTTACATTTCAAAATATTCTTTCCTCGCGAAAACATCTGCCTTTCGAAGCTAATCTGATTGATTGTTATTCAAATAAAACTGTATTTCAGATTTTTGGAAATCCTGTTTATTCAAATAATAGAGTTACTGGTTTTTTAGGATTTGCTAAAGATTTATCGAAAATTAAAATTCTGGAAGAAAAAATTAACAGGCTGAATTCGAAGTTAATAGAATCAAACAGACTTATATCAATTGAAAAAGACAGAGCCCGCGAACAGGTAAATGTTATTGAAGAAATTAACAAATTAAAAAATGAGTTTATATCGAATATTTCCCACGAATTACGGACTCCGCTTGCTTCAATAGTTGGGTTTGCCGAAACAATAAACAGCGATAACACACTTCCGCATGAAATGATACAAGAATTCAGTTCAATTATTTTAAATGAAGGAAAAAGACTTGCCAAACTTGTTAATGATATTTTAGATTTTTCAAAACTCGAAAATCTTGAAGATGCTTTAGTAGCTGAGGAATTCGATTTGGTTTTATTTATTAAAGATTTAATTAAAGAATATATCCCTCAGGCTGATAAGAAAGAAATCCGGGTAAATACCGAAATTCCTGAAGCCGAAATCTTAATATCTGCAGATAAAGAGAAAATAAAAAAAGCATTCGGTATAATATTATCTAATTCAATTAAATTTAATAGTAAGGGCGGCAGGGTAAATGTAATAGTAAAAGATTTCTTAAATGAGTTTGAGGTTATAATTATTGATACTGGAATTGGAATAGCCGAAACTGAAATTCCAAAACTTTTCCAGAAATTCAGCAAAATTCAAGCAAATTACCAAAATCCTTCGTCGGGATTCGGACTTGTAACTGCCAAACAAATTATAGATATGCACAAGGGAATTATAAGAGTTAAAAGCGAAGTAAACAAAGGATCATCATTTATTATCCGCTTACCAAAAAAATAGGAAGAATAAGATTTGGAAAATTTAATTTTTATTGTTGATGACGAACCTTCGATTCTTAAATTATTATCGTTTTGGGTGAAAGAGAAATGGGGATATAATATTAAAACTTTCGATAACGGGCTTGATGCATTAAATTCCTTATTCGATAATCCGTCCTTAATTTTGCTTGATATAATGCTGCCCGATGAAAGCGGTATTGAAATTCTGAAAAAAATAAAATCGAAAAAACCGGATTTACCGGTAATAATGCTTTCGGCGCAAGGAAGTGTTGATGTAGCGCTTGAGTCGATAAGATTAGGCGCTTACGATTATTTCCCAAAGCCGATAGATTCAAACCGTTTGGAGCCGGCAATAAAAAATGCGTTGAAAAATTACGAACTGATAAGTGAAATTAATCTTCTAAAAGAAACAAATAAGAAAGAATATTCTTTCGACAATATAATTTCGAAAGATTCAAAAATGCAGGATGTTTTCAGAATGGTATCCAAGGTGTTGGATAATGATATTACAGTCCTGATTCACGGCGAAAGCGGCACCGGAAAAGAATTGGTTGCAAGAGCAATTCATTATAACGGAAACCGCAAAGATTCCCCTCTTGTTGTAGTAAATTGTGCATCCATTCCGCGCGAGCTGCTTGAAAGCGAGTTGTTTGGACACGAAAAAGGGTCATTCACAAGCGCAATTAAAACAAAGGAAGGGAAATTTGAACTTGCCAACGGCGGAACAATATTTCTTGACGAGATAGGCGAACTTGAGATGTCTGTTCAGGCAAAAATATTGCGCGTTATTCAGCATAAAGAATTTGAAAGAGTTGGTGGAAATGAACTTATTAAATCGGATGTAAGAATAATTTCTGCTACAAACAGAGACCTTAAAAAAGAAGTTGAAGAAAAGAAATTCAGGGAAGATTTATTCTACAGGCTCAACTCTTTCCCGATATATATTCCTCCGCTGCGTGAAAGAAGAAGCGATATATTGCCTCTTATTGAATATTTTATTGATAAATTTAATAAAAAGCTAAACAGAAATATTAAAGGACTTAATCAGAAATCATTAAAATTATTCTACAATTTCAGCTGGCCAGGAAATATCCGTGAACTAGAAAATACTATAGAGAGATGTATAATATTAGCTGATAGCGATGAAATAACTGAAAGCGAACTGCCGGCAGAAATGAAAATTAATGAGCCGAGGATTTATCCGGATTCTGCCGAAAATATGTTTAGTGAAAATTCACCTGTAATTCCATTTGAAGTTCTTAAATCGGAAGCAATTAAACATGCATTAAAAATTACCGAATCGAATATTGTTGAAGCGGCAAAACAGCTCCAGATAGGCAGGGCAACACTTTACAGACTGATTGAAAAATATAATATTGAAGTTCCTAAATAACAATAAAATGATTGTGATTTAAAAATATAAAAAGAAACTAAAATATTTCGACAATTGATAATAAATAATACTGATTCTTATGGCTAACGAAAATTCTGAAAAATTTAAAGTATTACTTGTAGAAGATGAGCAGAATATTGCGCGCCTTTTCAGTCTTTATCTTGTAAAAGCCGGTTATAATTGCGATCATGCAATAAACGGTAAAGAAGGACTAATAATGGCGAAGAAAATAGTTCCCGATATTATAATAAGCGATATTATGATGCCTGAAATGGATGGATTTGAATTCAGGAAAAATCTTCTTACCGATAATGATCTTAAAGCAATTCCTTTTGTTTTTCTCACAGCAAAAGGCGAAGAGGATGACATATTGGGCGGATATGACCTAGGAATTGAAGATTATATTATTAAAACGGCAAGTCCTAAAATTGTAATAGCAAAAATAAGCGCAATATTAAAAAGCTTAGGGAAAGAACGCGAAAAAGTAGTTGGCGAAATTAACAAAGCTGTGGATAATATGGCTACTAAGGTTGTGCCCGATGAATATCCCGAAGTAAATGGATTTTTTATTAAGCATTGGCATAATCCTTTCGAAAATATTCCTGGCGGTGATTTTTTAGACTATATAAGAATTGATGATACAAGATATGCCGTAGTTCTTGGTGATGTTATGGGAAAGCGCTGGGGAGCCTGGTATTTTGCTGTAGCCTACGCAGGATACGTCCGAAGCGCTATAAGAATTGCCGTGCAGGCAAATAAGGGGAATTCGCCCAGCAGCATTCTGGAAGAGGTTAATAAAGCAGTTCATAACGACGAAAGAATATCGGAAGTGTTTACAACACTATCGCTAATAGTTGTTGATGAAAATAGTAAAATAATAAAATATGCCGGAGCAGGGGATTTACCTGTTCTATACAGGTCATCCAAAGGGGAAGTAAAAAGTGTTCAATCAAATGGACTTTTACTGGGTTTTTCGGAGGAGAGCAGTTATTCCGATATTGAAATTGAATTAAAAAAAGGTGAATTTGTAATTATGTTTACCGACGGTCTTACAGACAGCCGGAATCCGGAAGGAGTTTCATTCAGCGAAACTGGAATAAAAAAAGTTTTAGAAACAATTAAAGAAACGCAAGATCCGGTAGAAATTGTTAAGGAAAAAATTTCTAGTTATACAAATAATAAATTTGATGATGATATAAGTGTTATAACAATCAAAGCGTTGTAATTATTTCAAACGGTTTTTCATTTTATGTAAAAGGTATTCAAAGTATTCATTCGAAAGGCTTGACTGCTTAAAAATATCATTAATGTCATCAGCCGTAATTTTTAAAAAAGTTTCTTCCGAAGGCGTTACCATAATTCCGCAAAGATCAACAGAAGCCGGACTTACAACTAATTTCCTGTCATCTTCATAATAATATTGGGAAGGTCTGTGATTTTGTCGTGGGAATATTTTTATAATCCATTTGTTTTTTTCATACCAGCAAAAGATGTTCATCTTCGGTTCATCTGCAGAAATGTTAATCCCGGCAAAGACGTCATAAAAATAATTAAAAGAATCCGAAAGAATATTTTTAGATGATGATGAAAAAGTGAAAAATTTCCTTCCCGAAATATTTGATGAAGTTAAAGAGAGATTTTTATCGGTGAAGAGAATTTGCTCTTTTTCAAGACTTTTGTTGTGTTCTTTTTCTAAAGGGACAAAATTTTGTGCACATAATTGAAAATGAAGATGATCGGGGACGGAAGCTCCGCAAAGAGGTCCGTTGTAAAATATAGAAAAATCGGGACTAATTGATTTGGCAATGTCTAACATTTCAGGGAAATAATCTGAAATCTGCTGAGGAATATGAGCGATATTTACTATGGTAAAATGCCAATTAAAGATTGGGTAAGGATTGCAAAGCACTAGAAACTGCTTGTCCAGAACAAGTCCTTTTTGATCCGAAGGAAGTTTCTCTATGCATAAAATACATTCGGAGTTATCTTTATTTTTTTTGTTTATCTCGGCAGTGGTTGATTTTATCCTTTGGGGATTGAGTTGGATAATAATTTCACTTTCATCAATAATAAATTTTTTAATTTTAATTTGGGAAAGATTTTCAACGCCGTTTTGCAGCATGCTCCAAGTTTTAAGCTGATTTCGGAATAATGATTTTATTTTTTCCGGCATGCTTATGGAATTATTTAAAGAATCTTCATTAAAAATTCTATTTTCAAATTTCGTTTTTTTCTTTTTTCCTAACATTAAATTCAACCGTCCGTATCCAGTCTTTATAATAATTGTTTTTATTTATTTTTTCTTGGCTAAGTCCAGCATCAGTATTGCCTTCCCATCTTCGGCAAATATATATCGGCTCGTATATCCTCCCGATTTTATAATCCCTGCATATTTGCAAAGCAACAGAATAATCTTCACCGTAACTCACGTCAGGGAACCCGATTTCGCGAATAACAGGGGTATAAAAAGCACGCGGCGCTCCTAATCCATTAATTCGCAAAGCATTGTTTGCTCCGTTATCATCAGTCCACTCTTTATGGTCAATTATTCCAGGGGGAATTTCTTTTAATCCGAAATCAGTTAACTTATAGCTGCCTATTACCATTGCACAATTAAGTTCATAAAATTTGGCAACAATTTTTTGAAGAGTATTTTCGTCGATGTATAAATCATCGCTATCGAGCTGAACTGCAAATTTTCCGCAAAATTCCGAATAAATTGCTTTGTTCCAGCAGCCGCCTATATTTAAATATTTTTCTTCAGGAATAATATGCACTATTTGCTTATTATTTTCAGCAATTTGCGAAATCTTTTCCGAAGTTCCGTCACTGCTGTGGTTATCAACAATAATCAGGTTAAAATTGAAATCAGTTTTTTGCTTAAGAACCGAATCAATTGCATCTTGAATTGTTTTAACACGGTTTTTCACAGGAATAATCACCGAGGATTCTGCCGGGAAATCACTAATACTAAAATTAATTGATTCTTTATTCTTTTTCACCAAGGCTTTTTGTCTTCTTAAAAAAGAGGTAACACATTTTTCATATTCAATTTGTGCTTCTCTGTTTTTAGGATTAACATATGCGAAGTGCTGCTCGCTGAAATCATTTTCGTAAATATTATTCACAGAATATAAAAATTCAGGGATTCGAAGAATTTTAAAATTTTCGGATATTCGAAGACGCAAATCGTACCAGCCAGCGTACAAATAATCATTTTTTTCAAATACCGCTTTGGCGGCTTCCGTGTTAATCATTATCATTTTTCCGAAATCGAAATCGTCGCGAACACTGCCCTTCTGATAATCAATAAGCGGATTAGGAAGAATATTATTCTCCTGCTCATTAACTAAATAATCAGAATATATAATACCCGAGTTTGAGTATTCTGCAATTTGTAAAAATCTGGAAATGTTTTCTTTCGGTAAATTTATACTTCCGGTACCGGGAATTAGTAAAATGTATTTAGTTTTACATTTATTTAATATACCTTGTATCGAAGAACTTGAAAACGGATTATGAGAAATAATAAAATCGGTTTTTAAGAGATTCTTCCTTTCATTTATTATTGGGATGTATTGTTTTACAAATGGTATTTTTTCCCAAATATTAAAATCACAGTTAAATTTCTCTTTACAGGTATAAGTTTGAAATACTGTTATCATAAATATTTAATATCTTTTTATATATCGTGTAAATTAACAATAACTTTGTTTACGGGAAAACGAAATACTAATAAAATAAATAAAAAAGGTCATAAAACCTAAATTAATAAGTTATAACAGCAATAATAACTAAATAGCTAATTTGTTCTTTAAATCTAAAATCTGTATATTAGCAAAGTACTTTTAAGAAATAATTTAATAAAATAACAGTGATAATTATCACTGCAATTATTTATAAAAAGAATCAAATTAGTGTTGTAATTTTAACAAATTAAAAACAAAATTAATTGAAAATTATTAATAAACATATAACCCTGAATTTATATAATTCTTTAATATTTCCTTTTTTAGTATTAGAAAGAGTTATAAAAAAGATTTATATGCTTTCAGAGACAACCACCCTTCAAATAAACTATTTGCTTTCACCTAACATTATTACAACAGATTTAATTGTTAACAAAAGGCAAATCAAGCATCAAACAGGCAGAGTATATTTACATAATAATTCTGTTTCCAGTTTTTACAGTCATAAATATTAAAATATTTCTGATTTCAGTAAATATCATTTTTTAACAAACAAAAGGTCAATTTTGAAAAATTTTATAAAAATAATAGTGTCAATTTTTCTGTTTACAAGCATTGCAATATTAGCAATAAAAAATTCCGAAGTTATTTTCGGCAACACATATTTGTTCCTTGCAGAAAAGCCAGTTTTGAACTCTGAGCTTTTTGAAACAGAAAAAATTGAATTGAAAAACAAGGGGACAATGCGCGCCTCTTGGTATGGACCGGGATTTCATGGAAAACTTACTGCAAACGGGGAAATTTACGATCAATACGCATTAACAGCAGCACATCGTGATCTTCCTTTTGGTACGATACTCGAAATTACAAATCCCAGAAACAATAAAACCGTTCTTGTAAGAATAAACGACCGCGGACCTTATATACAAGGAAGGCAAATAGATATTTCGAAAGGTGCAGCTATGGCTTTGGGAATGGTAGAGCGCGGAGTAATAAAAGTAAAAGTAAAAGAAATTGTATTTGATGATTCTGCTTCGTCACTTGTTCAAGTAGATTAAAATTAAGTTTTTTTATTGGGCCTTTTTTTTATGAGGATGTAAATATTATATTGATTATATAAATAAATAAAAATATTATTTCTCGGTAGATGAAAAAAGGTTATAGTAGCCCTTATAGTATTGAAATTTTCAAAGGCAAGTCTGGACTGTTACAGATATATACTATTTGGGAAGGAATTAATTCCCGAAATCCGGAAACAAACATTGCACATTTACCAGGATGGTATCTATCTTTTTTTAATACAATAGATAAGTTTGACTCAGATATTTATTTTATTCTTGTTTTAAAAGAAAGCAGTCCTCTATTTATTTTACCATTAAAACATACTTTTAAGAAATATTTTATAATAAAAACACCGGTTTTAGAATTGCCCATTCATGGTCATTTCTATTATAGAGATTTTATAACGGCTGATCAAACATTCGGCACTGAAGATATTAACAGTATTTTAGATCTGATAAAGAAAAAATTTCCGAAGAGTTGGGATATTTTAATTGGATTAAACATTTATGAATGCAGCAATTTCTACAATTTATTTTCAGCTGCAAATTTTAAGTTTAAATTTATAAACCGTTATGGCAGAATTGATTATCTTTTTATCGATAAGGGGGTAGATGCTGAATCGCTGTTTTCGCGAAATATGAGGAAAAAGCTTAAAAAATATAAACGGAAAATTGAAGAAGGCAGCTCCCTTTATTTTGAAACGGAACGATTATTTAATGGAGAAAATGAGTTATTTAAAAGATTCCTTGAACTCGAGAACTCCGGATGGAAAGGTTCTGCTGGAGAGAACACCTCTATAAAATCACAAATCACATTGGTTAATCTATACAAAGATTTTATTAAAAATATAAATTCGGAAGCATACTTTTTTATTATTATCGGTCGGTTAGGTGATGTTGATATTGTGGGTGATTTGGGATTTATTTATAAAAATACGTTTTATTCCTTAAAAATAGCTTACAACGAAAACTATTCGCATCTATCACCAGGCCAATTATTGCAAGAATATGAAATAAAACTTATTTACAACCATCCGGAAATTAATTATATAAATTTTATGACAGGTTTTGAAACTCATAAATTATGGACTGACAAATTTATTCCAACATATAACGCAATGATTTTTAGGAATAGTATTAAAGGATTATTTTTAGGAATTATTTTCAATCTAAAAAAATACTTAAAGTAATATTTTTGAAACTAATTTGTTTATACCTGAACCAAGGGATTAAAATAATCATTAACCATTCCTGCATATAGCATAAACGTGTAACAAATCGTAAATCCGAAAAATCCCGGATTCCTGGACAATTCTTTCAATTTCAAGAGCACATTTTGTAACGTTAGAAGAATGCTTTATAAGAGCAATATTTCAAGCTATCAGTTGCTGTGCTGCAGACCGGCAAATAAAAAAACCAAAGGGGCATTCCAATTAATTGCAATTTCATTTGTAGAATAAGCAGGAAATACATCAAGATATTTTGTAGCCGGTTCTTTTCCAACATAAGATTCAGTTTGATCGGGGATTAAATTTTGCGGTCCGCCTGCCAGAAAACCAGGTAATGGCTCAGCAATGCTGTCGGCCTCACTTTGACGGTGATGAATATGCATTGGATATTTAGTCCCGAATCCTGTAATAAAACAATAACCTGTTGCATTTTTTCCACAAATATAATCCAAGGAACCGGCAGCTGCTGTTAAATAGCCTGAATCTTTAGTAATTGAATAAGCCATCAGTAATAGCATCCCCTGGTTCGCCGCAACACCGTTCGAACCCCAAGTAAAATCGCCGGGAGTTTCACCCATAGTAACTTTGTAGGGAGATATTAAATATTCATTTCTAAGTTTATCGGCTTTACTAAGCAATGCTGTTCTCAATATTTCCATATCAGCTGGGTTAGAAAACTGAACATTGTGTTTCAGCAGGGAATAAGCAGTTAAAAAGTAAACATTGTTCCATGATGGTGTATCGGCAATTTTAATTTTCTGCCAATTTTTGGTTCGAAGATAAAATTTATCGCCACTCGAAATATAGAGTTCGGCTTCGGCCCACATAAATTCGTCTTCAACATTTTCATCTTCATATCCGCCGGTATTGATGTCGGGGTTATATAAATCATTCATTTTTTTTTGATTATATAAAATTTGAGGATTGCGGATTGCCCAATTGTATGCAGATTTTGCCGCTTTCAAGCATTTTTCGGAAAAATCGGGCAGGAATTTTTTATATATTCGCGATGCCTGGGCAGTTACGGCTGCAAAATTGAGAGCAGCAGCTGTGGTTTTTTGAACAACGTATCGCGGTTGGACAGCTTCATCTGGCATAATTACACCATCAAATGAGGCGTTTGTAAGTTTATGATAAACTCCGCCGTCATCAGGGTCTTGCATTTCAAGCATCCAGTCGATATTATATTTCACTTCATTTAAAATATCAGGAATGCCGTTCCCTGACTCCGGGATATTAATTTCAAGTGTATCAAATATTTCAGGATAATGTTCGTAAGCTGCAAGAAGGGTGTAGCTTGAAATTCCGGAATTTACAATGTATTTATTATAATCGCCGGCATCGTACCAGCCTTTGGGAGCCGAAATGACAGTCCCCTCAGGTCTTTTAACCGAAGCTGCGGATTCGTGCACATAAACAATTGTATCGGGATGACCTTCGGTACGGTGCCATTTACCGGCATATTTTTCTTCAATAGGTGTGGACATCCGCTGAAAATAATACGATTTCAAAGAGGCTTTAAATACGTCTGAAAAAATGTTTTTTCCGATACAAAAAGGATTAGATACACCAAAGCCTGGAATTTCAATTACAAATTCGCCTTCATTTTTAAAATCCGAAAAATCAATAACGGCTGCATTTTCTTTTGAATAAATCCATACTTCGGGCTCACTGTATTTTCCTGAATAAAGAATTGTTGAAGAGTCTTTTGCTTTGATATGAAAAATACCCGGTTTATCGGTAATGCAAACAGCAGTTTTTATACTGTTTGTAAAATAGCCAATCTGGTTTACCCGTATTTTATTATTATTTTGCTGAGCTCCGAGTTTAATAATCAATAAAAGAAATAAAGATAAAATAGATATGTATTTCATAAGTCATCCCTTTTTTTAATTTCGTAAATTAAAACTTTTTATATCTTGAATTCAATTATTGAGTGTTTAGAAATAAAACCTGCTTTTTCCAGGGTTTTGCGGGAAGCAATATTTTCGGCAGCGCAGCCGCATACGGGTTTCCAATTATTTATATGGCAATAGTTCACAAGATGATTGACTATTTTTGTGCCGTATCCTTTCTTTTGGAAAACCGGATTTACCAGCATTCCTAAATCGTAATAATTATAAAATTCATTAATTTTATGAAGCAATCCGCAGCCGATAATTCCCTGTGGATTTGTAAAAATATACAGTGCATTTTCTGTAAGCCAATAGTCAAGTTCTTCGCAGCTTTCAAAAAAATTATCATTTATTGAAAGAAGCAGAGCTTTATCGGCAGAATTGGCAGATCTCATATTTAAATCGGGTACCGGACAAGGTTCCCCCGGGTAATCGCGAAACAAATGCCCCGAAAGCTTATAATAAGTCAATTTTGAAAAACAGCATTTGAGCAGAATTGAGTCGAAAGATTTACAATAAACACTTTTTATCTTTAGCTGCGATAAAATGTTTTCGAATACTTCTTCACAAAAAACTAAGTATTTATTTTCTACATAAAACTCCAGAAGAACATTTTCGGAATCGGTTACTGCATAACCGGCAATAGAATTATCAGTTTCCTCGATAAGAAAATATTGTCCGAATCTTATCTTAAATTCTAAAAACAGTTCCTGCGAATACAGAATTGATTGAAGGTATTTTTCCCTCATTAATCTGATTGCGGAGTACTCGGTTTTTTTAGCGCAAAAATTCATAATTTCTTAATCATTTTTACCGAATAATCATGCTCTTCGGATATTATAAAACCATTCCTTTTATAAAAATTGAAAGCTTTGTTTCTTTTATCGACGCTTAACGAAACTTCCCCTATTTTTCTGTTTCTCAATTCATTAAATAAGGAAATAAGCAATTCCGAACCGATTCCAATATTTCGGTATTCTTCGAGAACAGACATACTTAATTCGGGGATATCATCAGAAATATAACCGTAACCTTGATTGGATTTATTAAAAAATCTTGCCCAAATTCCTCCTATTGCACCTTCTTCGGTCTCTGCAATTATTCCAATATCGGTTTTTCTTTTCCATCCTTTTATATATTTTGAAATTTGCGGATTATCGATAATTGAAAAAGGAAGCGGTTCAATGCTTTCGGGAATAAATATAGCATTGTAGAGTAAAATTTTTAAAAAAATGTAATCTTGTTTTTGTGCAGGCCGTAAAAGGACTTTCAACATTTCAACTACAACTTCTTTTCCATAAAACAGACAAGGAACGGAAGATGGGGAAAATCTCTTACTCCGCTTTCGCAATAACCAAGTTGCTCGTACCAGTGTTTTAGCCGGTAATTTTTATCTATAAGAGCAACCGAGACTTTTTTCCCCCTTTTTTCTTTTATTCTTGCTTCGGCAAATTTCATAATTTGTTCGCCGTATCCTTTTCTTCTTTCTTCCGGAATGACCGAAACTTTTTCAATGTAGAATGTATCTGTTCCGTTAGGCGATTTTTCAATTGCAACGCAGCCTATTGGAACATTTTCTTCTTCGAACAAAAAGAGTTCAATACCTTTTTTAAGTTGTTTTTTCAGTGTTTCACAGTCAACAAAAGCCATATTCGATGGATTGTTTTCTTTTGTAAATTCAAATTCCTCTGCTACAGTACCGTGCGAACGTTTTAATACATCAACAACCTTTGTAAGGTCCGAATCGGCAGTAATTTTTATATTTTGCATTATGATTTTTTTATCCTGTTAAAATAAAAAGCAATTACTAAATTAAAAAAATGACAGCTTAAAGCAAAGCGGGATTTTAATGGTAATTGTTTTTTTACCCATATCCGCCATTAGAAAAAAAATTAAAAGCTCCAGTTAAAGCTTAGCAAGCCGGATAAATCGATTAATAAAATCAATACATACCCGAAACTTACCTATTCAATCGGGATAATTCGGGATTACCTAAAATAGCCAATAATGAAAGCTCAAACATAATATTGCCTGTAATAATGGCTATTTTTGTGATAATAGAATTTAAGTTCTTTAAAGGAAATTACTTTTTAACGCAAACACTTAGTTGAATTATAACTCAGAAAAAATAATTTTTATAAATATGATCTAAAATTTCTTCAAAAGATTTAAGAAGAAAACGTTTTTCGGGGATAGTGAAAAGTTCAAAATTTTCTTCAATGCGCTTTTTCATTAGCGTATGAACATTTTCTAATTTATATGTTGGGTCAAAAAATCTTTGAACAAAAAAATAAAATCCTATTTTATCAGTTTCATGAGTTAGTCTGTCATTTTTTAAATCGCTCAGTGAAATATAAGGAGGTGTATATATTAAAGTAATTCTGCCCTGTCTTCTTTGTCTCAAGGCCGGTTCAAGATCAACAAGCCATAATTTCTCTTTATTAAAAAGGACATTTGCTGTTTTTATATCGCCGTGAATAAAGCCTGTTTTAGTTAATTGATCCAATCCTTTAGCAAATTCATAAAGGTAGCTGTATTTTTCCTCAAAAGACATATGATTGGAATTTTGCTTTGCAATTTTCTGCTGGCGGTAGATTATCCGGTCATCTTTAAATTCGAAATGAGTTTCAGGGAGAAAATCGAAGTTTTGACAGAGATCCTCGATAAATTTGCATCGTTTAACGACCTGCTGAGGGTTTACAATAAGGTCTTCCAGAAGATATGTTTTTTCTATAATTAAATCTTCGAGAATTGAACCCATTAATTATCACGCTTTTTTTTTGTGTGAATATTATCGTATTTCATTCTATTAACTTTAAGAACAAAAATAAAGCAAAAAAAAATTTAATTATGTGATTTAATCACTGTTGTTTTGTGATTTCGTCAATAAGTTTTTCAGCATTTCCTGCTTTTTCTGTGAACCAAAGGATATATCGGATATCAACGCCTATAGAACGGCTGTAGGAATCATCCCAGGCAAAATCGTTTATTGTTGCCTCGAAAGCCCTGTCGAAATTCAATCCTATTATTTCGCCATATGCATTAAGAACCGGGGAACCCGAATTCCCTCCTGTTGTATCTGTGTTGTACAAAATAGCTACAGGAAGTCCTTTCACCTTTTCGGAATAATAATTTCCGTAATTTTGTTTATCGTATAATTCTTTTAACTTAGGATATAGCGTATAATCTCCGCCGGATTTGCTTTTTTCAATTATTCCTTCGAGTGTTGTAAATGGCGAATAGTAAACTGCATCTACGGGAGAATAACCTTTTATGTAACCGTAAGTCAAGCGCAAGGTGCTGTTTGCATCGGGTATAAAGGATTTATTCTGCCACATTTTTTTTGCTTCAACAAGTTTTGGGTTTAACGAATTTAATGCTCCGTTAATTCTCTCGTTCATTTCATTAAACATTTTGTTTTGCTTCCGGATTTTAAGTATAAAATCGAGAAGCGGATTTCTAAGTTCTTCAAGTTCGCTAATACTTTTTGAGCATAATTCAAAGAAAAAATCTTTGTCCTGTATATTGCTCGAAATCAATTGATTAACAAATTCATTTATCTTAACGTGTTTTTCAAAATCAGCAACAGCGTTTATTTTTATATTGAAAACATTATTGTAAGCATCCATCAGCATTTTATCGAGGTAATCTTTTTCGAAACGAATATTCATTTCATTAAAATCGTAATCGGTGGATGCAAGTGTTTTTTGCAGATTTTCTTCCTTGAATTTCTCTTTCCTGAGGCTGTCCGGCAATTCAGCCTGTTCAGCATTTTCCCAGATAAAGTCGGCAAGATAGGCCATGGATGAATTTCTGAATAATTGCGTTATCCACAGACGCGAAGGTCCGTAACCAAAATAATCTTTGTAAGTAAGTTCAATCTCTTTAAAAAGTCCCTGATATTTTTCGTTTAGATCTGGATTTTCTGTAATCATTTTCTCAATCAGTTTTTCCTCGGAACGTTTTTTTTCTGCCAAATCAAGATTGTCCAGACCTTTTAATTTGCCTTTATAGTTTTTTGCAGCATTTGAAAGCGATTTTACGGTTGCAGAAAATTTAAGCTTTAAGTCGGGATTACCCGAAGTAATTTCGTCGTATTTATTTATCATCCAGTCGTAAAGCGACGAAAGATATGGAAGCTGATACTGCTCCTGAAAACTGATAAATTGCGAAGGATTATGCCGGTATGTTCTGCCCGGGTAACCGAGTATAAAAACAAAATCGTTTTCTTCGGCTCCATTAGGATTTATCTTGAAGAAATTTTTGGGTTTATAAGGAATGTTTTCTTCAGAATAAGATGCAGCGCTGCCGTCGGGTGCAACATATGCGCGCATAAAACTAAAATCGCCTGTATGGCGAGGCCAAACCCAGTTATCCGTTTCTCCGCCGAATTCGCCTATGGAACGGGGAGGAGCAAAAACCAGCCGGATATCTTTAATTATTTTGTATTTAAACAGGACGTAACTTTGTCCCATAAACATTTCAGCTACTTCTGCTTCAACAGAATTTTCGGGATCGGCAGCCTGTTTTTCTAATTCTGAAATTTCCCTTTCGATTAAGCGCGTTCTTTCACCGTAATCCGAAATGTTTTCAATTACTTTCAAAATAATTCCGGTAACATCTTCGTACGATTCTGTAATCCGGCATTTGTAACCCGCAACCGGAATTTCGTCCTTCCTTTCGGCGGCGTAAAATCCGTTTTCCAAATAATTATTTTCAACTGTGCTGGCGGCGCTTATACCCGAAAAAGCGCAATGATGGTTTGTAAGGATAAGTCCTTCGGAAGAAACGAAAGAGCCTGTGCATCCGCCAATCTGTACCAGTCCGTCAATCAGACTTATTCCCGAAGGATTATAAATTTTTGCAGGATCAATTTTTAATCCCGCCGAAACGAGGTCGATGTTTTGAATTTCGCTAAGAGGATACATCCCTTCGGCAGGAAGTTTGGCGCGCCAAAAAATGTTGGAAAAAGCAATTACAAGTATCAGCGGTATAAAAACTTTTTTCATATTGTTTCCGTAATTTTATCGGTTCATTAAAGCAAATATAAAAATAAAAATTATTTGAAGTAATAATTGTTGAATGAGTTGACAGAATGAAATAAAAATATATTAAGACGGGAAGTAATATATTTATAAATGCATTTTTAAAACACAAAACCCCGACTTGCATCGGGGTTTATTTTTATCGTGCACTCTGCGGGACTCGAACCCGCGACCAATTGATTAAGAGTCAATTGCTCTACCAACTGAGCTAAGAGTGCGGTGCAAATATAATGAATTTCGGAAAGAGTAAAAAATATTTTCTTTAATCTTGCTATATTTCATAAACCAAAAACTGAAGTAATATGAATTTACTGAAAATTTTAATAGTGTTACTTTCAATTTCTCTCTTTTCGTGCGCTGTTAAAGAGAAAAAAGAGACATCAAAGGCTGCAATAAGCGTAAAGGACGATTTAGGCATTGTAATTAATTTCGATAAAATCCCTGAAAAAGCCGTAAGTCTTGCACCAAGTATAACCGAAATAATTTTTGATTTGGAAGAAGACAACCGGCTTGTAGGAAACACGTTATATTGCGATTATCCCGAAAAATCGAAAAAAGTAAAAAAAGTAGGCGATTTGCTGAATGCTGATTTTGAAGCAATATTGCAAATAAATCCGGATATAATTTTTGTAACAATTGAAGGAAACAGCAAAAACAATTACGATAAACTGATAAAGCTCGGTTTTAAAGTCTTTGTTTCAAATCCCCGAAATTTTGAAGGGATAAAAAAAAGCTATACTGATATTGCCGAAATATTCGGCAAAAAAGATTTTGCGTTGCGAAAAATAAAAATTTGGAATGGTGTTATTGATTCAATTAAAAAAGGTAATTCAGAAAAGACAAAGAAAAATGCGTTGTTTTTGATAAGTCTGAAACCTTTATTTGCTGCCGGCAAAAACACATTTATCAACGAAATGATGAATATTTGCAACCTTAATAACCTTGCCGAAAAAACTCTTCAAAATTATCCGGTTTTAAGTATCGAATCAGTGCTTACAGGAAATCCGGATATTATTCTATTGCCCGATTATGATTATAATAAAGAAGCAATTTCAAAAATTTATCCTCAGTTAGCAGGTGTAAATGCTGTTAAAAATAAAAGCATTTTCTTTCTGGATCAAAACTTATTTTCACGCCCCGGACCGCGGTTTTATCTTGCCGTAAAAGAAATGAACCGGATTATTTCGGATTTGAAATAATTATGATGTTTATCCGATTACACAAATAAAGGTATTTAATTCCGAACTTATCCCTTCGATAATACTCAAGCTAAAAACTATAAGTAAATGAAAATTAAAAACATAACAATCGTATTTTTTTCTTTTTTAGGAATTTCGCTGATAATTCTAGGTTATTTGCTTACTAAGTTATTAGGGAATTAT
Source organism: uncultured Melioribacteraceae bacterium (assembly GCA_964437215.1). Taxonomy (GTDB): domain Bacteria; phylum Bacteroidota; class Ignavibacteria; order Ignavibacteriales; family Melioribacteraceae; genus JAAYAN01. The sequence goes on along the minus strand of CAYTFZ010000007.1, from coordinate 12,996 downwards.
GAGCAGATTATTTTGACCCAGGAAAATAAAAACAAAGCAGAATTAATCGCCTTAGAACTTAAGCAAAGTTCCGATGAACTTACTTCTTCCTGCAGGAATTTTA
>CAYTFZ010000007.1:0-12793 GCA_964437215.1 uncultured Melioribacteraceae bacterium | reverse complement strand
GCCTTAGAACTTAAGCAAAGTTCCGATGAACTTACTTCTTCCTGCAGGAATTTTATAGCAACAGGCGACAGCATTTGGGAAGAAAAATACTGGAATGTAATAAACGTTAGGGAAGGCAAAACAGAAAATGAAAGCGGAAAGAAAATCCGTTTTATTAACCGAATAAAAGAATTAAATCTTCCTGCAAACGAATTTGCAATGCTGAAGGGTGCGCTTGATAATTCCAATAAGCTTGCTGTTACCGAAATTAAAGCTATGAATGAGGCAAAAAGCAAGAGTGATAAAAGTATATCCGGCAATTTAGTTTTTAATGAAGAGTACAACGAATTAAAAGAACAGATAATGTCGTCCATTTCAGGTTTTACCAGTCTGCTTGATAAACGTTACAAGCAGAGCAATTCATATCATATGTTGCGGGGATATAATTATATTAAAGTCATTTTAATTTTTGCTTTAGCAATACTGATAATTGCTGCAGCCTCCATTTTTCTGCTGAAAGGAAGAATTATAGAAAAATACACGGAAATCAAATCTGCCCTTTTATCAAAAGAAAATAGCGAAAAACTTTTCCGATTGTTTATGGATAATTTTCCCGGTCTGGCTTATATAAAAGATTCATCAGGCAGAATTGTTTTTACAAACCAAGGATTTAATACTTTTCTTAATTTAGATCCCGGTTCTGTTCTTCAAAAAACCAGCTACGATATTGTTCCTCCGGAATTTGCAAAAAAAATTGCAGAGGATGATAAAAGAATTATCGGAAGCGGTAAAACCCAAGAAATAGAAGAAATATTTGACGAAAAATTATGGCTTATTCATAAATTCCCGATTAACTCTGATGGACAAGATACACTTCTTGGAGTAATAGCAATTGATGTAACAGAAAAAAGCAAAGCTGTAAACCAAGCCCGGAAGCTTTCGCGCGCTGTCGATCATAGTCCAACTTCAATTGTAATTACAAATTTAAACGGCGAAATTGAATATGTGAATCCTAAATTTACTGCTGTAACCGGTTATACTTTAGAAGAAGCTAAAGGGCAAAATCCGCGAATATTAAAATCGGATAGAACTTCATCCGAAACATATAAGCAGCTTTGGGCAGCAATCAGTTCGGGGAAAGAATGGCGCGGCGAATTATGCAACAAAAAGAAAAACGGTGAACTTTATTGGGAATTCGCTTCAATTTCGCCTGTTCTGGATGAGGAAGGAAAAATTACGCATTATGTTGCAGTAAAAGAAGATATTACCGCTCAGAAAAAAAATCAGGAAACTTTAAGAAAATATTCAGAACGCCAGAGCAGCTTGATTCATCTTCTTCAAAATAAAAGTAATAATGTGCAGCATTTTTTAGATCTGGCATTAGAAGAGGCAATTAAAATTACAAGCAGTAAAATAGGATATATTTATCATTACGACGAGATAAAAAAGGAATTCGAACTGAATACATGGTCGAAAGATGTAATGAAAGAATGCAGAATTGCTGAACCGCGGACTCTTTATCAGCTGGATAAAACAGGAATTTGGGGCGAAGCAATAAGGCAAAGAAAAGAAATTATAGTAAACGATTTTATAGCAGATAATCCGTTAAAAAAAGGTTATCCGGAAGGGCACGCACCTTTAATGAAATTCCTTACAATTCCGGTATTCCAAGCGGGACAAATAGTTGCTGTTGTAGGTGTGGCAAACAAGGAAACCGATTATGAAACTCAGGATGTTGAATCTCTTAAGCTTTTAATGAGTTCTATCTGGAATAAAGTGAATTCGTTGAAATCGGAAGCGGCATTAAGAAACAGCGAAGAGCAGTTAAAACTGGCTATAGAAGGTTCGGGTGCTGGATTATGGGATTGGGAAGTTCAAACCGGAAAACTTATAATAAATGAAAGATGGGCAGAAATATGCGGTTACAAGTTAGAAGAACTCATGCCTGTCAGCATTTCCACTTGGGAAAAAATTATTCATCCCGAGGATTTAGAAAGATCTAATAAATTACTTCAAAAACATTTTGAAGGGAAAACTGACATATATGAATTTGAAGGAAGAATGAAAAATAAAAACGGGAATTGGGTTTGGATACTTGACAGAGGAAAGGTTGCCGAATATGATTTAAGCGGAAAACCCTTAAGAATGATAGGGACGCATTTGGATATTACAGAAAGAAAGAATGCGGAAATGCAGCTTAAAAAATATGCAGAAGAATTGGCGGAATCCAATAGTACAAAAGATAAATTCTTCTCAATAATTTCGCACGATCTTCGAAGTCCGTTTCAAGGATTTTTAGGATTAACAGAAATTTTATCGGACAAAGAAAACAATTTTTCGCGGGAGGAAATTTCGGAAATAAGCCAAGAAATGAATAAATCAGCCGAAAATTTGCTTAGCCTGCTGCGAAATCTTTTTGAATGGGCGCAGATTCAAAAGGGAACAATAGAATATTATCCTATAAAGTTTTCGATTTCGGATACTATAAATTCCGCAATATTGATTCATTCTCAAAAAGCTGCACAAAAAAACATTGAAATTGTAAATGAAAGTGATACGAAAACAATAGTATTTGCCGATGAAAGAATGGTTAATTCGATAATCGGGAACTTGATTGCCAATGCGCTTAAGTTTACCGAAAAAAACGGTAAAATTACTTGTGAAACGAAGGAAAAGGATGAAAAATATATCGAAATATCAATAAAAGATACCGGAATTGGTATGAACAGCCAGCTGCTTAAAAAGCTTTTCAAAATTTCGGAAAAAACCGGAAGGAAGGGTACCGAAGGAGAAGAATCGTCTGGGTTAGGACTTATTTTATGTAAAGATTTTGTTAAACTGAATAAAGGAGAAATCTGGGCAGAAAGCGCTGAAGGAAAAGGCAGCACTTTCTATTTTACGCTTCCCAAAGGATGAAATCACTTTTTTTCAAAATGTTCAGTACCGCAGGGAATGTAATTCTCTTTGGGATGTTCATCAAATTTCATACAAAGAACAGCCGATTCGTCGAAATGTTTGCACTTGCTGCACAGCGATTCTTCGATAACTTTTTTATTATTTTCTTCAAAAATTTTATATGCGCTTATTATCGGGTGGATTATTATAAGATAAATAGAAATGCTTAAAACAGCCCAATCGAACCTTCCGGAATAGTTCTCGGAATAATACCAAAGCGCCGGTATAAGAATAACAAGCCGTATTAAAGTCCATAAAACAATATTTCCCATATTTCAGTTCTGTCTCAATAATTGATTTTAGTTCAATATTAACTTAATTTTAGCAACTGTAAAAATAAATAATAAGCATCATAAAAATTGGAAAAAGAAAATAACAATAGCGCATTTCAAAAAATTGATGAGGAGATAAAATCATTGTCCGAAAATAAACCGCAAAATCCAGCAGAAAAAAATACTGAACCAGATAAAAAACGTACGGGCACAGAAGCAAAACAAAGCGGCCAGAACAGAAACAGAAGAAATTACTATCAGAGGCGCAAAAATCCAGCCGGAAGGCCGACTGTTTCTTCAAAGAAAAATTTCAGCAAAGTAACTATACTTGTACCTTTGCTTAATGAAGAAGAATCTTTGCGTCCTTTATACAATGAAATTAAAAAGGTTTTTACCCAAGGAATGCCTGCTTTTGAAATATTGTTTGTTGATGACGGAAGTACCGATAAATCTTTAAGCGTAATTAAAGAAATTGCGAGAAATGATAACCGCGTACGCTATATCAGTTTCCGGAAAAATTACGGAAAATCTGCAGCTTTGCAAGTCGGTTTTAAAAATGCAACCGGCGATGCAATAATTACAATGGATGCAGATTTACAGGATGACCCGATTGAAATTCCTAATCTGATAAAAAAACTTGAAGAAGGATTTGATCTTGTTTCGGGCTGGAAAAAGAAAAGGTTCGATCCCATAATAAAAAGACAATCTTCAAAATTTTTCAATTATGTAACGCGGTTGATGTCGGGTATTAAAATACACGATTTTAACTGCGGATTAAAAGCATACCGCAAAGAAGTTGTTGAAGATATAAAAGTTTACGGTGAACTCCATAGATATATTCCTGTTCTTGCCGATTGGGAAGGTTACAAGATAACCGAGATTGTTGTGCACCATCATCCGAGACGTTACGGAAAAACAAAGTTTGGCATTTCCAGGTTTTTTAAAGGTTTTGTTGATTTAATTACTGTACTTTTTACAACAAGATATATTAAAAGACCGATGCATTTATTCGGGTTTTTAGGAGCAATATCTTTTATTACCGGTTTTGCTATTGACGGATTGCTAGCATATTTATGGTGGGTTCACGATATGCATCTCAGCAACAGACCGCTTCTGTTTCTTGGGATGCTGCTTATGATTGTAGGAATTCAATTCTTTTCAGTTGGTTTGCTTGGCGAAGCATTTGTCCATAATTTTCAGAGTGACGAAGAATACAGCATAAAGGATAAAAAATAAGGAACCGAATTATAAATGAATTATGAAGTTCTGTTTTCGGTTATTGTTCCTACTTTTAATCGTGCAGATGAAATCAAGGAGTTGCTGGAATCTTTATTAACTCAGATAATAGATTTTTCGGAATTCGAAATAATAGTTGTTGACGATGGCTCTGATGATAATACCGAAGATATAATAAAAGGTTTTATCAACAAGAGCGGATTAAAAATTAACTTCCTGAAGCAGAATCATAAAGGTCCGGGTGAGGCCCGAAATTTAGGAATGGAAAATGCCAAGGGCAAATATCTGCTTTTTATTGACAGCGACTGTATTGCAGATAAAAACTGGCTTTCGGCATATAAAAAAGCTTTGAAAAGTTCGGAACCTGCCGGTTTCGGAGGTCCCGATGCAGTACTGCCCGATTTTTCACCCGTCCAGAAAGCAATTGATTATTCGATGACATCATTTATAACAACCGGCGGAATCCGGGGACATTCGGAAAAAAAAATCTCCAAATATTATCCGCGCAGTTTTAATATGGGCGTTAGAAACGATATTTACAAAAAAATCGGCGGTATGAATAAACTCCGGCACGGGCAGGATATCGAATTCAGCCACAGGATAATAAAAACAGGCGAACCGGTAATAAAAGTAGCCGATGCGGTTGTTTATCATAAAAGAAGAATATCTGTTAAAAAATTTTTTAAACAGGTTTTTAACTGGGGTGTGGCTCGTATTAATCTTTATAAAATTGATAACAAAATGCTTGAACCTGTTCACTTCTTTCCTGCTGTCGGCACTTTAATGTCGGCGTTAATAATAATTCTCACAATATTCTTACCAGGCATATTTCTTCCTATTTTAGTTGCAGGGATAATTGTGCTGATAATAATGTCAATCCATGCAGGAGTAAAATACAAGGATATGCGGGTTTGCAAATATATCCCGTTAATTGTTCCTACCCAGATTATCGGTTACGGCACAGGTTTTATATATGCTTTTATAAGAAGAGTAATTTTTAACAGGAAAGAAACCACAGGATTTGTGAAAAAATATTACAATTAAATCAGTAAATTGATGATTAAATGAAAAAAGTATTAATAATTACATATTATTGGCCTCCTTCGGGCGGACCCGGTGTGCAAAGAGTATTGAAGTTTGTAAAATACCTTCCCGAATTCGGATGGCAGCCGGTTGTGCTTACCGTAGAAAACGGCAATTACCCAAATATCGATGAATCGCTGCTGGATGATATTCCTTCAGGATGCAGGGTTTATAAGACGAAAATATTTGAACCCGTGAATCTTTACAAATCGGTTGCCGGCTTAACAGGAAAGGAAAATGTACCGACATTTGTGCTGAATAAAAATGAAAAGGACACATTTAAAATTAAAGCCAGCAAATGGATAAGGGCTAATTTTTTTGTGCCGGATGCCAAAACAGGCTGGATAAAATATATTCATAAAGAAGGGCTCAAGGTAATTCAAGAGGAACTTCCCGATCTCATCTTCAGCTCATCTCCCCCGCATTCTTTGCAGATAGGAGCATACAAATTGGCGAAAGAAACCGGACTTAAATGGGTCTGCGATTTCCGCGATCCCTGGAGTTCGGCTTTTTGGCAGGCAGATTTAAAAAGAACAGCATTTGCAAATTCAAAAGATAAAAAGCTTGAAAAAATGGTTCTTTCATCCTGCAATGCAGCAATAACAGTAAGCCACTCTATTGCGGAAATGTTTTATGATATTTGCAAAAACAATTATTACATTCTTCCTAACGGTTACGATGATGCCGATTTTGATTACATCAGACCAAAAAACGATAAATTTATAATATCTTATACAGGAACTTTGGGAAAAGATCAGTATATTGACGATTTTCTGAACGCAGTTCAAAGTCTTCCTGAAAATTTGAAAGAGCAGATTGAAATAAGTTTTTACGGAAATTTTCACGAATCTGTACGCGATTCAGTTGAAAAATTTTCTCTTGGTGAACTGATAAAATTCTATTATCCCCGTCCGCATTCCGAAACCGTAAAAATTATGCAGAAATCGGATATCCTTTTACTTGTTATTCCGAACACTCCGAAAAATGAAGGAATTTTAACCGGAAAACTGTTTGAATATATGGCAACGGGAAATTTTATTTTAGGAATAGGTCCTTCTCACGGAGACGCTTCGCAGATTTTGAAAGAATCGGGCTGCGGAAAAATGTTCGACTTCGGAAGCGATCTTACAAAGGTGCTGATTGATAAAATTACAGACTGGAAAGCAGATTACAGACAGATTATAAATTTAAAAGTAATTAAAAGATATTCGCGCAAAGGACTAACCAAACAGCTTGCCTCGGTTTTTGATGAGGTAGTATGAATTTCCGGAAATACAAATTTATGCTGAAAAAGTTTGCTGATGATTTAAAAAAAAACAGCGAGCCTTATATTATTTCCACCGAATTGCAGACTCAAAAGCTTGGGCAGTTTTATTTTTTATTTGAAGAAGATCCAAGTAAATTGAATAAATTAATCACATCATTTGATGCAGACGGAGTTCCCCTTAATTCATCTTATATTGATGTTGACGAACCGAAGATGCATTACTATCCAATTTCGATAGGGCAATATGCCCTTGCTGTTTATAATTCGTATATCGATACATCACTGCCTGAAAAGAAAGACCATTTTTTCAGAATAGTTAAATGGTTTATGAACAATAAAATACAGGACGAAAAACTGGGTACATTCTGGCTTACCGATATTCCCAAACCCGAGTATAAAATATTCACTCCCTGGAAATCAGCATTCACTCAAAGCCGCGCAATATCAGTCCTGTTGAGAGCATGGCAGGAAACTAACAATCAAGAGTTTCTGGAAGTTGCTGAAAGCGCCCTTATTCCGTTTACATATGATATTAAAGACGGCGGAGTTTCGGCTTTTACCGAAAAAGGCAAATTTTATGAAGAATACGTTGCCGCAGAACCCACTATGGTGCTGGACGGGCACATTTTTTCTCTTTTGGGATTATATGATTTTTACCGCTCAAATAAAAATATTAAAGCAAAAAATCTTTTTGATGAAGGAATTGAAAGCTTAATAGATTGGCTGCCGGAATATGATATGGGATATTGGCTGAAATTTAACTATTGCCGAATGTCCCATTACCCGGAAATTGACCCTTGCACAATTGGGTATTTGAGGCTTGTTAATCTTCAGTTAAAATTGCTTTACAAATTAACTAAACGCGGCGATTTTGCAAATTATTACCACAAATTTACTGAGTACGATAAAAAGAGTAATCTGCTGAGAATGTATCCTGTAAAATACCGTGCATTAAAAAAAATTAACAGGCTTTAATATGTGCGGAATAGCCGGAGTCTTCGAAAAAAATACTGAAAATAAAGAGCTTGTTAAGCGGATGACGGATATTATAAGTCATCGCGGACCGGATGATAGCTCAATTTATGAATGCGGGAATTACACTCTCGGTCATCGCAGACTATCGATTGTTGACCTTTTTACAGGCAATCAACCGATATTTAACGAGGATAATTCGCTCTGTATAATTTATAACGGCGAAATTTACAATTTCCACGAAATTAAAAAAGAGTTGATTTCAAAAGGGCATATTTTTAAAACAAATTCGGATACAGAAGCTATAATTCACGGATATGAAGAATACGGAACCGGGATTTTTCCTAAGCTTAACGGGATTTTTGCTCTTGCTATTCTTAATATACCGAAAAATGAATTGATACTTGCCCGCGACCATTTTGGAATTAAGCCTCTTCACTATTATTCTAAAGACGGATTATTCATTTTCGCTTCCGAACAAAAGTCCATACTTTTACACGAAAAAGTTGAACGGAAGATAAATTACAATTCGCTTCACTCGCATCTTAATCTTCGCTATACCCAGCGGAATGAGACTCTTTTTGCCGATATTAAACGACTTCCCCCTGCGCATTTTCTTGTTCATAACAGTTACGGAATTAAAGTTGAAAAATATTGGCGGCTTGAACCTTCAGTTAATACAAAAATGACGGAAGATGATGCAATTGACGAAATACATTTTTATATAAAACAGGCTATACAGCGACAATTAATGAGCGATGTGCCGATCGGAGTTTATCTTTCCGGAGGAATGGACAGTTCGACAATTGTACAAAAGATGCACGAACTGGGCGTTGAAAGAATCAATACTTTTACTTTAGGATTTAACGAACCGACTGATGAATTTACTGATGCTGAAATGATTGCGAAACATTTTGGGACGAATCATTTTACGCATAGCCTGGCGATGGAACCGCTGAAAAGTCTTCCTCAAGTAATATGGCACGCTGAAGAACCAAAAATAAATCTGCTGCAAGGGTTTAATATGTCGGCTTTTGTAAAGCAACACGTAAAGGTTGTACTTGGCGGACTTGGCGGTGACGAGCTTTTTGCAGGATATGATATTCATAAATTCGTATATCCATTTAATAAATTTAAAGGTAAAATTCCTCCGTTTTTAGGGAAAATTATGCAGTGGAAAGCAGATTTTATTTTCAAAGTGCAGAATTTTTCGCATACTTTAAGTTACGATGAATACAGGCGCGGAATGCAGATGCTTTTATCAATAAATGATATTGAAAAATTTTACCTGATAGTTAGAAATGTTTGGGATTACGACGAAGGATTTTACAGCGAGATTTACAGCAAATCGGCTGCTTCAAAGTTCAGGATGCAAGTTGATAAAACTAAGACCGGATTTGATGAATTTTTTGCTAAAAGCAGCAATTTGAATTATCTCGATCAAGTTTTATTCACGGAATTTCAAACAAAAATGGTGAACGATTACCTGCTTGTTGAAGACAGAATGTCAATGGCAAATTCAGTGGAAGAGCGTGTGCCATTTCTTGATTTAGATTTAGTGAATTTCGGGTTTTCAATTCCGGTTCATCTGAAAATTAAGAATAACACAACAAAATATCTTTTCCGCAAAGCAATGGAACCAAAACTTCCACCAAGAATAATTCAGAAAAAGAAATGGGGTTTTACAGTAAATCCTTATCTGCAATTCAAAAAAGATTTAAAGGAAGTTGCGGAGAAAATACTTACTAAAGATTTTGTTGAAAAACAGGGATTGTTCAATTACTATTATATAAAAAGAATTTTAGATTACCCGGCAAATCCAAAATTACGCTGGCATTATAATTACATTTGGGTGCTTGTAGGATTTGCAATTTGGGAAAAAATGTTTATCAATTCAAACGATTTTGAAACAAAAGAATTTTCATTAGAAAAATATTATAGTTAGCTTTACATCTTAAAAAAGTTGAAGGGATTATGGCAAAAATTAGAGATACGAAACAAAAAAATAATAAGAAACCATTAAGCAATTTTTTTGATTCATTACCGGCAAAAACAAAATATGCAATCGCAGTTTTACTAATTTTAATTCCGGTTACATTTGTTTTCTCACCGTATTTATTTGATAATATGCGTCCGTCAGGAACCGATATAGTAGCTTCAAAAGGAGAAACAAATATTGTTACAGAATGGCGCGAGAAAACCGGCGAAACCCCCTTGTGGAATACGGGAATATTTTCGGGAATGCCGCTTTATCAGCGAATTACCCCCGAACTTATTCATTTCGATACTTTAATTGGAAAACTGGAAGGCGTTACATATTGGGCTTATTTGTACTTTTTAGTCGGTGCATTCGGTATATATTCATTTTTAGTTTACCGGAAAATTCCATGGTATTTTAGCGCTATTATCGCTATTGGTTTTACACTTTTACCCGATTGGCAATCGTTGGTAGGCGATGGACATTTTACAAAACTTCGTGCAATAATGGTTCTCCCCTGGTTAGTTTTAACATTTAATTATCTAATTGATAAAAACTCGTGGTTCGGGGCAGCTTCATTTGCTTTTATTTTTTCCTGGCTTATCCGTACGCAGCATTTTCAAATTGTTTTTTATGCAATACTCTTTTTGTTTTTCCTTTTCATTTTTCAGTACGTAAAAATATTTATGGATAAAGAGTACAAAAAAGGTGTCGGAATTTTTATCAAATTTGTTGTAGCAATTATACTCACAGTTTTAACTGCTTCGCAGCCGTTTTTGAGTATTAAAGAATATACGCCATATTCAACCCGAGGCGGTAATCCGGTTGTTACCGAAACTGACCACGTAACTGCACAGCAATCAGGCGGTGTAAGTTTCGATTACGCAACTAACTGGTCGCTTGCACCTGCCGAAGTTATGGACTTTTTCATCCAGCGGTTTCATGGAGGCGTTTCGGCAGAAATTTATGATGGGAAAGAGTATCCCCAATATGTAGGTAAACAAGTCCCTGGTTATTGGGGCGATAAACCTTTTTCGGGAAATTATGCCTATATGGGAATGATACTTTTTATTTTTGCATTAATTGGTGTGATTAAAAATAGAAAAGACGCGTTCGTGTTTTCTCTAACCGTTTTTACAATATTCTCACTGCTGCTTTCTTTCGGTAAGCATTTTCCGGAACTTTATAAATTATTCTTTTATTATGTTCCGTATTTTTCAAAATTCCGCGCTCCGGCTATGATGGCAAACATTACTTTTATTGCTATTCTGATTCTTTCGGGATACGGATTAAAGTCTTTCTTGTCATTCGAATATCCTAAAGATATTAAACTTGCTGCCGGTATTTTTGGATCGGCAATTGCATTTTTAGCAGCAGTATTATTGTTGAAAGATGGTTTTACTTATCAACTTGCTTCTGATGCACAGAATTATGATGCAAACACTTTAAGCATTGTTAAAAATATTCGAAATGAATTTTTGACTGCGGATGCAATCAAGCAATTATGGATTGTTGTTGGACTTACTGCAGCTTCTTTCTTATTTATTTTTAGAAAAATCAGGACAGAAGTTTTTGTGACTTTATTGTTAGTTTTGGTATTAATTGAATTGGGAACAGCAAACAGCAGGGCAGGCGATAAAATTGATCTTGTAAAAGATGCAGATCTCGAAACTTCAATTTTCAGAAACACAGCAATTACAGATTACCTTAAAGGTCAGCCGCAAACTGACCGTGCAATAGTTCTCGGAAGAGAATTTCAAAGTAATTTGTACTCTTATTTCTATCCGACAATTAACGGTTACAGCGCAATTAAAATGCAAAATATTCAGGATATAAATGATAATTGTTTATTTGCTGCTCCAACCCCCGATAAAATTAATTGGAACATTATTAATATGCTCGGCGGGAAATATGTTATTCTTAATCAAGGGGTAATGATGCCAAACTTAAAACCTTTGGTAACCGATGGGCAGAATTATCTTTACGAAAATATTAATTCGCTTCCTAAAGCTTGGTTTGTAAAAGAAACGAAAAATTCGGAATCGCCGAATTTAATGCTTGAGATTATGAATGACACATTGTTCAATCCAAAAAACGAAGCTCTTTTTGTAAGTGGCAGCGGACTTGAAAATAAAATTTACAACAATTCCGGCGAAGTTAAATTTATTAGTGTTTCGCCGAATAAACTTGAATTTGAAATAAAAAATGACAAAGAAGGATTTCTAGTAATATCGGAAATATTTTATCCAGAAGGATGGAATGCCGTATTTAACGGAAAGGAAATAAAAATTCACAGCGTAAATCATATTTTACGCGGACTTTTAATACCTTCCGGAAACGGCAGACTTACAATGGAGTTCAATCCGCCGACTTATTATTCGGGCATAACAATGGCTTGGACTGGAAATATTATAATCCTTTTAATGATGGTTGGCTTTGCAATTTATGAAAATGAATCTTTGAAAAATAAAATCTTCAAGAAAAATCAGGAAGTAAAATGAAAAATTTTGCAATTACAGGTGTTGCCGGATATATTGCGCCGCGGCATTTGCAGGCAATTTACGAAACAAAAAACAATTTAATTGCCGCGCTCGATCCGAATGATTCGGTAGGGATACTCGATAGATATTTCCCCGAAGTCAGTTATTTCAGCGACTTTGAAAGATTTGACAGGCATCTCGAAAAATTAAGACAAGGCAAGTATCCGCAGAAACTCGATTATCTTTCAATTTGTTCGCCAAATCATCTTCACGATGCTCATATCCGGTTTGCTTTCCGTATTGGCGCCGATGCAATTTGCGAAAAACCCATTGTGCTTAATCCTTGGAATCTTGATCTTTTACAGAAATTAGAAGAAGAAACCGGGAAAAAAGTATTTACTCTTTTACAGTTAAGGGTTCATCCAGGTTTGGCTGCATTAAAAGAGAAAATTGAAAAGAGAGATAAGAGCAAAAAGGCAGATGTAGTATTAACTTATATTACATCGCGAGGACCTTGGTATCATTTTTCCTGGAAAGGAGATGTTAAAAAATCGGGCGGTGTGGGAACTAA
>CAYTFZ010000006.1:22771-61782 GCA_964437215.1 uncultured Melioribacteraceae bacterium | reverse complement strand
GTGGACAAGATAAATTAGAAAACAAACAAATGGGATTTATCCCAAAAATAAAAATCATTCGGTCAAAACCGGATTTGTGTTTTGCTTTTTTTGTGGCATCAGGAATTATTCCTTAACAAGAAAAAGATAGTTTAAAGTTTACAGTTTTTTACCCTTTTTTTCGCACCGGCTAATCAAAATCTTGTCATTTCGAAATTAAATCTTTAAATTAGCCAAAAAGCGAAATAATTTTAACTGATTTATGAGAAATAACAAACCCGAACAATTCGATTTTAACGACCCCGATTTAGTTTCTGTAATTGATGAAATTCCACTTTGGTCTGCTCCTTTCGGATTAAAATTGCTCGATATTATTCATTACAAAAAAAATATCACCGCACTGGATATCGGGTTCGGACTCGGATTTCCGCTTTTGGAAGTTGCAATGCGTTTAGGCAGCACCTGCAAAGTTTATGGAATTGATCCCTGGAAACAGGCAGTAGAAAGAACAAAAAAGAAAATTGAAATTTACGGAATTTCGAACGTCGAAGTTTTAAACGGTTCGGCCGAAGAAATTAAACTGCCCGATAATTCTGTGGATCTTATTTTCAGCAATAACGGAATAAATAACGTTTCCGATATGGAAGTTGTTTTAAGCGAATGCTCCCGGGTTTTGAAAAGCGGCGGACAGTTTACTGCAACAGTAAATACTAATAAAACGATGCACGAATTTTACCGAATCTATGAGGAAATTCTTTTAGAAAACAGAATGGATGATGCTGTTGTAAGTATGTACGACCAGATTTACACCAAACGGAAACCGGTTGAAGAAATAAAAGAAATGCTGGAAATATGCGGACTGCATATAAAATCGATCCACGAAGACGAATTTAAGTACAGATATGCCGACGGCACCTCGATGCTCAATCATTTTTTTATACGCCTGGCATTTTTAGAAGGCTGGAAAAGTGTTGTACATAAAGAATGCTGGACAGCAATTTGCCCGATTCTTGAGAGACGTATGAACGAATATGCAGGCAAAAACGGAGGTTTCGAAATGACAATTCCGTTTCTTACTTTCGATTGTGTAAGGAAATAAAATATTATAGTGCTTTTGCGGGGATTTGCAAAATGAAAGAATTGAAATATTGTGTAATTTTTATTGTTATTTTTCTTTTTACCACAAAATGTTCAAATCCTGTTTCGCCTGTTGAAGAAACCTTTAATAATTCCATTAACGGAAAAACTTTACATATTGCTCCAAATTCCCAGTTTACCCTCGATCTTGAATTACTTGGGTCTGCCGGATATAGCTGGATATGTTTAATAAACGATTCAGCAATTGTAAATTTAACAAATACAACAACCCGCCAAACTGCCCCGGATAGTTTAAAGTGCGGCGCACCGGTTACTGAAACATTTTATTTTTCTACTGAAAAAGAGGGAAAATGCGATGTTAAACTATATCATTTGCGGAAATGGGAACCGGTTTTTAATCCTTCAGACAGCGTTAAGTTTAGTGTAATAGTTAATAAACGTATAAAGCGAATTTATTATTAATGGAATCGCAGAAACAAATACTTGAAGCTGTAAGTAATTTTCAGATAAGCCGTGTAATTTTAACAGCATTGGAACTAAAAGTTTTTACAGCTCTTAAAAACAAAATGTTTACTTCGGAAGAAGTTGCAGCTCAAATAAAAACCGATCCGCGAGCAACCAATAGACTTATGAATGCTTTATGTGCAATCGGGCTTTTGAAAAAGAAAAATTCCAAGTTTTATAATTCTTCAGTTTCCGCACAATATTTAAACGAAAACAGCCCCGATTTTATATCCGGACTTATGCATCAAAATCAGCTGTGGAAGAGCTGGTCATTTTTAACAGATAGCGTAATTAGCGGAACCTGTTCCGGGAATTTGGAATTTGAAGAAAGCTGGCTTGAACCGTTTATTGAAGCAATGCATTACCGCGGGAAAGAGCAAGCAAAAATTTTGAAATATTTAATAGATTTTAATAACGTGAATAAAATGCTTGATCTTGGAGGCGGCTCAGGCGCTTTTTCAATAGAATTTGTTGAAATGAACAAAGGGATGAAATCGGTAATTTTCGATTTACCGGAGGTTATAGTATTAACAAAACAATACATCGAAAAAGCAGGCTGCGGAAAATCAATTGAATTTTTAGAAGGCGATTATCTTACAGATGAAATCGGGCAAGATTACGATTTAATTTTTCTTTCGGCTGTTATTCACAGCCATTCACCCGAAGAAAATATGAAAATTTTTCAAAAATGCAGCACATCGTTAAATCCTGCAGGAAAAATAGTGATTGTTGACTTTATTATGGATGAAACCAGAATTTTCCCGGAAAGAGGAGCATTCTTTTCATTAAATATGCTTGTTAATACAAACGCGGGCGACACTTACACTTTTAATGAAGTGTCCAAATGGCTGACTGCTGCAGGCTTTTCGGGAATAACAAAGAAAGATACAGGTTTTAGCAGCAGTATTATTTTTGCAAACAAATAATTTTCCTGCAATTTTAGTGATTTTGCCCCGATAATTAATTTAATAAGGAGATTTGTCCAATAAGTAAAATCAGTTTTTATATTTATGAATACGGGAAGAACTGTGAATATTCCGAAATTGTAGGGAAAAGTTTTGTACCGATTTACGAACCCGTAAAAAAAGGTATACTATCTAAAGGAGCAGAAGGTATTTACTTTTTGGAAAGTGAAAATCCGGAAGAAGCTGATTTTATTCTTTTTCCGTATTATTTGCAGGGATTGATTACCAAGCTTGATTATAACGGCATTACTTCATATATAAAAAATTTGCCGTTATTTAATTCTTTCAGCCATAAACATATTTTTTTCAGACCGGATGATAATTATAACCCGTTGTGCATCGACTCGATTGTATTTAAAAGCAGCATGAACAAATGCGATACCGAATCAGCGGGCATTGCTCTTCCGTATTTCTGCGAAAATTTTGAAAATTTACTGAGTTTTGATGAGTCCGTGTTTTCGCACCACATAAATTTTGTTGGTTTTATAGGTTCTTCTTCAGTAAGACTGCCGGTTTTAAAAAGCTTCTTATCGAACAAAAATCTTGTAAGTGAAATAACTGTATTCGATAAATTTTTCTTTCATACAGATACTGACTCGCAGCAAAAGCACCGCGAACTTTTTATAAACGCGTTACGCAAATCATACTTAACTTTATGTCCTGCTGGAACCGGAAAAAATTCTATTCGTTTTTTTGAAACACTTTCAATGGGAAGAATTCCTGTACTTATTTCCGATAATTGTGTTCTCCCTTTCGAAAATGAAATTAATTATGACGATTTTATTATCCGGATTGATGAAAAAGATGCCGGAGTTTCTTCTCAAATAATTGAAACGTGGTTTACAAAAAATTCATTTGAACAAATTAAAGAAAAATGCAAAAAAGCACGTTTGGTATGGGAAGAATATTTCACATATAATAATGCTTTATGGTATATAATTAAATCTTTACAAAATATTAAAGGACGCTCAAGCAGCTCAGAACAATTAAGCAAAAAAGAATTTGGTTTTACAGATTATATAAAAATGGCGGAAGATGCCAAATCTGAAGCTGAATATCACATTAAAAACAATAGGGTGCTCGATGCAATGGATTGTCTGATAAAAGCAAATATGATTATAGGCAATCAAGAAAATGTTAAAAAACTTGTTGAGCTTAAAAATACAGAAATGGTTAAGGAACTCAGAAATTTCACCGGTTAAAAATTCTAATTATTTTTTTGCAAATAGGATAACCAATCCTTAATATTTAAATAATATGAAAGGAATTTTATATGTCAAACCAATTTTATCTTGTTCTGCACTATTTTGGAATAATATTATTCTTCGTTTCATTCGGCGGACTTATAATCAGTTCATTCAGCAGCAATTCTTTGGCAAAAACAGCTAAACAATTAAAACTATTACATGGCATAGGACTTCTTTTAATTCTTGTTGCCGGATTCGGTTTAATGACTATAGAAGGATACGGGTTTGACGGCTGGATAATATTAAAAATAATTATTTGGATTTTATTCGGCGCTTCAATAGCTTTTATAAAAAAAGAAAATTTAAAGAACATCATTTGGAACATTGTTATTATTCTTGGATTTCTGGCAGTATATCTTGCTGTTTTTAAACCTTTTTAACACGCAGGAACAAATATTCAAGTTAACTGTAAAAACTCCCGAACGTTCGTAATAAATCCGGGCCCGGAATATTTAATAAATAAAACGGAGCCTTGCCATGAAACAAAAAACATTATGTTTTGCAGTTATTATTTCTCTGATGACTTTTTTCGCCTGCTCGTCAGAAGATGCGCAAAAAAATCCTTCGGAAGATCAGACAGTTATAAATACCCCGCCTGTTAATCCGCCTCCGCCACTCCCTCCTGCTATTGATATGCCTGAAGTAAAAGAGCCGCTTAAAGATACTGACGCTGAATATTTCTGTGTCCAGCCAGAAGCAATGAAATTAAAGAGAGAGGCTTCTGGATATTACCAGCAGGATTTTAATACTGAAGAATATGACCGGATACACGAAAACGGATTTCGTCTCGTTACGAACGATCCCCTTTCAACTTTTTCAATTGATGTTGATGCCGCATCCTATAGCAATGTCCGCCGATTTTTAAATAACAGCAGTCTGCCGCCGCCCGATGCAGTGAGAATTGAAGAGATGATAAATTATTTCGATTACAATTATCCTCAGCCAAAAGATAATAATCCTTTTTCAATTACTGCAGAAGCAGCATCTTGTCCTTGGAATGAAGGGAATTATATCGTTCATATCGGATTAAAAGGGAAAGAAATTGAAACTGAGAAATTACCGCCCAGCAATATTGTTTTTTTAATTGATGTTTCCGGTTCTATGAATTCGCCGAATAAACTTCCGCTTTTAAAAAATGCATTTAAACTGCTTACAAATCAGCTCCGGGAAAATGACAGAGTAGCAATTGCAGTATATGCCGGAGCGGCAGGACTTGTTCTCCCTTCAGTTTCAGGCGATAATAAAGAAACAATCATCAGCGCGCTTGAAAAACTTGAAGCAGGAGGTTCAACTGCCGGAGCTGAAGGTATTCAATTGGCTTATGAAACCGCAAGTAAATACTTTATTAAAGGCGGAAATAACAGGGTTATTCTTGCTACTGACGGCGATTTCAACGTTGGACCTTCGAGCGACGGTGAATTGGAAAGAATTATTGAAGAAAAAAGGAAACAGGGAATTTTCCTTACAATACTCGGTTTTGGAATGGGCAATTATAAAGATTCAAAAATGGAAAAACTGTCGAACAAGGGAAACGGCAATTACGCATATATCGATAATCTTCTGGAAGCAAAAAAAGTACTGATAAACGAATTCGGCGGCACTCTTTTTACAATTGCTAAAGACGTGAAAATCCAAGTTGAGTTTAATCCGGAATTGGTAAAAGCTTACCGCTTGATAGGGTATGAAAACAGAATGCTTAACAAAGAAGATTTTAACGACGATAAAAAAGATGCCGGAGAATTAGGTTCGGGACATACTGTTACAGCTCTCTACGAAATAGTGCCTGCTGGTTCGGACTTCCCGGTAAACGATACAGACCCGCTAAAATACCAAAATACAACAACAAATCCGGTGAATAATTTTAAAGATGAAATACTTACAGTTAAATTCCGGTATAAAAATCCCGATTCCGATAAAAGTAATCTGATTGTAAAAACAGTGAAAAACAAAATAGATGCTTTCAGCAAGTCTTCCGAAAATCTGAAATTTTCTTCTGCCGTAGCTTGTTTCGGAATGATATTAAGAAATTCCGAATTTAAAGGAAAAACTGATTATAATTTTGTTCTGAACACTGCCAAAAATAATCTGGGAATTGACAAAAACGGTTACCGGCAGGAATTTCTGAAATTGGTTGAAACTGCAAAACTTTTGTCGAATTAATAAGACAAAGAATAACCTTGGGTATGTTTTCCTGAGGTTATTCTTAATTTCTCAGCATTTATTCCGATTATATTATTAAAAGATTTGCAATAGAATAATAATTCAATTAATATTGATATAATTAGTTAAAAGAATTTAGGATAAGTATGAAAGAAATCTATACAGAGATCGAAATTAATGCTTCTCCTGCAAAAGTATGGGAAGTTCTTACTGATTTTAAAAAATATCCTTCGTGGAATCCCTTTATTTTAAGCATATCCGGAACATTAAAAAAAGATTCTGAGATGGATATGATGTTAAAAATTTACAAACACAAAGAAACCGAATTTAAACCTGTTGTAATAAAATGCGAACCGGAAAAAGAAATCCGGTGGTTCGGGAAAAAGGCTTTAGGCGGAATGGGTTTGATAGAAGGTGAACAAGTTTTTCATCTTAAAAAGATAAATGAATTTAAAACCAAGTTTATACATACAGAATTTTTTAAAGGTCTGTTTTTGCCGATGATTTGGGGAAGCATCAGTTACGATACCCAGATTGCTTTCGAAAATATGAATGCCGCTTTGAAAAAAAGGTGCGAACACTTAGCTTAACATTTCTTCAAAACTTGAGTATAATTAAATTATTTCAACTAAAAAGAAAGATTGGTTTAATAATTGACTAAAAATATTAAAGCTGTTTTTTTTGATTTATTCGGCACTCTTTTTATTTTCGAAGACCTTGATAAATCGTGGAAATCCTGGAGTAACACATTCTATTCGTATATAGAAAAGTCCGGGGGAAAAATGTCATTCGAGGAATTTACAGATAAATGCAGCACTTTTTTTGAACGCCCCGAACCTGTTAAAGGATCAAACGGATATTCAATTTACGAACAAAGGATTAAAGAGTTTCTTGATGCACATAATATTAAATTTTCAGAAAGTGATTTAACAGCATGCGCAGATCAGACTATTGATGCTTGGCAAAAATACGTTACTGTCGATCCTTGTATTGCTGAACTTTTTGCAAAACTGAAATCGAACTATAAAATTGCATTAATTTCCAACTTCGATCATCCCCGTCACATCTATAAGCTTTTTGAAAATTACCGATGGAGCAAGCTTTTCGATAAAATTGTTATTTCTGCAGAAGCAGGATATAAAAAACCTGATAAAAGAATTTTTGAACCGGCTTTGAGTAATTTAGAACTTCGACCTGAGGAAGTCATATTTATAGGAGATTCCCGTGAAGATATTCAAGGAGCCTTAAATGCCGGTATTCGGCCTGTATTAATCCATCGTCCAAGTTTTCCCAATACAAAGCAGTATGGTCACAATTCTAAATTAAATTCGGAATTCGCGCATCATTATCCTGGAACAGCAGTTATCGGCAATCTTTGGGAAATTGAAAAGTTAATTTAAATCTTAAAAGTCTGAAAAATGTATAAAGCTGTATTTTGGGATAATGATGGAGTATTAGTTGACACCGAAAAATTTTATTTCCAAGCTAATGCATTTATCTTAAAGCAACACGGAATAAATTTATCTCTTCAGAATTATATCGACTTTTTTCTTAAAAACAATACCGGGGCCTGGCATTTGCTGGGGGAAATTGCCGGAGACAAAATATTTATAGATAAGCTAAGGGATGAACGAAACAAAATATATTGCAGCCTTCTTGAAACTGAAGATTTAAGAATTGAGGGAATAAAAAAAACACTCAAACATCTTTCGAAAAGATACATAATGGCAATTGTTACAAGCAGCCGAAAAGAACATTTCGATGTAATTCATAAAAGAACCGGATATTTAAAATATTTCAATTTTTCATTAGTCCGCGAAGATTACGGCAATTCGAAACCTGATCCGGAACCTTATCTTAAAGCCTTATCGATTGCAAAAGTATTACCAGAAGAGGCTTTGGTAATTGAAGATTCGGAACGAGGCTTGATTTCAGCGAAATCTGCAGGATTAGACTGCTGGATTATTAAAAACGATTTGAATGCGGCATATTCAAATTTTGAAAAGGCTGATAATATTTTTAATAGAATTGAAGAAATTTTAGATTTTTTGTAAAAAAAACTGCCTGGAATCCAGGCAGTCCAAAGGTATGGGTCTTATTATTTATAATCAGTACTACTTATAAACAATCTTTTTAATAGAATCGAATTGCAGATAAGGGTAATCTTTACGTATTTCTTCAATTGCCTCGCCTGCTCTTATTTTTCTGTCGCGAAGCATTTTAAATTTCTTTTTAATTTGATAATCTCTTACGGACATCTCATCAATAAGTCCGCGGGAACTTAATAATTCATAAATATCATCGGTAATTAACTCTGAGATTGGATTTTGGTTTTCCATATTATATCCTGTAAAATTTGAAAATCGGTACTTAGGACGAAGTACCTGAAAAGTAGTTCCCTTTATTTTCGATAATTTTTTATTCACCGGTATTTTTTTATTATTATTGCAAAAAAGAAAAGACGTTATATGATAATTGGAGAAAACGGCCAGAAACCGGAAATAGCCTACCCTTGCAAATGGCCTTACAAAATAATCTGCAGGGACATAACCAAAACAATTGAAGAAATTGAAAAAATTGCAGCAGGGTTTAAATACGATATTACTCCTTCTAACATCAGCAACAAAGGGAAATATGCAAGTTTGAATTTTGTAGTAAGCATAAAAACCGATCAAGAAAGGCTTTCAATTTATACATTATTAGAAAGCTGCTCCGAAATAATTTATATTCTGTAATTTATTTTTGATTTAAAATATTTATTACTTTTTTATGAATTTCTTTTGATGCGGCAACCGAGCTTTTCCCTTTTGCCGGATCGTTTCCCTGATAATCAGTTATCTCTCCGCCTGCCCCGCGAATTACTGGTATTAGAGCCATTAAATCCCAGATATTCATAACCGGATCAATCATTATATCAGCAAATCCTGTTGCTACCAGATAGTACCCGTAACAATCGCCCCAATTACGGTACAGCTTAACTTTCCGGGTAAGCTCATCAAATCCTTTTCTGTTCTGGTAATCCCCTACCATCAAATGATCCGTTGCTAAGAGTGTTGCATCTTCAACCGACTGAATCGATCTTACTTTTACATTTTGATCATTTAATTTTGCTGTTAAATTATCGCCTATTAAAAATTCATTCAGTATGGGATGATTTATAACTCCTAAAATCGGTTCGCCTTTTTTTGTAAGGGCTATTAATGTGCCGAAAGAAAGCGCCCCGCTGATAAAACTTTTTGTTCCGTCAATTGGATCAAGAATCCATTTATATTCGGCTTCGGGGTTATGTGTTCCGAATTCTTCTCCGATTATTCCGTGATCCGGAAATTCTTTCATTATCATTTCCCGCATTTTTTCTTCGGCGGATTTATCGGCTATTGTTACAGGCGATTCATCTTTTTTTGATTCTATTGAAATCTCTTTCCTGAAATATTTACGGATTATTTTCCCGCTTTCTTCCGAAAGTAATTTGCAAAATTTTTTATATTCTTTCAGCTTATCCATTTTTACTCCGGTATCTTTTATATTTTCAAACTTGCTTATATTTCATAACTAAAATTACAGATATTATGGAATTATTAACAGCAGACAGTAAAAATATATTAAAAGCTGCCCAAATAATTAAAAACGGCGGATTGGTTGCCTTTCCAACTGAAACAGTTTACGGACTTGGCGCCGACGGACTTTCTTCTGCAGCCGCTGCAAAAATTTTCGATGCAAAAAATCGTCCGTCATTCAATCCCTTAATTCTTCATATTGCCGATAAAGAAGATTTAGAAAAAATATGCTTGATAAACTCCGAACTTATCTATAAAGTAATAGATAAATTTTGGCCGGGACCATTAACATTGGTTCTTCCCAAAAAAGATATTGTTCCGGACATTGTTACTGCCGGGAACACGACTGTTGCAGTCCGCATGCCCGACCATAAAGTAGCAGCCGAACTTATAAGAGCATCCGAAACTCCGATTGCAGCACCGAGTGCAAATGTTTTTACAAAGTTGAGTCCTACAACAGCAAAACACGTTGCTAAGCAGCTTGGCGAAAAAATTGACATTATTCTTGACGGCGGTAAAAGCAGGGTTGGCGTAGAATCTACAATTATCTCTTTTGAAAATGGCGAGGTTTTTCTTCTTCGTCCCGGAGGTCTTCCGGCAGAAGATATTGAAAAAGTAACTGGGAAATTGCTGGTTAAAACAAAAGCAAAAAAAATTACTGCCCCCGGAATGCTCCCTTTTCATTATGCTCCTTCGGTACCGATTTATTTCTTAGATGAGACTAATCCGAATGAATTTGAAAATAAAAAAACCGGCGCTCTTCTATTTAGTAAAACAGATTTCAAATTCAATTTTTCGTCCATAAAAATTCTTTCGGAAAAAGGAGATTTTATTGAAGCTGCAGCGAATTTATTTTCATTTCTTCACGAATTCGAAAATGAAGGAATTGAAGTTATTTTTGCCGAAAAAGTAGACGAACAAGGTTTGGGAAGAGCTATTATGGATAGATTAAGAAAAGCAGTTAAAAAGTATGAAAAAAAAATCGGCTGATTTTTCGATAATTTTTTAACAAAGGAATTTTGGTATGCTGATGAGATCGTTTTATATATTTATTTTATTATTTTTTTTATCACTTGAAATCTTTTCACAGGAGAATGATACTTTGAAGCTTGTAACGCTAAATCCTTCACCCGAAGCTGAAAGGCTTTTTAATTTTTTAAAAGATAATTCCGGTAAATATACTTTAACGGGGCAGCATTGCAATCCTCTTGTCGGATCAACACGTCTGGCAGTAATAAACAGAATTACCAAACGCTTTCCTGCATTATTCGGGCAAGATTTTGGTTTCAGCGCACCCGGAACCTGGGACGGAATAAACTACAGGCAAAATATTGTTGACGAAGCAATACGCAGATATTACGAAGGTTTTGTTATTACTTTAATGTGGCATGCTGTACGCCCTACAGAAGATGAACCTGTTGAATTTACAGAATCCGTTCAAGGAGATATTACTGATGAAGAATGGAATGACCTTATTACACCCGGAACATTAATTAATGAAAGATGGAAATCGCAGGTAGATGTTATTGCCTGGTACCTGAAACAATTAAAATTTGCTGGCGTACCGGTTATTTGGAGACCATATCACGAAATGAATGGCGGCTGGTTTTGGTGGGGAAAGAAAAAAGGCGAAAACGGTTATAAAAAACTATACAGAATGTTATACGACAGACTTGTTAATTTTCATGGGCTTAACAATTTGATATGGGTTTATAATTGTAACGAAGAAAGATTTACAGTAGATTCTTACGAAACTTATTATCCCGGAGATGATGTTGTAGACATACTTGCAACAGATATTTATCATAATAATTTTGATATAGCAGATTATAACAGTTTGCTTAAACTTGCAAAAAACAAACCAGTTGCTATGGGTGAAGTTGGAATTGTCCCATCCGAACTGGTTTTAGAAGAACAGCCAAAATGGTCGTGGTTTATGGTTTGGGGAGATTCGAAACAGACCGGAGATGAAGCTAAATCCATACGTAACACATATAATTGTGATAATGTTTTAACTTTAGATAAACTTCCCTGGGTTGAACAAAAAAATCCGAGAATTATTTACCCGATAATTAAATAAAGAACTGAATATATAATCTATTCAGTTTTCAGATTATATTTAAAAGTGAGTGATGTCCAAACGCTAACCGGTTTTCCGTTTGCATATGCAGGAAGGAATTCTTTATTTTTAACAAAATCCATTGTGGCATTATCTAAAATAGCATAGCCGGAAGATTTGCTGAGTCTGACCTTTGAAACTTTTCCGCTTTGGGTAACAAAAGCAAGAATTTTCACTTCGCCCTGTATTTTTGCATTTAATGCAGTTTGAGGATACAAAACACTGTTACGGTTAATAAGTACTGGACTAATATAATTATATACTTCATCCGGAATAAATTTTTTTGGTTTTATTTCATACTTGCTTATATTTTCCTGTTTTAGTTCATCTTTAACAACAACAAAGGTACTTTCGGTAACTTCTTTAATTGATAATTCAAAACCTTTAAGAAATTTCGAAAAAGAATCCTTTATTAACTCACTATCAATTTTACACGTTAAATTCTTGTTTTTTAATAAATCATTTTTATAAACAAAATTTTTGCCTGTTTTTTCCCTTAAATCTTCAATAATAATATTGAGGGGCTGATTTGTATATTTAAAAAAAACTCTTCCCCCTTCTAATACCCTTATTTGGGATATTATCGGAGAGAAGAGTTCTAACAAAAGGATCAAACTTACATATTTCAGGCAAAAGCCAATAATTTTGCTCAACATATTATAAACCCAGGTCATTTACTTTTTCAACTGAGTATTCCTGAGTGACAAAAATTTTAATTTTTTCAAGAAGTCTCCGCTTTTTAATCATTTCGGGCAGCTCGGTTATAACAGTTTTGTTTATATATTTTATGTCATTTTCCAGTAGTTTGAACATCTGTGATTTAAATTCTTCATTTCCTTTTTCTACATCAAAACGTTTCAGAAAATCGTAGTACAAAAGGAAAGTAAGCGGCCACGAATTCCATTCATCACTCCATTCATTTTTAATCTCCGGCAGCAAAACAGCGCTTATGTAAAGATTAAAATTTTGAGGATCCTTCATTTTTTCAATAAATTTGTTGTGTTCATTTAGAACACGCTTTATTAGTGCAATTTTTTCAATACTATCGGCATTTACAAGCGAATTATAAAGATTCTCAATATCTTCAGCATAATTTCTTGCATAAACCGATAAGTTCTGATAATTAAAAACTACATCGAAAGCAATTCTGGAATATACCGGTCTGTTATCAATCTTTCCCGGTATAAAAACAAATTGCTTTGTATGGTTGATTGCTGCTGAGTCCAGCTCTGGAAAACCTGATGATTTCTGAACTGTCGATGATTCCACTTTCCCGCTGCTCGAAATTATAAGCAGAACTTTAACTCTGCCCGAATATTTACCTTCCTCTGCTGTAGGAGGATAATACATCTCTGGTTTTTCAATTAGTACCGGAAGAATATAGTTTTCTTTGCTTAAAGAATTATCCGGTATAGTGGAACAAGAATAAATTAAGAACGCTACAAGCAAAAGGAGCATTTTAACAAATCGTTTCATTTTAAACCTCCAGTTTAAATGTTAAGATTTATATATTACTCAAGCTCCTAAGTCTTACTTTACTGTTATTTTATATGAATCTCCTTCTTTTATATAATTTAACCCGTAAGCAAGACAAATTATATTTAAAACATCATCAATTTTCTGTTTTTTAAAAGTTCCGGTAAATCCTGCATTCAAATATTCGCCTTGGTCAGCTGATATCTTAACTCCGTAAAACTTTTCAATCTGCGGAATAGCATTTGCCAAGGTAGTATTATCAAAAATCAGTTTGCCTTCTACCCAGCCAAGCCGATAATCAGCGTTTATTTTTCCGGGCAGACTTATTTTGTTATCTTTTGTAATTATGCTGATTTCATTTTCTTTGATGTTAATACCTTTGCTTTTTTCCGAAAGAGGAGAAAGATTAACAAGACCTTCTTTAACAATTACTTCCGTTTTTTCTTCGAGCGCATTAACATTAAATTTTGTTCCAAGAACAGTTGTTTTTGCATTTGAAGTAAAGACAACAAACGGACGTTTTTTGTCCTTTTTTACAGAAAAGAATGCTTCGCCGAAAAGTTTAATTTCTCTTTTGTTTTCATCAAATTCGGCAGGGAATTTAACTTTGCTTTTTTTATTAAGAATAATAGTTGAACCTTCTGATAATTGGACTTTAACAACCTCCTTATCCGAAGAGGCAATTTCTTTCCATTCTTCAGTTTGGTTGTTTTCGGAATAAAACAGCAACACTAAAACAACAATAGCTAAAGAAAAAACACCGGTGAGAACCGGACGCAATGTTTTTGAAGACAGCAATTTGGTCTCACCGGGAACCTTCTTAACTTTATAAAGTTGTTTATCAATATTATCAAGATCAAGCCGGTTATATAATATTTTCCATTCATTCTCGACATCCGGAAAATCAGCTGGATATGCATCGGCTGGGATATTCCATGCTTGCGAAAGTTTTTCGAATAGTGCCTTATTCTCCTCTGAACATTTCAACCATTCTTCAAACTTTTTCCTTTCATCAGGATTTTCATTCCCTGATAAAACTTTAATGCATAAATCCCGATATTTTTTTCTAAAAAACAACATTACTTTTCCATGTCTCTTGCTTATAATACATTTACTAAGCAAAAAACCCTCCTTATTATTTTAACAATATTTTACGCAGAATAACCAATGCCTTGGACATTCTTTTTTCGATAGTTTTTATTGATACTTCTTCGATGTCGGCAATTTCCTGATAACTGAATTTATCAAGTCGGCTCATTAAAAAAACTTTTTTTATTTTTTCGGGGAGCTTATTAACCGCATCGTAAACATCAATCCTCAAATCTTGATCTTCCTTTTTACCCGAAAATCTTTCATTTCCAGCATTATCGAGTGACTGAAGTTTATTAAAAGATAACCTGTTGCTATTAATTATTATATTATTCAATGCTTTATATAGATATGGTTTTATCGGCTTCTCAGGATCAAGATTGCTTCTTTTTATCCAAATTCTGCAAAATAATTCCTGTACATGTTCTTTTGCCGTGTCTGTAGAACCTGTCCGGTTCCATGCAAAACCTATCATCATTTTATAATATCTAAAATACAGCTGCCTGAATGCTTCGGTATCATTATTCTTTATTTTACGAATAATTTCGCCATCATTAATCCCTGCATCTGTTTCAGGTTTTTCTTTCATATTGCTCAATTCAAATAAATCATCAGACTAAAAATAATATCTGTTAGAACATTAACGAAGTTATTTATAAATAAACTTAATTCGGATACGAAATATTTAACAAATTAATTTGTTAAAACAAGTTTTGTTATCCATAAAAACATTTTTAAATAATTTTTGCAAGTCTTTAAATTTAACTTTTCTAAAAGTAATTAGAAAATCAGTATTCGCAATAAACACATCTGAATTTTAAGTTGTAAGTTATTTTATTAAAAGAAACCGGCTGCTGGAACGTTGGGCGGAGGAAGCAGCCGGTCATTTGGTGGGTAAATTTATATTAAAAACATTTTTCGTAAGTTTGAATTATTCTGTCCATCATCTGGTTAATATCTTCTATTATGGTCATTCTTTCTTTTTCAGATTCAAACCACGATATTGTTTCCCTAATACCATCTCTGAATGGAATTGATGCACAAAACTCAGGAACAAACCTTTTAATCTTCGAATTATCAAAAAGAACACTTGCTGACTTATCCCCTAAAAGAGGACCAGTAAGAGATGGTTCTAAATTACAAATAAGCTCGGACGAAATATGCAGATAATTTAATTCACATTCCACTGTGTCGGCAATAATTTTATAAATTTGATTCCAATTCAACAATTCATCGGATGTAATGTGAAAAGCATGACCGATTGATTGTTCGTTGCCAATTAAACCGACAAAACCCTTTGCAAAATCCTTTGAATGGGTAAGTGTCCATAAAGAAGTTCCGTCGCCATGAATAATTACCTTTTTGCCCTTTTTTATTCTATCTATTATCGTATAATCAGTCCATCCGCCTATAGCAACAGGAATTGCAGTGTCGTAGGTATGCGAAGGACGTACAATTGTTATAGGGAATCCAGTTTCTCTGTATTTTTCATTCAATCTTTCTTCGCAGGCAATTTTGTTTCTTGAATATTCCCAAAAAGGGTTGCAAAGCGGTGTCGATTCGGTTATCATAGGAAATACAGGAGGTTTTTGATAACATGATGCTGAACTTATAAAAATATATTGCTTTGTACTTTTATGAAATAATTTGAAATCCCGCAGTACTTCATTTTCTGTAAATGCTATCCAATTAACAACAGAATCCCATTTATGATTTTTTAGTAATTCGGATGCATTGTTAAAATCATTAATATCGCAATTAATGTATTTTGCTCCTTCAATCTTTTTTTTCGTAATTCCTCTGTTCAGTAAATACAAATCAATACCTTTACTTATACATAGTCTGCTTACAGATGTACTTATATTTCCTGTTCCGCCGATAAATAAAACTTTCATAACTTTTACTCCTGCATAGTTTTTATTTTAATCTAAATAGAATATAAAGTATTTTTTTCAAATAACCCTGTTGCTGCATTGTTTTTATTCAATAATTTTTTCTATAAATTCGACCTTATATTTTTAATTTTAAAATTCATTTTACTTTTATTAGGTGACTATGGAAATTGACCCGAAAAAGCTTGATGAACTTCTGAATAAAATTGAAAGAATGTCTCATAAGCAAGATGAGATGAAATCCGAAATTCAGAAATTGAAATCCGAAATAACACAGATGAAAGTCTCGGAACCTGTAAAATTGGATAATTTAAAAGATGATAATATTAATGTATTCAGTATACCGCAAAATGAAGAACCCGAAGTTTTAGTTAAAGAAGAAACTGGCCAGGCTTTTTCGTTACCCGAAACGAAATCTGAAGTTGAAAAAAAGAAAAATACCGAAGAATTTGTAGGCGGAAATTTAATTAACAAAATTGGTATTATTATTACAATAATCGGGGTTTTTATTGGGACTAAATATGCGATTGATAATAATTTTATAAGCCCTTTAACAAGGATCATTCTTGCATACACTTTTGGTTTAGGTTTATTATTTACCGCTATCCGATTAAAGGGAAAATATAACAACTTCAGCGCTGTTTTACTAAGCGGATCGATGGCAATAAATTATTTTGTAACATTTATTGCCTACAGTTTTTACGATATGTTTCCGCAAGCTGCAGCTTTTATAATAATGGTAATGTTTACAGTTTTCACAGTTGTTGCCGCATTGCATTATAATCAGCAGGTTATAGCTTTTATAGGACTTGCAGGAGCTTATGCCGTACCTTTTCTTTTAAGCGACAACTCCGGGAAAATTGTTATTTTATTCAGTTATCTTGTCATTATCAATGCAGGAATTCTTGCAATATCAATCAAAAAAGTCTGGAAGCCGCTTTTATTCTTTTCTTTTATTTTAACGTGGTTAATTTATTCGCTTTGGTTTTCATTCAGCTATAACTTCCACACCTATGGCAACACAGCATTTATTTTTAACTTTTTGTTTTTCGGAATTTTTTATGCCGCTTTTATTACCAATAAAATAATAATCAAAGAAATTTTTCGAACGTCGGATATTTTCCTTGTCCTTGCAAATTCATTTATATTTTACGGCATAGGCTACAATATAATATCGGATGGGTATTTTGGTGAAGATTATCTTGGACTTTTTACTTTGCTGAATGCGGTTATTCATTTGATAATAAGTATGATTATTTATAAAAACAGACTTGCCGACAGAAGTGTTTTTTATCTGATTACCGGGCTTGTCCTTATTTTCCTCACAATTACAATACCTGTGCAGCTCGATGGCAATTGGGTTACGCTTTTCTGGATTTTCGAGTCTGTTGTTCTTTTCTGGATAGGAAGAAAAAGACAAATAACTTTTTACGAAAAAATGGCTGTTCCGCTTATAGTCATTTCTTCTATTAGTCTTTTAATGGATTGGGGAAACGGATATTTTCAGTATAACAGTTTTAATAAAGAAGGTTATATAATACCTGTTTTTAATTTGAATTTTTTGGTTACTGTTCTTTTCATTGCAGCATCAGCGGTAAATTATTACATATCAAAAATCAATATAGGTCAGCTTACTGGGAAAATAAATATTACAAAAATAATACGAACATCATCTATAATCCTTTTTCTTGCCGCAATTCTCTTCGGCGGAATGCTGGAAATACAAAACCATTTTCATCAGCAAACAATTGATTCTATTATATCATTCAGCAAACCCGATTCTTTTAGCAAATCTGTTTTTAATAACGATATTCAACTGTTCGGAAATGTTTGGTCGATTAATTATCTCCTTGTTTTTCTTGCCTGCCTTACAATATTCTGCAAATTAAAATTAAATAATATAACTGCAAGCTACATAAATTTCGGACTTAATATTTTTGGTATGATTATTTTTCTTACATTCGGACTTTTATTTTTAAGCCAGCTCCGCGACAGTTACATTTCCGACGGAACAGAATATTTTAAAGCCGGTATTTTTAATATTATTATCAGGTACATTTCGCTTTTAATTGCAGCTTTTCTTATTCTAATTAGTTACTTTACATTCAAAAAAACTCTCCCTTATAATATTATATCAGTTCTAACGGATTTACTTTCAGCTGCTGCAGTTGTTTGGATTGCAAGCAGCGAATTGCTGAACTGGATGCATTTTGCCGGTTCTCAAAATTCATATAAATTAGGTTTAAGCATTTTATGGGGAATATGTTCTCTTATGCTTATAATTATAGGAATTTTCAAAAACAAAAAACATCTGCGCATCGGAGCTTTAGTTTTGTTTTTTGCAACACTCATTAAACTTTTCTTCTACGATATTGCGCATCTTTCAACAATTTCTAAAACAATAGTATTTGTTTCGCTTGGAATTTTATTATTATTGACTTCCTTTTTTTACAACAAATATAAAAGTGTGATAATAAATGAATAAGATTATTTTTAGCTGCTGTTTACTTTTTATTTCAATTACAATTTTTAGTAAACCATCCGATTTTAATTTCCGGAGAGAAATAACACCTGCCGGAAATAAATGGCAAAAAATAATTCTGCCTGACGAAATGTATTCCCGCCTGAATACAGAATTTTCGGATATAAGGATTTTCGGTTTTAAAGGAAATGATACTATTGAAGCTCCTTATATAATTGATTTTGATAAGGATGTTTCTTCCGAAAAGCAGATTGAATTTTCGGTTATAAACAAATCTTATAATTCCAACGGATATTATTTTACTTTAGATGCCGGCGAAACAAAAACAATAAATAAAATTCAATTAAACTTTGGGCTGGATAATTTTGACTGGCAGGTTGACCTTGAAGGAAGTATGGATTTGAATGAATGGTTTCTTATCAATAAAGATGCAAGAATTGTTTCAATGAAAAATAAATATACCGATTATGTTTTTACAACCTTGCGTTTCGATTATTCTTCCTACAGATATTTCCGCCTTTTGATAAAGAGCAATGAAGAACCGAAATTTCAAAATGCAATTATTTCGGAAGAAAAAGTTAACTCCGGGAACTACCGGATTATTAAAACTTCTGCTGATTATTCTACAGAAAAAAGGAATAATACCGAAATTAATATAATTTTAAAAAACACTGTTCCTGTTTCGTTTTTAAAACTTAATTTTTCCGATAAAATTGATTTTTACCGGTCTGTGGTTATCGAGTATCTTTTCGACAGTATTAAAACTGAGAAAGGTACTCGTCCCTATTTTCAGCATCTTTTAAGCGGATATGTTTCTTCACTCGGCAACAATCAATTTTCTTTTGATGATATTTTAACAAAGCACATAAGAATTATTATAAGAAATCAGGATAATCAGCCGCTTAATTTTGCGTCGTCCGAGGTAAAAGGTAAAATTTACAGTTTAAAAGCTCGTTTTGATGAAGATGCCGACTATTTCATTTATTACGGAAGCAAGTACTCCTCTGCGCCGAATTATGATATTGTTAATTTCAAAGATAAAATTCCCGGAAATATAAATGATGCCAAGCTATCGGAAGAAGAAATTCTTATTGCAGGTATTTCTCAAAAGGAATCAAATAAAATATGGCTCTGGATAGTAATTTCATTGCTGATTGTTACTATTGGTGCTTTTACGTTAAAAATGCTGAAGAACGAAAATAAAAATTAGCAAAATTAACAGTATTATTCCTTAAATAAATTAAGCAATTCATCAGCAGCCGTTGTCGGCAGAATTTTCTCCTGAAGCAGTTTTTCTTTAATTTCCGGCAATATTTTAACAATCTTCGGATGTTTGTAAAAGCTGTCTTTTAATTCTTCTTCAATCATATCAAAAGTCCATTGAAGCGACTGCTGTTTTCTACGCATTTCAAAAAAACCTGATTCGGATGTTATCTTTTTGAACTTATTTATCATCTCCCAAATTTCAGGAATTCCTTGCCCGGTTACAGCTGAACATGTGTGAGCCAGCGATTTCCATCCCGGTGTTGCCGGTTGAAGATAATGCAGCGCGTTAGAATATTCGGCTCTTGCTATCTCCGCTTTCTTTTTATTTTCACCGTCAGCTTTATTAACAAGCAGAGCATCTGCAATTTCTATAACACCCTTTTTTATGCCCTGCAGCTCGTCACCAGCTCCGGCTATCATAACAAGCAGAAAAAAGTCCACCATCGAACGCACTGTTATTTCACTTTGACCGACACCCACAGTTTCAATTAAAATAACATCAAAACCTGCCGCTTCGCAAACAAGAATAGTTTCGCGGCTTTTTTTAGTTACCCCCCCTAAAGTTCCGCTCGAAGGCGAAGGACGGATAAAGCAGTTTTGTTCGCGTGATAATTTTTCCATCCGCGTTTTATCGCCTAAAATAGAACCTTTTGTTACACTGCTGCTCGGATCTACTGCAAGAACAGCAACTTTATGTCCGTTTTTTATAAGATAAAGACCGAGAGCTTCAATCAGTGTGCTCTTCCCTGCACCGGGAACTCCAGTAATTCCTATCCTTAAAGATTTACCAGTAAACGGAAGAATTCGTTTTAGCACCTCCTCGGCTGTTGCCTGATGTTTGGCTGAATTACTTTCAATTAAAGTAATTGTACGAGCTAAAATTGTTCTGTCGTTTCTTAAAACACCCTCAGCATAATCATCAATTTCATAATGTCTTCTTTTAATTTCAGGTTTGATAATTTCAGGTTTTCCCGGTTCACTTCCTTTTACTACTCTTACAGCAAATTCATCTCCTGCATTTTCCGGATGCCAATCCGGACGGTAACTGTTATCTGTTTTATCTTCCATTGTTTTTATCTTTTTCTGCAAAAATACAAATATTTATAATATCATTTTATTGTTCGTTTTAATCCGAAACTAGTTCTCAAAAAAAAGTCCGGCATTTACCGGACTTTATTATACAAATCATCTACGTAAATATTAAACTGTTTTAGCTGCATCCTGAACAAGTTTAATGGCTCCATTAATTCTGTTTAGAATTTCACCTTCGCTTGTTTTTTGAGCAATAGCAAGATCAGAAAGAACTGCTTTTTGCAAGAATTCAGCTTTATTGGCAACTTTTATCTTATCAGAATTTTGGCCTGATTTTACTAACTCAAAAATCCTTCCGTATTCAGCTTTCGCTTCATCAATCTGTCCGCTCTTTAGTAGTGCCACGGCGTAATTCGATCTTACTTTTACTGCCTTCGGATCAAGATCTGAAGCCTTCTTAAGAGCTTCGGCTGATTCGGTAAATCTATTTAATGAATCAAGACTTCTGCCAAGACTGAAATATGCAAAAGGATTGTTCGGATCGATGCTTAGGACCTTATTGAACTTATCAATTGCCTGATCGTGGTCATTCATTTTAACAAGACTCATAGCCCAGTTCAAATAGGCTCCTTTATGCCGCGAACTCAATTCTGTAGCCTTTTTGAACTTCCTGTTAGCTTCCTCAAATTTTCCAAGCTTAGCAAGACTTAATCCCCAGCTGTCGTAAGCATTTGCTTCTTTAGGATTGATTTGAGTGGATAATTTGAATTTATCCAATGCTTCTTCGTCTTTGCCTAATTTAGCTAAAG
Source organism: uncultured Melioribacteraceae bacterium (assembly GCA_964437215.1). Classification (GTDB taxonomy): domain Bacteria; phylum Bacteroidota; class Ignavibacteria; order Ignavibacteriales; family Melioribacteraceae; genus JAAYAN01. Next base: position 40,107 of record CAYTFZ010000006.1, on the reverse strand, counting down.
CAAAACCAAGCCCGTAATAAGCTTCGGCATTTCTGTTATCAAGCTTAATAACTCTTTCAAATTTATCAATTGCCTCATCAAATTTTCCTAAATTAGTTAAGCACATGCCCCAGCCGAAGAATGCATCTTTGTTTCCAGGATCAAGATCAGTAACTTTTTCATAATTACCAAGAGCTTCATTAAATTTACGCAGGTTAACCAAACTGATAGCAAGATTATGATATGCTTCAGGATTAAGCGGATCGATTTTTATAGCCTGATGGAATTTATCGATTGCTTCTTCGTGCTTGCCGATTTTAACAAGGCTGATTGCCCAGTGGATATAAACATCACCGTAATTCGGGTCAATCTTTGTTACCTGCTGGAATTTACTAACCGCATCTTCATAAAGTCCCAGTTTGGCTAAACTCATTCCCCAGTTATCATACAATTTTGCATTATTCGAATTTAACTCATTTGCTTTAACAAATTTCTCGATAGCAGTTTTATCGTGATTAAGTTTGGCTAAACAAATACCCCAGCCTACATACGAATCGGCGTTATTCGGATCAATTTCTATTGCTTCTTCAAAACGGGCAAGAGCTTCCTGATCGCTGCCCATATTCAGCAATGCCATTCCCCAGCCAAGATATGAGGCTGCATATTTCGAATCGATTTCCGTAACAATCTGGAATTTGTCAATTGCGCCTTCATTCCTGTTAAGTGTGCAAAGAATATCTCCCCACATGTAATATGCATCAGCATGGTTAGGGTCAATCTCTGTAACTATCTGGAATTCATCAATTGCATCTTCGTATTTCCGTAAATTACGTAGCGATATTCCCAAATTATAGTGAGCAATAATATTTTTAGGATCGGACTCGATTGATTTATTAAACTTCTCAACTGCTTCGGCATATTTGCGGGATTTAACAAGACTCAATCCCCAATTTAAATAATTCTCTGCATTTTCCGGATCCATTTCAGTTGCTTTTTGGAATTTATCCAAAGATTGTTCATGCTGACCCAATTCAGCCAGACTGAATGCCCAATTAGAAAATACTTCGGCACTTTGAAAGTTAGGATCGATAGATAAAGCTTTTTCGTATTTTTCTATTGATTCCTTCAACCTGTTTAATTTTGTAAGCGCAATACCCCAGTTAGCAAAAGTTATAGCATTTGAAGGATCAAGTTCGGCAGCTCTGTGATAGAAATCGAGCGAATCTGCAAATTTGTTTAATTTAGCCAGACATAATCCAAGATACCTTATTGATTCAGCATCACGCGGATCAATTCCAACAGCTTTTCTGAAATTATCTACCGCTTCTTTATATTTACCTAATTTTGAAAGACTTAAACCGCAGTTCTTAAACGATACTGCATCACTCGGATCGAGAGAAAGAGCTTTGCTGTAATTTTTAACAGCATCTTCATGTTTTCCAAGTTCTGCCTGACTTTGCGCACAACTCTTAAAAGCAAGTGGATCACTTGCGTCAAGAGCAATGGCTTTTTCAAGTAAATTTATTGCATCTTCGTGACTGTCGAGTTTTGCATAGCTTATACCGCAATTTCTAAGCGAAATAGCATCCGAAGAATCCAATTCGAAAGCTTTTGTATATTTATCAATTGATTCCAAATACTTCCCTAAACTTGATAGACTGATTCCGCAATTTCTGAAAGTAACCGGATCTGTATCGCTGATTTTGATAGCTTTTTCATAATTATCAACAGCTTCTTCGTGTTTTCCGAGGCTTGCCAGACTGAATCCGTAATTTCTTAAAGTTGAAGCATCTTCAGGTTCAAGTTCAATCGCTTTTTTATAGTTTGCAAGCGATTCTTCGTGATTTCCTATTTTTGCCAGACTGAGAGCACAGTTACGATGAGTAACAGGATCATTCGGATTAAGTGAAATAGATTTTTTATAATTTACAATTGCTTCTTCACGTTTATTCAAATTTGCAAGACTTAATCCGCAATTCCTGTAAACAACAGCATTATTCGGATTTAATTCAATTGCTTTATAGAAATTATCTACAGCATCTTTATGATTCCCCAAATTTGCAAGGCTTAATCCGCAGGAGGCTAAAGAAATTGCATCCTTAGGATTAAGTTCAATTGCTCTTTGGAACTTCTCAACTGCTTCTTTATGATTGCCAAGATTTGCATTGCTTATTCCAAATAGACGATAAAGAACCGCATCGTTTTGATTAAGTTTAACTGCTTTTTCAAATTGCTCTATAGCTTCTTTATGCCGTCCCAAAGCTGTAAGACTGCTTCCCCAGCTTCCGAGTGCAGTAAAATCTTTTGAATCGAGTTCTACAGCTTTTACATACATTCCAATTGCTTCTTCGTGCTTTCTTAATCCCGCAAAACTTAAGCCGCATTGGCGGTAAAGTACCGAGTTTTCAGGATTAATTTCGATGGCTTTTTTGAACTTCTCGATTGCCTGATCGAACCTGCCAAGGCTTGCAAGACTTCCAGCCCAATCGCCGTATGCCATTTCATCTTTCGGATTAAGTTCAATTGCTTTCTGGTAACATTTAACAGCTTCTTCGTGCTGTGCAATTTTAGTAAGTGAAAGTCCAAGATTTCTGTAAGATTCCGAATCCTTTCCGTCCAGCGAAACAGCGCGTCTGAAGCTTTCAATTGCTTCACGTATCTGATTTATCTTGTAATAACAGTTACCGCATTCTCTGTGAACTTCGGAATCGTTTGGATTTAGAGCAATAGCACGCTGGTATCGTTTAATTGATTCCTCGTAATTTCCGATTTCGGTAAGCGATCTTGCCCAGTTTTTGAGAACAAAAACATTGTTAGGATCAAGTTCAATTGCTTTTGCATATTGCTTAACAGCATCCTGATGTTTTCCTTGTTTTGATAAACTGTAACCCCAAAATCCATAGGCAAATGCATTCTGGTTATCAAGTTCAATTGCTTTTGCATATTGCTTGGAAGCTTCTTCGTGCCTTCCAAGTTCTGTTAAACAGTTTCCCCATAAAGGATATACAATTTTATTTGAAGAATCTACCTCTGCAGCTTTCTCAAATTTTGCAATTGCATCTTCGTATTTTCCTAAATTAGCAAGACTCTGTCCCCACAATATTGGAATAATCTTATTATTCGGATCCAATTCATCTGCTTTTTTATACTTTTCTATAGCTTCTTCGTGTTTGCTTATTTCAGCAAGATTGAATCCCCAATTCATAAATATTGTAGGATTATTTTCTTCAAGTTTAATTGCTTTTTCGTGCTGCTTTATTGCTTCGGTGGCATTGCCTGAATTTGTAAGGCTTATTGCCAGACTTTCGTATACTGCAGCATTATTAGGATCGAGTTTCACTATAATTCTGTAACATTCTATTGCTTCGTTGAACTGACCGATGCGGTTAAAACATTTTGCGCGTATAGTCAATGCTTCTTCGTGGTTGGAATTGTTTTCGAGAATAATGCGTGTAGCTTCAAGAACTGAATCAGAATCATGTAAAATTGTTGATTTAAGCATTAAAGCCCGTTCATATCCAATTTTAGGATCTGCCGCTTCTCCAAGAGTTTTTATTGCTACATCCTGATTATCAAGTTTATAATAATAGCACGAGGCAATTCTGTTTAGCAGAATAGATTTCTGATATTTACTGTATACTTTTGTTTCAAGCTGCTGCTGAGCGTCTTTAAGATCGGTTTCTGCGATTTTTGCTGCAAACAAATTAACAATTTTTAATGCTATTAAATCTCTTTCAGTAGGTTTAATATCCAAGTCCTGCAAAGCTTTAAATGCCGAAGTGAACAGAGATACCGCTCCTTCGATATTATAATCAGATACACGTAAAATCATATCAAGGTGATCGTTGCTTATTTCGGAATTTGCTAATGCCATGTAATAACTTGTATATTCCAATAATGCTAAATCGCTTTTCGAAATTTTGAGTTGAATTTTAAGATCAATCCAATCCTTTAAGGGCGATTTTAATTGGCTTTCGTAATATTGATATAATTTTTCAACTGATTTAGCCAGAACTTTCTGCGAGCGTGTATAAGTATTTAATAAAACCTGATTGCGGATAATATTTTTAATTTTATAATGCTTTCCGTCTTCGGTTTTTACAAATGATTGCTTAATCAGCCAGTCGAAAGCATCTTTTGTTTCTGCTTCAAAAAGAGTATTTAACGATTCTTTAGAAAAGTTGGTGTAAAATGCAGCTTTTCGTACCCATTCTTTTTGTTTTTCTTCAGGAATCATCTCAAAAAAGTGGTTATCAACGGGAGATGTTTTCGTCATAAAAACAAGAGTATCCAGATTTACACCGCTTTCAGACCATACTTCCATCCAGAAGGGTGTACCTTTTAAAACCTGAGTTATTGATTTAATGGTTTTCTCATCAGAGAGATTTTTTCTTATCTTTAAGAAGTCAGTGCTGTCTGATAAAGTAAAACCATCCAGCTCTACATATTTTGTCTGATCGCCCCACTCTTCATACCAAGCTCTGTCTCTGAATTTCACCGAATCGTTGCCTGAAATAATAAGCCTCAAATCCACTTCAAAAGGAACTGGCTCACTTAAAAACCTTGTAATAAGCCAGCTGTCTACTTCATAAGGAACTTTTTCGAAAGTGTCGAATGCTATTAAAAATTTAAGATTGTCTTTGCAATATTCATTTATTTCCTGAATTAACTGTTCTGTAATTACTCCCAATGGATCGGAAATAAGTCCGTCATCTTGTCCGTCATCTAAACTTGTCCATACGGTCCCGGCCGATTTTAAATTAATACTCTGCCCCGTTCCTGAACCTTGAGTAATAACAGGATGTGGAATTTCTTTCCAGTTTTTGGCTTCTCCGCCGACAATCTTTTCCAAGCGAGATAACAAAGAATGAGTTTTTTTGAATTCTACTTTTGCATTCTTAAGCTTTGTATTTTCAATTATTCCCGAAATTATACTTAACGGATTTGAAAGATTGTTGAAATTCGCATCAAGTTTGCATACATAATCTGTATCCGAAACATATTGAACCAAATGATTGAAAAGTATCGATTTACCTATACCGGGAGGTCCGTAAATATTGAAAATAAATTGCGGTTCCTGATCAATTGGTTTGTCCCATTCTGATAAAAATTCATTAACAATATTTTTTCTGCCTATAAATGAGACATCGGGGGCTGACTTACTTTTTGAACGATGCTTAAGACTCATCTCTACCTCAAGGATTTATTTAATTCGAAAATTTCTATTAAAATTCCTGCGTATATTATGCGAACAAATTTTAATTTTAGTTTGATAAACTACTAAAATTCTTAATTTGTTTTGTAACTATTTCGCTTAAAAATTTCTATAAATTTAATTTTTTTAATAAACATATTAACATCTTATCCGAAATCAACAGTTATTATCCTGCTTAACTGTCACAATTTTTAGTGATTTATGTCAGAATTTCAATAATTTCCCTTTTATCGGGATATTTTTTCAATAATTTATTTCTGTCGGCAAGTTCAAAATCTTCAAAATCAAAACCCGGAGCAACAGTACAGCCAATCAAGGAATAATCTTTGTCATTTACAACAATCGCACCAAACCAGCTATTTCTTTTTATAACCGCTTGAAATTGCTCATTATTTTCAGGATTCCTACCCAATTTTATTTTCTTATAATTGCCGATTTCATCTATAATATGGATTTCAATTGTTTCTCCGTCATAAAAATGCCATATCTCATCCGATTTAATCTTGTGAAATTTTGATACTTTGCCACCAACTATTAAATAATAAATTGACGTGCAAAAACATCTATTGCCGGAATATCTTTCAGGAAGATGTTCTTTAAATATTGTTTCCCCCGAACGATAAATTTCGGAATAATACCCTCCTTCGGGATGAGATTTCAGGCTTAATTTTTTTACCCAATAATTAACGGTTCTATAATCGGTCAAATCGGTTTCCGGATAAAAATATATTTAAATAAAAAAGCCCTGCGTAACAGGGCTTCTAAAAAATTTATGCTGACTGAATTATTGCCATAAACGAATCTGCTTTTAGGCAGGCACCGCCGACAAGTGAACCATCGATATCCGGCTGCGAAAGTAGTTCTTTAGCATTATCAGGTTTAACACTGCCGCCGTACTGAATAATAATTTTTTCGGCTGCTTGTACTGAATAAAGGCTTTTAATCAAATTGCGTATAAATGCGTGAACTTCCTGCGCCTGTTCTTTAGATGCAACCTTGCCTGTTCCAATAGCCCAAACAGGTTCGTAAGCTATAATAATATTGCCTAAATCAGCTTCAGAAATTCCTGCCAATCCATTTTTTACTTGTCTTTCTACAATGCTGTTTGTAATTCCGCCTTCTCTCTCTTCCAGTGTTTCTCCGATACAGAAAATCGGTTTAAGTCCTGCTTGAAGTGCCTTTTTAAGTTTTTTGTTTATTGTTTCGTCTGTTTCGCCAAATATTGTTCTTCTTTCGGAATGTCCGAGAATTACATATTCGCAGCCAACGCTTTTAAGCATATCAGCCGATATTTCTCCGGTAAATGCACCGCTGTCTTCAAAATACATATTCTGTGCGCCAAGTTTAATACTTGTGCCTTTTACTAATGAACTTGCAGTTTCCAATGAAATAAACGGAGGACAAATAATTACATCTGCATTAACTTTATTTTCGGATAAAGCTTTTTTAATTTCGGATATAAGACTTGCTGTTTCATTCAAGTTCTTATTCATTTTCCAGTTTCCTGCTACAACTATTTTACGCATCTTTTTACCTTTTTTTATTTTTTAATTTTCAATTATTTACGGCTTCAACTCTTTTTATTCCGGGTACTTCTTTCAGCAATGCTCTTTCAACGCCGGCTCTTAAAGTCATTTGCGACATCGGACATCCGACGCAGGCTCCTGTCAGCCTAACTTTTACAATTCCGTCATCATTTACATCAACAAATTCGATATCTCCGCCGTCGGCTTTAAGGAAAGGACGAATATCTTCGAGAGCAGCTGATATTTTATTTTTTAATTCTTCATTCATATAATTACCTTAAAATCAATTTCCTAAGTTAATTTCTATCTTCGGATTTTTTGCATTAATATTTGTAATGCTTACCTGGGCAGCAAGATTTTTTGATATTTCAATTATCCGGTTTTCGTGCTCGGTTCCGTTCAATTCATAAACAATCGGTTTGCCCAGGTCTCCACCTTCGCGAATTCTCGGATCGATTGGAATTTCGCCTAAGAATTCAGTTTTTAATTCCTCCGATAATTTTCTACCGCCGCCGTTTCCGAAAATATCGTATCTTTTTCCTGTATCCGGCGCAATAAAATAACTCATATTTTCTATAATTCCAAAAACCGGTACATTTACTCTTTCAAACATTTTAAGTCCTTTTCTTGCATCAATTACCGATACATCTTGCGGAGTTGTAACAATGATAGCTCCAGTTAAAGGAATAGTTTGAACCAGTGTAAGTTGTATATCTCCTGTTCCGGGAGGCAAATCGAAAAACAAATAATCGAGTTCTCCCCACTCAACATCGCTCATAAATTGTTTTATTGCTCCGCTTGCCATTGGTCCTCGCCAAATTACCGGATCGCTTTCGTCAATTAAAAAACCTATTGACATTAGTTTAACTCCGTAATTTTCTATAGGAACCATTTTTTGCGAAACCATATCCTGCATTATTTTCGGCTTGCCTTTAACTCCAAGCATTAAAGGGATGCTTGGTCCGTATATATCGGCATCAATCAAGCCGACTTTTGCACCTAATTTTGCAAGCGCTACTGCTAAATTAACCGCGACAGTGCTTTTGCCTACTCCGCCTTTTCCGCTGGCAACAGCAATGGTATTTTTTACTCCCGGTAATACAGTATCTTTTCTTGTATCGGAATGTGCTGATACTCTTGATGTCATTTCTATTTTAATTTCTTTAACTTCCGGAAGTTCGCTGCGAATTGCATTAATGCAATCGGATTTAATTTTATCTTTGAGAGGACAAGCAGGAGTAGTAAGTTCTACTTTAAAAATAACATTTGCTCCTTCAACACGAAGATCTTTTATCATACCTAACGATACCAGATCTTTGTTTAAATCCGGATCTTTTACCTTTCCAAGTAAGCTAAGTATTTTTTCTATATTAATTTCGTTCATAAAAATTTCCTTTAACAAATGTGTAAAAATAAGAAATATTTATTAACGCGGCTATACTTTTTATAAAGCTGGTATATTTGAATATGTTAAACACTGCTTTTTTATTATTTTTTGTATGATAAAAAAGGAACATTACTCCTTCGTTTTTCTGTTTATTATATAAAAAGCAGTATTTTAAGAGGTTTTTATGAATGAATCGGCGCAAGCTTTATTAATTGGGATATCAGCCATAGCAATGATTTTTCTGCTAATTTGGCCGAAAGGCGGTATTTTGGGTTTGATTAAGAAACTAAGCCGTAATAAAAAACGTGAACTTATTGAAGATGCTCTTAAATTTATTTACAACTGCGAGTATAATAAAAATTGTTTGAGTATTGACGAATTTAAGAAGAACCTTTCTATTTCCTCAGATAAAATTAAAAAATTACTTGTCCGTTTGGAAGAAATGAATTTGATTAAAAATGAAAATACGAAATTTTTACTTACCTCCGAAGGCAGGTCGTATGCTTTACGAATAATACGAATTCACAGATTACTTGAAAGGCATTTTGCAGATCAAACAAGCTATAAAGATACAGAATGGCACGAAAAAGCTGAAAATGCCGAACATTCAGTAAGTTTCGAAGAAGCAAACAGACTCGCTGCAAAAATGGGAAATCCCATTTTCGATCCTCACGGAGATCCTATTCCAAACGAAAAAGGACAGATTCCTGTAATTGAAGGAAAATCCCTGACTGATATCTCCGCAGGAAAAACCATGAAAATTATCCATATCGAAGATGAGCCCAAAAACATATATTCTCAGCTCGTTGCTCTGGGTCTTAGCCCAGGAATGCAAATTACAGTAACTGAAGTAAGTGATAAACGGATTAAATTTGTTGCGAACAATGATGAATGCGTTCTTGCTCCTGCTTTTGCAGAAAATATTACAGTTGCCGAAATTAACGAATCCGAACAAGTTCAAACCGGTTTTAATCTGTTGTCTGATCTTAAGCCTGGTTATTTAGCAACCGTTCGTTCAATTTCAAAAGCCTGCCGCGGTCAGCAAAGAAGGCGTCTTCTCGATTTCGGGATTGTTCCGGGAACCAGAATTTATTCGGATTTGGAAAGTCTGGGAGGAGACCCGGCTGCATATATTGTGAGAGGTACAAAAGTGGCTTTGAGGAAAAAACAGGCTGGCGAAATTTACATATCCGATATTGAGAAGGAAAACTTAAATGGCTGATAATAAATGCGATAATTGTCCGGCTTTTAACAGAAAAAGCTTGAAAAAATTAGGTATTGATTTAGACAATACCGATTATGTGGTAGCTCTTGCAGGAAACCCGAATACCGGGAAAAGTACTGTTTTCAATTCGCTTACGGGTCTACGGCAGCATACAGGAAATTGGCCGGGGAAAACTGTTGCCCGCGCCGAAGGAGCTTTTTCTCTTAACGGGAAAAAATACAAAATTGTTGATCTGCCCGGAACGTATTCATTGTTATCTGCAAGTACCGATGAAGAAATTGCCCGTAATTTTATACTTTTCGGCCAGCCGGATGTAACAATTGTTGTTGTTGATGCTACACGGCTGGAAAGGAATCTCAATCTTACAATCCAAATTCTGGAAATTACCGACAAAGCAATTCTTTGTGTAAATTTAATGGACGAAGCCCGAAGAAATAAAATTGATATTGATTCCAGATCACTTTCACGAGAACTGGGAATACCTGTAATTTTGGCATCCGCCCGGCAAGGAGAAGGAATTCCGGAATTGCTAAAGAGCGTTGAAGATGTTGTTACAGGAAGGTTTATATGTAATCCCTTCCGGCTTAAGAATATTTCATCGGAATTAAATTACGCTGTTGAAAAACTAGAAAAAATGCTGATAGCCGAATTCCCAGGAATGCCGAATACACGCTGGGTTGCTTTGCGTTTGCTGGAAGGCGATCAGCAAATAATCGATTCAATAAAAAACGGCGAAATTTCATCAGTAATAAAACAACAGAATATGCCTGAAACTAAAGTTGAAAATTGAGGAAATAATGGACATAAAAAATTCCAAAGAAAATATTTTAAATACCGCCGAAAAATTACGGTGGGAAGTTGGGGAAGATTTTCACGATAATGTTATGGAAACAATTTACACTGATGCAGCAAGAATTGCTGATATAGTTGTAATAAAAGATAACAAAAAAGCTTTTCATCTTGATAGATTTATTGACCGGCTGGTTACAAGCAAGTGGACAGGTTTTCCTATAATGTTTTTATTATTGGCATTGGTTTTTTGGCTTACAGTTATAGGTACAAACTATCCCTCCGGTCTTTTAGCTAATATTCTTGTAGATTTTCTTTATCCTGTTATTCGCCAATATGTTGTATCTTTTGGAACACCATTATGGATTACCGGACTTTTAATAGACGGAGGCTATCTTGCGCTGGCTTGGGTTGTGAGCGTAATGCTTCCGCCGATGGCAATATTTTTCCCCATGTTCACTATTCTTGAAGATTTCGGATATCTTCCACGCGTTTCGTTTAATATGGATTCGCTTTACCGAAAAGTAGGAGCTCACGGAAAACAAGCTCTTACAATGAGTATGGGCTTCGGGTGCAATGCCGCTGGTGTAATTGCTGCAAGAGTAATAGACAGTCCCCGCGAAAAACTTATAGCTATAATTACTAATAACTTTTCGCTATGCAACGGAAGATGGCCTACGCAAATTCTTATTGCAACTATTTTTATTGGAACATTGGTACCGCCGGAATATTCTGGTTTACTTTCAGCTTCAGCAGTTATTTTTGTAGCTCTTTTAGGAATCGGATTAAGTTTACTTGTTTCTTTATTTTTAAGCAGAACAATGTTAAAAGGAGAACCTTCGGCATTCAGTCTTGAATTGCCTCCTTACCGGCCTCCCAAAATTATGCAGACTTTATATACTTCATTAGTTGACAGGACTTTATTCGTACTTTGGCGGGCGATGGTTTTTGCTTTTCCTGCTGGAATGGTTATCTGGCTTGTTTCGAATGTAACAATAGGGAACAATACACTTGCCGAAATCTTTATCGACTGGGCTGATCCTTTCGGACTTTTTATTGGATTAAACGGTGTAATTCTTTTAGCCTATATAATTGCTATTCCTGCAAACGAAATTGTTATTCCTACTATACTTATGCTTACTATAATGATTACAGGAATTCATAATGTAGGAGAAGGTTCAGGTGTTTTATTTGAATTAAGCGACGTGAATGAAACTGCAAGTATTCTTAAAGCTGGCGGCTGGACTGCATTAACAGGAATTAATCTTATGCTTTTCAGCTTGATGCATAATCCCTGTTCAACAACTATATATACCATCTATAAGGAGACAAAAAGTCTGAAATGGACTTTAGTCTCAACTATTCTTCCAATTGCTATGGGATTAACTGTTTGTTTTTTTATAGCCCAGATTTGGAGATTGCTGGAATAACCTTTTATAAAATATTCGCAGATGCTAATTCCATCAGTTTTTCCTGCGAAGAAATTTTTTCTTCGTTATCTGAAGTTTTAATCGGATAATATTTACCATCCGGTAAAAGTATTTTAGACTTAACATTATCCTTTAAATTCAAAAGAAGAATATTTTCAAAAATATTCTTTTTAAGTTTTTTGTCATTAATCGGATATGCAACTTCTACTCTTCTGTCAAGATTCCGGGGCATTAAATCAGCGCTGCTTACATACATAATTTCTTTGCTGCTATTATAGAAATAATAAACACGGCTGTGCTCTAGAAATCTTCCTACAATGCTGCGAACGGTAATATTTTCGCTTAAACCTTTAATCTGAGGTATTAAACAACATATTCCTCTTACTATCAGATCAATTTTTACTCCTGCACACGAGGCTTCGTAAAGAGCTGCTATCAATACAGGATCAACCAAAGAATTTAGTTTGAAAATTATATACCCCTTCTTCCCCTTTTTAATATTAGATATTTCTTGGTTTATCAAATTAAGAAAGGTATCCCTCATATTAATTGGAGCCACTGCAAGTGTGCGAAATGTTCTTTGCTCAGAATATCCTGTAAGAAAATTAAATATTTCGGATACATCGCTGCATATTGCATTATCATCCGTAAAATAGCTAATGTCTGTATAAATTTTTGCTGTTGTTGCATTGTAATTACCCGTTGAAAGATGTACATATCTTTTAACCCCTTCAGGTTCTTTTCTTACAACAAGTGTCATTTTGGAATGGGTTTTTAATCCCAGTAAACCGTAAACAACGTGTACGCCCGCTTTTTCAAGCTCCTTCGCCCAATAAATATTATTCTCTTCATCAAAACGAGCTTTAAGTTCAACTAAAACAGCTACTTGCTTTTTTCTTTCGGCTGCTTCTATTAAAGCGCGTACAACCGGAGAATTAGGACCGACACGATATAATGTTTGCTTAATGGCTAATACTTCCGGATCTCTGGATGCGGATCTGATAAAATCAATTACAGGAGAAAATGATTGAAACGGTTGATGAATTATTATATCATTTTTGCTGATAATTGAAAAAACAGATTCGTTTTCTTCAAATACTTTTGGTATAACAGGTAAAAAAGGTTTTTCTTTCAGATTGCCAAAAGGAATATTATATAATTCCATAACACTGCTTAATCCTAACGGAGATTTAATAACGTGAATATCTTCTCTTGTTATCTGCAGATTTTCAATCAATGTTTCAAGCATAAAAACAGGAATATTTTCTTCCACTTCGAGCCTTACAACCGAGCCGAATTTCCGCAATTTCACGTTTTCTTCAATCAGTTCCAGCAGATCATCTGCTTCATCTTCTTGAATTTCGAGATCTGTATCTCTCGTAATCCTGAAACAATATGATTCCAGAACTTCTACACCTGGAAACAAAATATTTAAATTATTTCTGATTAGAGTTTCCAGCCAGATATACTTCTTCTTTCCTGTTTCTTTAGATTGATTATTTTTATTGATTAATGCATCTATATTTAAAAGTCTTGGAAGAATAACTGGCACTTTTACACGTGCAAAATGTTTTTCTTTATTAGGTCTTTTTATAAAAACAGCAAGACTCAAACTCAGATTAGAAATGTAAGGGAACGGTCTTCCAGGGTCAAACGCCAACGGAGTTAGTACCGGGAATATTTCCTTTTCAAAATATTCATTAAGCAGCTTTCTTTCATTCTTTTCCAAATCTTCATAAGAACACAGATTTATATTGTTTTCTTTTAATTCCGGAATTATTGTATTTCTCCAATAATGAGAAATTTTTTCAAGCATCGGAGCGACAGACTGTTCAATAAGCTTAATTGCTTCAATTGGAGTCAGCCCGTCAATAGTTTTTTCGAAAATATTAGCTCTTATCTGCTCTTTTAACCCCGAAACTCTTATCATATAGAATTCATCAAGATTCGAAGAAAAAATGGACAAAAATTTAACTCTATCCAGCAGCGGCAGTTTTGGATTCAAAGCTTCATCCAAAACACGGCGGTTAAATTCCAGCCAGCTTAAATCCCTGTTAAAAAAATTTTCACGCTTATAATATTTTCGATATTGTTCGTAGGAATTAAGCATAATTGTAGTTTTTATTTATTTTCGATTTTACGGGCAGAAGAAAATTTACTGAGATCGTAATTTATGTTTGTACTTGGAATCGGGATTCTTCTCAATTTAATTCCGGCCTTCATAAAAAAATCTTCAGCAAGAGTATCGTGATAATCCGAAAAAACAACCACTTCAACTATTCCAGCAGCTATTAGAGCTTTTGCGCAATTTGTACAAGGCATATTTGTAACAAATGCAGTAGCTCCCTTAGTACTTATTCCATGCACCGAACATTGCAGAAGAGCATTCATTTCGGCATGAGTGGTTCTTATACAATGGTTATCAACTATCTGGCAACCAACATCTTCGCAATGTTCACCGCCGGGAATGGACCCGTTGTAACCAGTAGATAAAATCCTTTTATCCCTTACAAGAACACATCCGCAATGCATACGCGGACAAGTTGCCCTTTCCGATACAAGCATTGCAAGCTTTAAAAAGTATTCATCCCAAGATGGGCGTTTTGAATTACTCATAATCATTCAATAATTTAATTTCAAAAAGTAAAGTTGTAAAATTAAGCAATCAACATAGTCAATTTTTAGAAAAAAATAAAATATCAGTACGAATAAAATAAAGAATTCCGGTAATTATTACTTGTCATTTTTACACTTTTACAGATAATAAGATACCATAATTTCTAATCAGGAAACACTTATAAACATTCAGGAGAGGGAAAGCTGCCGTGGAAGAGGGCGCAACCACGGCAGCTGGGGTTGTTAATGGTACAGAGGGTTGAGAAACTTATACTTTTAATCTTGATGTATTTATAACAACTATCGTGCCATATGATTTACTTTAAATAAAAGGCATAATAAACAATAATTTTATATTGTCTTATATATTTTGCTGATCAATAATCTAAAATTGAATAATATTAACCATCACTTCTTGAGAAGAATTTGAAATGTGCTGCCTTTTCCGATAACTGATGATTTTAAGAATATTTTCCCCTTATGATAATCTTCAATAATCCTTTTTGAAAGACTAAGTCCTAATCCCCAGCCTCTTCGTTTAGTGCTGTAACCAGGACGAAATATTTCATTTCTCTTTTTAATATCGATGCCTTTACCATTATCAGTTACATCAATTTTAATGGTTTCTTTATTTTCTTTTATTACGAATAATATTTCGCCGTTTTCAGTTTCAATTGCATCTAAAGCATTTTTAATAAGATTTTCAATCACCCATTCAAAAAGGTCAGCATTTAGATCTACTTGACTGGTCGTATTACCTTCAAGAATTAATGATACATTTTTCCCAGTTTGCGGCAATCTTTTTTCAAAATATTCAATAACTTTCTTAATCACATCATCTAAGTTTTCGGGTTGCAGTTTTGGAATTGAACCGATTTTAGAAAATCTATTAGCTATTTTATTCAGTCTGTTAAGATCCTGAACCAGCTCGTTCGATATATTCATCACTTTTTCGGGTTGTTCATATTGCATTTTCAACAGTTCATTCCAACCCATTAAACTGGAAATCGGGGTGCCCAGCTGATGAGCCGTTTCACGCGCCATTCCAACATATATATTGCTTTGTTCGCTTTTTTTAAGAAAACTGAAACCCAGATAAGAAAGAATCATAAATCCGCCTGCAAACAGAATTTGGAGATATGGATAATATTTTAACCGGGTAACAATTTCACTGTCGCCATAGAATATTTTCCCAAGAATAATTGAGTCGTTGTAGGTTATTTCAATCGGATTATGAAGTACTCTTAGTTCTTCAATTTTATTTTTGAGAAATATGTCTGTTTCTTCTTCACTTAAAGTTGAATCTATTTCGAGGTTTCTTGTACCGCTCCCAGTTGAATAATTATGAACATTTTCTTCGGAATCGGTTAATATAAGCGGAAAATCAATTCTCTTAATTATATTATCAAAAAGGAATGTAAAATCTCCTTGTACATCGGTACTCGAAGCAATGTATTTAAATGTTTTTGCGTACAGTTCAACAAGCTCGCGGTCTCTTTCTTGAAGTTTTTCAACAAGAATACGGGTGTAATACAAAGTTCCAAAAGAAATTACAGCAGCTATCAGAATCAGCAGAATTTTAATATTTATTGAAGAGGTTCTAAATATTTTCATACTCTCTCATAAATTTCTGAAGGCAGGTTTTTGAATACGAGAATGAATTCTTCAAACTATATTTTTTTAAAGTTCTATTGTCTGAGATCTTTTTGGTCCAACAGAAATTATAGAAATCTCGAAACCGCATTTTTCCGAAATAAAAGCAAGATAATCTTTTGCCTGTTTTGGAAGATCACTAAAATTTTTCACTTCCGAAATATCACAATTCCAACCCGGCAATACTTCATAAATTGGAGTAACCGAACTTAATTTAACATTATCTGTCGGAAAATATTTTAATTCTTTCCCTTCAAATTCGTAACCGGTACATACTTTTATTTCGCTGAAGCTGCTGAGCACATCAAGCTTTGTAATTGCAACCCGCTCAATTCCGTTAATCATTCTCGAATACCTTACTAAAAACGAATCGAACCAGCCCACTCTGCGGGGACGGCCTGTGGTTGCCCCGAATTCGGCGCCAAGTTTTCTTAATCTTTCTTCTTCGTCTCCATGAAGTTCAGTCGGGAAAGGTCCGTTACCAACACGCGTAGTATATGCTTTAACTATTCCAATTACAGAATCAATTTTTGTAGGGGGAATTCCTGTACCGGTGCAAGCGCCTCCTGAAGTAGGACTTGATGAAGTTACATAAGGATAAGTACCATGATCAACATCAAGCAAAGCTCCCTGAGCTCCTTCCATCAGCACAGATTTATTTTGCTCCATTGCTTTGTGCAGAAGTGATGTAGTATCAGTAATATAGCTGTCAATTTTTGCATCAAAATCACAATATTCTTGAATTATAGCTTCTACGTCTAGCTCTTCGTGCTGATAAAGTTTTTTAAGAACATTGTTCTTTTCTTCAAGATTCTGACGAATTTTCCGTTCAAGTTCAGTGCGGTTAAGCAAATCGACAAGCCTTATGCCGCGTCTGTCGTATTTATCTTTATAGCAAGGACCTATACCTCTTCCTGTAGTACCTATTTTATTTGCACCGCTTTCTTCAATTTTATCTAAAAGTTTGTGATAAGGCATAATAAGATGAGCATTATGGCTAATAAAGAGTCTGTTCTTGGTTTCAATTCCCAGGTCATTTAAAAACTTAATTTCGTCAAGCAATGCCTGAGGATCTATTACAACACCGTTTCCAATAACACATACAACACCTTCTCGCAAAATACCTGAAGGAATCAGGTGGAGAACATATTTTTTATCGCCAATTTCTATTGTATGACCCGCGTTAGCTCCACCCTGATATCGTACAACAACTTCATATTTACTGCTCAATATATCTACAACTTTTCCTTTTCCTTCATCGCCCCACTGGCTTCCTACAAGAATGGAAACACTCATACAAACTCCATTTTATAAAATGATAAAAAATAAAAACTCCGAACATAACATCCGGAGTTAGTATATGAAAAAATTCTAAAAATTATTTTTTGAAACTTTCTACAGCTTTTTCAACAGAATCAAAGTTTTCAAAAATTGTGATTAATTTAGTAATAACTAACAGACTGTTTATTTTTTCTGTTGCATTGGCAAGTACTAAATTACCATTTCCGTTTTTCAT
>CAYTFZ010000006.1:7247-22671 GCA_964437215.1 uncultured Melioribacteraceae bacterium | reverse complement strand
TAAAACTTATTTATCTAAATATGTAAAAATTCTTAAATATTTTTTAAGTTATATAAGCTAAAATAAAAAAAAAGATTTTGTTCTTCCTTAAATAATTTAACTTTTGCAAATCAAAATGAATAAAACTTTAGCCGATAATCAAAATACTGAAGAAAAACGACTAATTGAAGATGAAGATTTTGAACTTATAAAATCTTTTATCGAAGGAAACGACAGAGTTTTTGCAAAATTGGTTAATAAACATAAAGATAAAGTCCGTAATTTAGTGTTTCTTACCCTTGGAGATACTGAATACGTTGATGATATTTCGCAGGATGTTTTTATAAGTGTTTACAGAAAATTGGGTGAATTCAGATTCGAATCGAAATTTACAACCTGGCTTTACAGAATTACTGTAAATAAGTGCCGCGATTATTTAAGGAAAAAGCGTGTACGGAGTATTTTTGTTCCTATTAAAGAAACCGACAAAGAACCCAGCACCAGGTTCCGGCCCGAAAGTATAGATATTCCTCAGCTTGTACGAAAAGCAATTGATAAATTGCCTGAAAAATTGCGTACACCTCTGATAATGCGGGACATTGACGGACTAAGCTATAAAGAAATTGCAGATGCATTGGGTGTTGAAGTAGGTACTATTAAATCCAGAATTTTCAGAGCGCGCGAAAATTTAAAAATAATTTTAGAACCATTCCAGCGAGAAATGAATTTATAAAAACCAGGAACATCTGATAATTATTTCCGTCATACATCATAATTGTTTTCAGAATTATTTTATTTAATATGAAAAAGGCATTTTTAAAAGATTTCTTCAAGAAATATTACGGAATAATCATTTTGATTTTCTTTACTTTTTTATTAATGATTTATTTCAAGGACGCATCGTTGTTTTCTTCTTTTTTTAATACTTCCCAAAAAGAACTTAATAACTTGTACACACAAAAATTAAAACCTGTTTTTGATGATTTCAGTATCGGGAATGAAGACATTTTTAATTTTGCTCTTTTTAATCATCTTCCTGTAGATAAAGAAAAGAAGAATGTATTACGTGTTTTGCCGGATGAAAATCAGGCAATTATCGAATTGAATAAAAACAGCAGATTAGACCAATCCGATAACTATAAAAAATACGCTAAAATGCTTGATTTATCGGAAGAAAAACAAAAAAGTCTGGATTCGCTAATGGATGTTTATAAAAATGTATTGAATTCAAACATTTATTCCGGAAATAAAAATCTTATTGCTGTTAACGCTAAAATAGCGCTTATAAACCAAAAGCTTAAAGCCGATTTAATACTGTTTACTTCAAAGAATTTCCCCGAAGCTGATAGTTTTTTCTTTAAAAAATTTAATAAAAACTTTTACGACCGGAATACAACCCATCTGGCTCTAAACAGACAAAGAACAAATGACTTCGTTGTTTTTACTTCCGATTCGGTATATAATATAAATCTGGATTTGAAAACTTTTTCATTAAAAGGGAAAGAAAATTTTGGAAATACATTAAACAAGGTTGTACGTATTAATAAAAAAGAAATACCCGAAGTTTTTAAACTCAATAAAAATTACAAAGCTGCCGGAATAAAATATTTTCATTTTACATCACACAAGAGGAAAGAATTCATAATGTTCAAAAAGGAATTGGACAGCGCAATAACAGAATTAAATAAATTAAAATCAGCTGATTTAAAAAATCCTTTTAATTTAGGAACACACTTTGTGCCGAAAAATTTGCCAATCCGGCCAGATAACGATTCAAAATCGGCGAACGGCTTTAATTTTAGTGTAAGAACAGACGATAATAACACAGTTTTAAATGATTCCACATTATTGATAAATGCCGAAGGAATTAAAATAAACATAAACATTGAAGAATAAATTTAACTGTTATATGATTTTAAACAAATTTAATCTAAGCCAAAGCAGCCAGCTCGAAAATGCAATTATTCTTTCGGTTATTCTTTTTATCATAAAAATATTACTGCCGGTATACTCTGTATTTACACTTATAATTAGCGAAGTTTTAACACTCTCCGCAATTTTTCTATGGTCGGAATATTTATTTAATCTGCTTAAGAAAAATAAGAATCAGGAAATTTCGCTTATCCTAAACTCCGGCATTACTTGCGCATTAATATTTTTTATCCTTTCGGTTTCGGGAACTGTAATAGATTCTGAAGAAAAGTTTTCGTTTCAGGATAACATTGTATCTTCAATCTTTTCGCTTCTGGTTATTTTTATTTTTATTTATCTGGCATTATATATTTTTTCCGTAATTCGCTATCTCTTCTTTTTAAGGCAGAAAAAAGAACCAGGAAAATATTTCGTTACCATGATGATTTTTATGCTTCTGACAGCTTTATCTAATACTGTATTAACATTAAATCCTTCTCTTGATTACATTAAAAAATCTTTCTTTTTTGTATCAATAATTTTGATAGTAATTAATTCAATCCGAGTTTCGTGGATTGCTTTCCTTACAAAAAAACAAAAGCTGTATCTGCTTTTAATTTCGATAATACTATCTATTTTATTTATAACCAATTACGGCATTTCTTCCGATAATATTTTTATCACCAAAATGATAATTCCCTTTTCACCTTCGTTTCATACAATTTTTAACTTGCTAATGATTTACGGAGGAATATATTTTGGCATTGTTTTCTTTACAACATTATTTCACCTCCCTACAGCAGAAGCGTTCGACAGAAAGGCTGTTGAAGTTGCTTCTCTTATGGATTTAAGTAAAATTCTTACAAAAGTTTTAGATATAAAAGAACTTGCTGAAACAATTACAGAACTTACTATTAATGTTTGTAAAACAGATAGTTCTTGGCTGCTTGTTAAACGGGATGATAAGTTTGATGTTGCAGCTTTAAAAAACATCGGTTTTATTGAAGCAAATAAAATTTCGGAAAATATTATCAGTAACCCTGCGTTTGAAATTAATAATTTGATTGTATTGAGAAATGACGAATTGGTTTTTAATTTTAAAGAACAAACCCTGCAATCGCAATTCAGATCGCTTGTTGCTGCAAAACTGATAATTCATGATCAGATTAAAGGTTATCTTGTTACAGCACGGAAATCGCAAATACCTTTTGATGAAGAAGATATTAAATCAATCAGCTCATTTGCAGATTATGCAGCTGTTGCGCTCGACAATGCAAATCTTATTAAAGAATCCATAATAAAGGAAAGGCTTGAAAAAGAGCTTGATGTAGCCCGCGAGATCCAATATAAAATTCTTCCGGCAAAAACGCCCGATTTTAAAAATATACAAATTTCGGCGCTTTTTATCCCCGCGTTTGAAGTTGGCGGCGACTATTACGATTTTTTTCATTTATCTGAAAATAAATTGGGATTTGTAATTGCCGACGTTGCCGGAAAAGGAATTTCGGCTGCATTTATTATGGCAGAAGTTAAAGGAATTTTTGAAACGCTTTCAAAACTGATTGAAAGTCCGTCTGTAATTTTATCAAAAGCAAACGAAATTCTTATTAATAGTCTGGAAAGGAAAAGTTTTGTAACAGCTATCTACGGAATACTTGATACAAATACAGGAATATTAAAATTTTCACGCGCAGGACATATGCCGCTTTTACTTATTTCCGATGGTGAAGCTAATAAATTAACTCCCTCTGGATTAGGCTTGGGGCTCGATAATTCAGGAAGTTTCGAGAACTCTATAAAAGATATGGAAATTCAGCTTAAATATAACGATATTGTGGTGTTGTTTACAGACGGTATTACAGAATCAAAAAATTCGGATCTGGAAGATTACGGTTATAATAAATTTGAAAATGTTATTTTAGAAAATAAAGCAGAAGATCCTGATAAAATTGCAAATGAAATTATAAAAGATGTATCTACATTTTCAGTTTCAACCGAACAGCACGATGATATAACACTTGTGCTGATAAAATGGAAATTTAATAACTTTAGTTTGGAGAAATAGATGGCAGAATTCAATGTATCGACAAGGAATATTGGTTCTGTAGATATTATTGAGTTAAAGGGTTATCTTGATGCACATACAGCCCCGCAACTCGAAAAAACTTTTAACGAACTTATAAACAGCAAGAAATTTAAGGTCGTGGTAAACTTTGATAAACTTTCTTACATCAGCAGTGCTGGTCTCGGTGTTTTTATGGCTTATGTGGAAACTATGCGCGAAAACAACGGCGATATAAAATTTACAAATCTGCAGGACAAAGTTTATAATATTTTTGATCTTTTAGGTTTTCCAATGCTTTACGAGTTTTTTACTAAGGAAAATGATGCAGTAAAAAAATTCGGTGAAGCATAATAATGGCTTCCAATCAAAAATATTACCACATTACAGTTAAAAGTACTACAGAAAATTTAGCTGCAATAAGAGATTTTGTTAAAGACGCAGCGATTGACTGCGGATGTGATAACAGCACTATTGATAAAGTAATTCTGGCTGTTGATGAAGCCAGCACAAATATAATTAAATATGCATATAATTATCGTTCCGATAAGGATATTGAAGTTAAAGTTAAATTCGATAATGATAACTTCATTGTAGAAATTATTGATAACGGAAACAGTTTTAACCCTGCAAATTATAAAGAACCCGATCTGGAAAAATATGTAAAAGAAAAACGAGTGGGCGGACTTGGAATTTTTCTTATAAAAAAATGCTGCGATGAAGTTAAATACGAAATACTGAAAAACAAAACCAACAAAGTTACCCTCTTAAAAAAATTAAAGTAATTCATTATGAAACAAAATGAATACAACGCTGCACAACGAACATTATCGGCGCTTGTGGATTTCAGCAATCTTATTAATTCGAGCCTTGATATTAATTTTATTCTTAACAATTTACTTTTTACATGTTTAACCAAATTTCACACTTCCCGCGGAATAATAACATTTGTTAATCCTAACGGACAACTATACGTTAAATCGGGGAAAGGAATTGATGAAAAAATCCTGCTGAAATATCCTGAAGTGTACGAAAACAATTATAATAACAGTAAAGAACTTATTCTTTTTAATCAGAAAAATAAAATTGCTGTAAACCGCGAAATAAAAACTTCGACCAGACTTTTAGGCGTTTTATTTTTAGGTGAAAAATTAACATTGCAACCTTACGAACACGAAGATTTGAATTTTTTAAATACAATTTGCAATATTGCTTCAACCGCAATAGAAAATTCAATAACATTCAATACGCTGAAAGAGACTAACAGGATTCTGGATTCGAAAGTCAATCAGCTGAGCTCTTTATTCGATTTAAGTAAGGAATTAAATGGAGTAATAGAGATACCTGTAATTTCGAAATTGCTTGTTTTTTCAATTATCGGACAGCTCATGGTTTCGAAATATGCTTTTATCATTTGCTCCGATAACAATTTGGAAATAATTGAAAGCAAATTTGATAATAATATTTTATCCGATTTATTGAAAGAATGCAGTTCGAAAACTTTTTCAGAAATAACTACTAAACCAGAAATACGTAAAAATTATCCGCTTTTTTATAAACTGAATATTCAGCTTATTATACCTATGCAGATAAAAGGCGAAACAAAAGGACTTATTCTTTTAGGCAAGCGGGTTAACTCGCAGGATTTTACAAACTCGGATATCGATTTCATTTCCTCAGTCGGCAGCCTTGCAATAATGGCAATTGAAAATGCAAAAATGTTTGTAGAAATGATTGAAAAGCAGAAAATTGAAAAAGATTTACAGCTTGCAAAAAATATTCAAAAAAACCTGCTCCCCAAAATACTTCCAAAATTCAGCAGATTAAACATTGCTGCTTATAACGAAACTGCAAGGCAGGTAGGAGGCGATTATTACGAGGCAATCAAACTTTCGGAAAATAAACTGCTAACAGCAATTGCCGATGTTTCAGGTAAAGGAGTTCAGGCAGCTTTAATGATGGCAAATCTGCAGGCTTTTTTAAAATCTTTAGTAAAACAAAACCTGCCGCTTAACGAAGCGTCTAACCGCATAAATGATTTAGTTTCGGAGAATACATTTGATGGCGGTTTTATTACATTTTTTTGGGCTGTTATTGATGAAAAAGAGATGAAAATGACTTATGTAAATGCCGGACATAATCCTCCTGTTATTTATAGAAACGGAGAACTTATAAAGCTTAAAAAAGGCGGGATGCTTCTTGGTTTTATGAAAACAATTGTCCCTTACGCTGAAGATACGGTTGAAATACAGAAAGGCGATTTGCTGGTACTTTTTACCGACGGAATTACCGAAGCAATGGATTGTGAAAAGAATGAATATTCCGATGAACGGCTCGAAAATTTTATCCGAACGAATTCTTCTCTACCAGCACAGGAGTTTTTAGATAAGCTTATTCTTGATGTAAGGAATTTTTCGGAAGGAACCGAACAATCGGACGATATAACTTGTTTGGCAATAAATATTAATTAGATATGAGATCTTTTATTTTAAGAAACCGGTCGCTTATCATTAACTTTGCATCATTTTCGCTGCTGCTTGTTTTAGTTATTAATTTTTATTTTCTGTTTGAAATTACGCCTCAATCAAATGACGAATGTTTCTGGCGGTTAAAGGAAATAAACGGGAAAAAAGAATTGCATTTTGATCTTGTTAAATTTGAAGGCGTAACATGGCAAGCCGGAATAAGAGATAATGACATTCTCAAAGAAATAAATGGCATTTCTGTTTCAAACGGTATGAAAGCCCAGGTTATATTAAACAGTCTTAAATCGGGAGAATATGCCGAGTATAAAATTGAGCGCGACGGTTATGAATTTACAACAAAAGTATACATAAAAAAACTGATAAATTTCGGGGCGCTCGGTTTACTGCTGCTTGCATTTTTCTGGCTTCTTGCCGGACATATTGTTGTTATGGCACGTCCTGAAGGTAAAGTCCAGATGAAATTTTATCTCATAGGAATTTTTGCTGTTTTATTATCGCTTACAAATTTAACAACGGGTACAATAGGGCAAAATCCTCTTTTCGATAAGCTATGGTTGCTGATTCTGATAGATGTGCTTTATACAATAGGAAGCGTTTATTTTCCGTTTTATTTGATGGATTTTTTCTGGTGTTTCCCTTACGAATTTAATTTCCGCAAGACGAAAACATATTTTTACTTTTTCAGAATTTTACCTTTAATTGTTTTAATTGCTGCAATAACTTTTAAATATTTCTATATTTATAATAATCTCCATAACCTGTTTATGCTTTTAAAGGTAATCAGCTTTTCTAATTATCTGTTTGGCGGAGCTCTTATTACCGGACTCATTTCATTATTTTTAAACTATATTAAACTCAAAGAAAAACGAGAGCGTACACCAATATTTGTTATTTTATTTTCTTACACAATAGGGGTTTTGGCAATTATTTACGGAACTTTTTTTGCCAATATTTTTACCGAAAGCATATTTAATAACCCCGAGTATTTTGCACCTGTAATACTTGTTGCCCTGCTGCCTATTTCATTCAGTTATTCAATATTTAAATATTCGCTGATGGACGTTAGCGATGTTGTAAAAACTACTATCATTTATGGAGCTGCAACAGTTGCAGTTGCCTCGATATATTTCTTTGCAATATATTTTATCGGGCAAACAGTAAGTTCTGCTTTTCAAACGGAATACCAAGGATTTGTAGCCGGTTTTGTATTTATTTTATTCGCTCTCATTTTTCAATCTGCAAAAAACAATTTTCAGCAAGTTATAACTAAAAAATTCTATCCCGAGCAATTTGCTTATCAAAAAGTGCTTATTGATTTCAGCAACGAGCTTTCGGGTATTGTCGGCTTGGATAATCTGCTCGAAAAAGTTCACTCTACTTTTATCTCTTCCTTAAAGTTAAGTGTTTTCGGCATTGCAATTAAGGATGAGAATAAAAGTAATTTCCAGATTCTTAAATCATCGGGATTGTATTCCTTAAAAGAAATTCCGGTAAAAGAAAACATTCTGCTTGAGTATATCCAAAAGAAAAAAGATTTCAACCAGCCGCCTGCAATTTCCAAACATCAATTCAGCGAAATTTTTCCCGATGCAGAACAATTACTTGCCGCTGAACCGGTTTTTACAATAATTCCATTAGTAATAAATAATAAAATAGTAGGATTGTTCTTGTTCGGACTGAAATATTCGGGCGCACAATTCAGCGGAAGCGATTTAGAGCTTTTAAGCGCAACAGCTTCGCAAATTTCAGTTTCTCTTGAAAATGCCAGATTGTACGAAGCAGAAACGAAAAAAATAAAACTCGAACGCGATCTTGAAAATGCACGGAAAATCCAGCAAAATCTTCTTCCTAATAATGTGCCGTATTTGAAATATTTTGATGTTGCAGGAACAATGCTGCCGGCGATGCATATTGGAGGAGATTATTATGATTTGATAAAATTAGATGAAAGCATGTTTCTTGCTGTAATAGGCGATGTATCGGGAAAAGGTCTTCCGGCTTCGTTTTATATGAGCAAATTGCAGACAATGGTTAGGATTTATGCAAAAACAAATCATTCTCCTAAAAAAATTCTCGAGGAAATTAACAGGAGTATTTTTGGTGAAATTGACCGTAATACGTTTATAACTGCAAGCATTGCACTTTTTGATACGCATTCGGGACACATTAAATACTGCCGCGCAGGTCATACCGAAGCAATTGTTTCGGAAAAAGATTCTAACTCTTATTTTCTAAAAGCAAAAGGCATAGGAATAGGATTGGAAAAAGGTGAGATTTTTGAGGCTTCGCTTGAAGAAATAACACTGCCGTTAAAACCTCAGACTTCAATTCTATTTTATTCCGACGGAATTACCGAAGCTATGAATGAGAAAAATGAACTCTTCGGCGAGGAAAGATTACTGAATTCTTTTAACAGCGTTTCAGATAAAACAAGCCAGCAGATAATTGAAAGTATAATTTCAGATGTGAAAAATTTTACTTCCCCGGCAGAACAGAATGATGATATAACTGTTGTGGCGGTAAAATATTGTTAATCCGTAAAAATATTCAAATTTAAGTTTAATTTTTATAATTTCAATTTTTAGTTGCGCATTTTCACCCTATATTTCTTTAATAAATTAAAAGTGATGTAATATGAATATAAAATCGGGTTTCGTTTCTATTGTAGGAAAACCTAATTCAGGAAAATCAACCTTGCTTAATGCAATTTTAGGCGAAAAATTATCGATAATAACAAACAAACCTCAAACAACACGTAAAAGAGTTTTAGGAATTTTATCAGATGAAAACTCTCAAATCATTTTTCTTGATACTCCCGGAGTTTTAGATCCGAAATATCTTTTACAGGAAAAAATGATGGAGCACGTTACCAAATCTGTTGCCGATAGCGATATAGTTCTTTTTCTGATTGATTTGGAAGCTGATCCTGAAGCAATAACAATTTTAAACGAACCGGTTTTTAAAAATATTCTCGATTGGAAAGGAATTCAAAAAATTTTGATTTTAAATAAAATAGATCTCAGTAATGAAGAAAATATCGGCAAAATTTTAAAAGATGATAATATCAATAAAATGTTCAGCTGCATAATCCCGGCATCGGCAAAAGAAAAATATAATATCGATAAAATCCTAAACACAATTATAGAATTGCTGCCTGTCCATCCCAAGTATTATCCGGACGATCAACTTTCGGATGAACCTGAAAGATTTTTTGTATCCGAAATTATCCGCGAAAAAATATTTGAAATCTACAAAGAAGAGGTTCCGTACAGCGCCGAAGTGATTATTGAAGAATTTTATGAACGCGAAGGCAGGAAAGATTTTATTCAAGCAGCAGTAATTGTAGAAAGAGAATCGCAAAAAGGTATTATTGTCGGTAAAAACGGTGATGCAATAAAAAAACTTGGCGCGCTCAGCCGTCAGGGCATCGAAGATTTTTTACAGCGCGAAGTTTACCTCGATTTAAGGGTGAAAGTAAGACCTAACTGGAGAAGCAGCGAAAAATATCTTAAAAGTTTCGGATACACAAAATTTGATGAATAAAGATGTAAACAGCGCTTTTTTGCAAAAATACACTGCAGAATTGTGGCTGGTTTTGATGACAATTCTATGGGGCGGTACTTTTGTAATCATTAAAGATTCTCTCAATTACAGCAGTCCGATGATGTTTATCGGCATACGGTTTTCAGTCGCCTTTCTTTGTCTTGTTCCTTTTTTGTATTTAAAACGAAGGCTAATTACAAAAGATGCAATTACTTCGGGCGCATTGCTTGGCCTTTTGATGTTTTTTTCGTTCTCAACCCAGACTTCGGGATTAAAATATACTTCTGCTACTAAATCTGCTTTTCTTACAGGCTCCTGCGTTGTAATTGTACCATTCGTGCAGACATTTATCGAAAAGCGTATCCCTACAAAAGGCTCCATAATAGGTATAATCTTTGTTTTTACCGGAATTGTTTTTTTATCATCCGGCGGTTCTTCAATTATTAATATTTTTATCGAGCTTGGAAATAATTTTAACTTCGGCGATTTTCTAACAATTATTAGCGCTCTTCTTTTTGCGTTTCATATTGTCTATCTCGATATTGTAAGCAGCAAGCATAATTATCTTGTAATTGCTGCATCCCAAATTTTTATCTGCGCTATTGCGGGTTTTATTTTTTCGTATTTTTTTAATCTGTTGCATATTGAAAACACGGCTCTTATTTTTAATTCTAATTTACTTGCAGGAATAATTTATACTGCAATTTTTGCTACGGTAATTACAACCACGGTTCAAACTAAATTTCAAAAAGAAGTAACCCCTTCGAAAGCAGGAATTATTTATTCTTTTGAACCAATATTTGCAGCTTTGTTTGCCTACTTTTTATTGAATGAAAAAATGACTAATTTTGGAATTATTGGTTGCGCTCTTATTTTTTTAGGACTAATAATTTCGGAAATATTTGACAGTCTGGTTGCAAATGGATACAACAAAAAAAAGAGCTGAGATAACAGCAGAAGGTCTTGTTCAGGGTGTCGGCTTTCGTTACTTTGTACTTAAACGCGCCAGCGAGCTCGGCTTAACAGGCTATACCGAAAATCTTTTTAACGGAAATGTTTTAACCGTTGCCGAAGGAGAAACATACCTTATTGAAGAACTTTTTACAATGATTAAAACAGGACCTTCGTATGCTCATGTATCAAAAGCTTCTATCAGATGGAGCGAGTATAAAAATGAATTCGAAAATTTTGGAATAAAATATTAATGATAGCAATCAGAACAGGTTTCGGATATGATGTTCACGCTTTTGCCGATAACCGGAAATTAATTTTAGGAGGAATTGAAATTCCTCATAACAAAGGGCTTTTAGGACATTCCGATGCCGATGTGCTTTTACACGCTATCTGCGATGCTCTTTTAGGAGCTCTTGCACTCGGCGACATAGGCAAACATTATCCCGATAATTCAAATGAATTTAAGAATATCGATAGTAAAATTCTTCTTGAAAAAACATATATTCTTATTAAATCAAAAGGTTATAAAATTGGCAACGTGGATTCAGTGATAGCTTTGCAGCGGCCTAAAATTGCACAATATATTCCCGAAATGCAAAATACTATTGCAAGAATTTTATGCTGCCAGCCCGACCAGATTTCTGTTAAAGCAACCACAACAGAAAAACTTGGATTTGTAGGCCGCGAGGAAGGAATTGAATCTTATGCCACAGTTCTGCTTTTTAAGGATAAGGCCTGATGATAGAAGAAATTATACGTTATTTAAGCTCTGTTGATCCGGTTTGGATATATTTAATTTTGTTCTTTTTTTCATTTATCGAAAATGTTATTCCCCCTGCCCCAAGCGATGTTGTTGTTGTTGCCGGATCTTCGCTTATTGCTTCTTCTGGAATTTCATTCATACCGGTTTTAATAATTACAAGCATTGGAAGCGCTCTCGGTTTTATTCTTATGTATTTAGTTGGTCTTTTTTTCGGCGAAAAAATACTTAGAACCGGCAAAATTAAGTTTATCAAACAAGAGGCGCTCGATAAAACAGATCAATGGTTTAAGAAATACGGATATAAATTGATACTTACAAACAGATTTCTTCCCGGAACAAGATCTGTAATCAGTTTCTTTTCGGGTATTGCCGAATTAAATATTCTTAGAACATTTGTATTTGCAGCCGCAAGCGCTTTTCTGTGGAATGCACTGATAATTTTTCTGGGTATGCAAGTAGGCAATAATGTACATCAGATTGACTATTATTTATCGGAATATTCGCGTGTTATAACTATTTTATCGGTTGTTGCAGTAATTGTTTTTACTGCAAGATTTTTTCTTAAGAAAAAGGCAGTAAAACAGTGAATTTTTCTCTCGGATTTTTTAGAACCGTAAAAACGCCGGAACAAAGAAAGAATACAAGAAAAGAATTGCTTTTTTGTTCTCTGAGCGGAATAATGCTCGGTTTATCATTTCCGCCCATTAATATTTCCTTTTTAATATTTTTCTCGCTTGTTCCATATTTTTATGTAATTTCACGCCGTACCGGACTTGCAGAAATTAACCGGGCAACTTACTTAACAGCTCTTATTTTCACGCTCATTTCCCTTTACTGGGTAGGAAGCTGGACAAAAGATGCCGATCCTTTTTTAATGCTTGCAGGTTCTGCGCTTATCTTTTTTAATCCGATTGTATTTTTAATTGCTTCAACACTTTACTATTTTGCCCGGAAAATTTTTAACCGCGTTATTCCATTATTGCTTTTGCCATTTTTTTGGGTTTTTTACGAATATTTTTACAGCATCACCGATCTCCGTTTCCCTTGGCTTACCCTCGGGCATAGTCTTTCGAGTTTAACATTATTAGCTCAGCCGGCTGATTTAATTGGAGCTTACGGACTTTCTTTTATTATAATCTTAATAAATGCGCTGATATTTTTTAGTTTCGATTTTTTTAGAACAAACAGAAAAATATCCTATTCTTATATAATTTGTGCCATTAGCGTTTTTTTATTTCTGTTTATTTATGGTTTTATTAAACAAAAAGAATATACCGATAGGAAATATGATACAATAAAAGCCGGTTTAATCCAGCCGGATTTAAATCCCTGGAAGAAATGGGAATCTGCCGGAGATTTAAATAAACTTGCAGACATCTATTTTGATTTAAGCTTTAAAGCTTTACAAAGCGGTGCTGCTATTATTGTCTGGCCCGAAACTGCTTTTCCGGTTTACTTATACTCCGGCTCTTATTACGAAATACAGAACCGGATAAAAACTTTTGCTGATTACAACCGAGTTGATCTTATAACCGGAATGCCGGATGCAACATTCTTTTTTAATACCGAAGAAGCTCCGCCGGATGCAAAACCGACACCATCGGGAAATGCAAAATATGTTTCCTATAATTCCGCACTTCATATCAAACCTTTTTCAAATGAAATAAGCAAATACGGAAAACAAAAACTTGTTCCTTTTGGCGAGAGGGTTCCCTTTATAGATGTAATCCCTGCTTTAGGCGATTGGATTAAATGGGAAGTTGGTATTTCGAGCTGGAATGTTGGAAAGGATACTACTGTTTTTAATCTTTTCAATAAATCTGCTTCCGGAAAAGAAGTAAAGGCAGCCTGCGTAATCTGCATCGAATCGATTTATCAGGATTATGTTGCCCAATTTATAAAAAAAGGCGCCGATTTTATAATTGTTGTAACAAACGACAGCTGGTATGGAAAATCATCCGGTCCTTATCAGCATAAAGATATAAGTGTTCTAAGAGCAATAGAAAACCGGCGGGCGGTTGTACGCGCTGCTAATGGCGGAATAAGCTGTATAATTTCGCCTTCCGGTGAGGTTGTTAAAGAAACAAAACTTTTTACAAAAACCCAGCTTACCGGAAATATTTTTCTGAATAAAGAAACTACTTTTTATTCCCGTAATCCCCTTCTTATTCCTAACATCACAATTACAGTATCAATTGTTATTTTCTTGCTTTTCTTAATCATTAAGCTTACTAAGCATAATTTATTTAAAAAATTATCACGGAAAAATTAAAATGCAAATTATCGATTTAAGAAGCGATACGGTAACCAAACCTTCTGCCGAAATGCGAAAATTTATGTGCGAGGCTGAAGTGGGCGACGATGTTTATAAGGAAGACCCGACTGTTAACCGTCTTGAAAAAATGACTGCCGAGATATTGGGAAAAGAAGCCGCTCTTTTTGTACCAAGCGGTGTTATGGGAAATCAGATTTGTTTGAAAGTATTAACCAATCCCGGCGACGAAGTTATCTGCGATAAAGACGCTCACATTTTTCATTACGAATCCGGCTCGGCCGCCGCACTGAGCGGGATACAGTTATATCCTGTAAACGGGATAAACGGAATATTCTGTCCCGAAATGATAGAACCATTGATACGTCCTGAAAGCGCATATTATATGCCTCGGACTAAAGTTATTGAAGTTGAAAACACTCACAACCGCGCCGGCGGAATGATTAATCCTATTGAAAATATCGCCTCGCTAAGGAAGCTTGCATATAAACATAATTTATATTGCCATCTTGACGGAGCGCGCATCTGGAATGCATCTATCAAAACAGGTATTAATCCTGCTGAATATGCAAAATATTTTGATACTGTTTCTGTATGCTTTTCAAAGGGATTGGGAGCACCTGTCGGCTCCGCAATTGCAGGATCGAAAGATATAATCAAAGAAGCTTTCCGAATACGCAAAGGCTGGGGCGGCGGAATGCGACAAGTTGGAATACTTGCTGCTGCTGCAATTTTCGCGCTCGAAAATAACAGACCCTTACTAAAACTCGATCACGAAAAAGCTGAAATTCTTGCAAAAAAAATAAATACTCTGCCGGGACTTAAAATTATTCCCGAAAATGTTCAGACAAATATCCTGATGTTCAGTCCGTTAAATGACAGTGTTGAAAATTCCATAAAAAAATGTTCCGATAAAGGTTTACTTTTAAGCGCAGGAAATATAAATACAATAAGAGCTGTTACTCATCTTAATATTTCATTTGACCAGATTACTGCGGCTTGCAGAATTTTAGAAGAAGTTTTTTCCTGACAAATATTTCGTTTTATTCTATAATTTTTACTATTTTGTTCTGTTTTTAATATAAAGGAAAGATTATGAAAATTGTTTTCGATATTGAAACAGCTGGGACCGATCTTGAGGAGCTTCCGGAATCGCAGCAAGAATATCTTCTCAGACATTCCGAAGGTAAAATTGAAGATGTAAAAAGATATTTAAGTCTTTACCCTTTTACTGCAAAAATTATCTCAATAGGTATGCTTAACGCCACAACCGAAAATTTATTTGTTATGTTTGAAAGTGAAACAAAAGAGGAATGGTCTTCGGATGATAAAAAAGTTAGATATTCAGGAATGAGTGAAACGGAAATGATCAGTTCATTTTGGGATTATGTTTCAAAAAGCGAAACAATCATTACCTTTAACGGAAGAAATTTTGATATCCCGTTTCTTATGCT
>CAYTFZ010000006.1:0-7147 GCA_964437215.1 uncultured Melioribacteraceae bacterium | reverse complement strand
AATAATTTTACTGGAGAATATTCTGGGATTTTTTAAACATTATTTTGGCGGATTATATAAAAAGATGGACGAGCACCACATTTTTTTATCCGGCGGCGGATTGGCATTTTCGCTTCTTCTTACTACAATTCCGCTTACCCTTATCATATTTTCTGTGCTTGGCAATCTGATAGATCCCCAAACTGTAGGCACACAAGTAAAACAGCTTATAGATACAATTATTCCCTATCCGGTTTATGCCGAATATGCTACGCGCATTGTTATGTCGCGAATTCCCGAAGTAATTCAATATAAAGATATTGCCGCATATATAGGCGGTTTCGGACTTTTTTTTGTTGCAAGCGGACTTTTCAGCAGTATGCGGACTGTATTAAATAACATTTTTGGCGTTACAGCCGATAAACATCCTGTAATTGGGAAAATCAGGGATTTTGGTATGGTATGGCTTCTGATTATTTTTATAATGCTCTCCACATTTATTCTGCCTGCATTAAATATTTTAATAAGCAAAGCCAGTAATTACGAATTATTAAAAATTTTCCGATTAAGCGAATTTATTGACTATTTATTTTCAATTTTATCGCTGATTGTTATTTTTACTTTATTTTTCCTTTTCTATTATCTCATCCCATACGAAAAACTCGGCAAAAGAATTCCCGCTGTGGCGGCATTGTGGACAACATTTTTATGGGAGCTTGTTCGGAATCTGTTTGGGTATTATATTTCGCACATTGCAAATTTAAATAGAATTTACGGTACATATGCTTTAATAATTGTAGTTGCTTTCTGGATTTATTATTCTTCAGTTCTCTTTATTCTTGGAGCCGAAATAGGCCAGCTATACCGCGAAAGAATTGAAGCATTAAAAAATAAAGAACAAAAGCGAAGGAAATTTTTCAACAAAAAAAATAAATAATAACCACAAAAAACGAGGTAAATATGGAACCAACTTTGTACCCTGCTTATGCCGGCTTTTGGAAAAGATTTCTTGCTACATTGATTGACGGAGTTCTTATCAGTATTGTGGGAGGAATAATAATGATTCCTTTTATGGGAATTCTTGGTTTAGGCGCTGCATCGGAAATGCAGTTTCAGGATGAAAATTATTATGCACAGAATCCCGATGCGGCAATGACAATGGCTGCTGGAATATTAGCTGTAGCATTAGTTATATGTGTTGTCTTTTTCATTGTTCAATGGCTTTACTGTGCTTTAATGGAAAGTTCTGCCAAACAAGCAACACTTGGTAAAATGGCTTTAGGAATAAAAGTAACGGATCTATACGGTAAACGAATAAGCTTCGGCAGAGCAACAGGAAGATACTTTGCAAAACTGATTTCGGGAGCAATTTTATATATCGGTTATATAATGGCAGCATTTACAGAAAAAAAGCAGGCATTGCATGATATGTTAGCCCAGACTTTAGTTGTAGAAAAATAATTTTTCAAGCTGCTGCATATTTTATTTGCAGCAGCTCAATTAAATTAAAAAATAACATTTCCATATTTTTGTAAAAATTCAACCATTGTATGCTTCAGTTCTTTCAATCTGTTTTCTATAATCAATTTATCAAGCAGTCTTTTTTCTTCGCGGGATAAAGATTTTTTAAGCCTTGAAAAGGCTAAAGTTCCATTCAAAATAACCTCCACGTTTTTCAAATATATCTTCAGAAATTTTTATAAATCTTTTTAATGTTTTAAATAAAAAAAAAGACCAAGTTTTCACTTGATCTTTTTAAAAGTCGGTTGCAATAAAATATTAAAAATTATAACAGCCTGCCTTCACACAACTAAATCATATTCTGAACAAATGTTTCGAATAATTCTTGTTTTCCGCTGGTTTGTTTAGGTTCGCCGTTCTTAATAGCGATATTTCTCAGATCTTCAAGAGATAATTTTCCGCTTGTGTAATCTTTTCCGGCTCCGCTTTCAAATGAGCTGTATCTTTCTTTTCTCAGTTTCAAATAATCAGTTTCATTTATTATTTTATCCGCAATTACTAATGCACGTGCAAATACATCCATTCCTGAAATGTGAGCAATAAATATATCATCCAGATCAGTTGAATTTCTTCTGATATGCGCATCGAAGTTAATACCGCCTGTTGTAAATCCGCCGGCAGAAAGAATTATTAACATAGCTTC
The DNA here is from genome assembly GCA_964437215.1 of uncultured Melioribacteraceae bacterium. Classification (GTDB taxonomy): domain Bacteria; phylum Bacteroidota; class Ignavibacteria; order Ignavibacteriales; family Melioribacteraceae; genus JAAYAN01. Next base: position 5,004 of record CAYTFZ010000006.1, on the reverse strand, counting down.
AACAGTTTCTTGAATGTTAACAGGGAATTGGTCAGTATCCCAACCATTCTGATAATCACCGCGGTTTGCATCTATACTTCCTAATAATCCTGCATCAGCAGCCATTTGTAACTCGTGTTCAAAAGTATGACCGGCTAATGTTGCATGATTTACTTCAATATTCATTTTAAAATCGTTTGCTAAGCCATATTTGTTTAAGAAACCAATAACAGTTTCAGTATCAAAATCGTATTGATGTTTAGTTGGTTCCATCGGTTTAGGTTCAATCAAAAATGTTCCTTTGAATCCTTTTCCGCGGGCATAATCGCGAGCCATTGTAAGCATACGGGCAAGATTTTCTTTTTCGAGTTTAGTATTTGTATTTAATAGAGAAGCATATCCTTCGCGTCCGCCCCAGAATACATAATTTTCGCCGCCAAGTGCAATTGTTGCATCTAAAGCGCGTTTAATTTGTGTTCCTGCATAAGCAACAACATTAAAATCAGGATTTGTAGCAGCTCCGTTCATATAACGTTTATTACCGAAACAATTTGCTGTTCCCCAAAGTAATTTAACTCCGGAAGCGGCTTGTTTTTCTTTTGCGTATTCAACAATTGCCTGAACATTTTTATCCGATTCTTCGATAGTGCTGCCTTCTTCAACCAAATCAAAATCGTGGAAACAGTAATATTCTGCACCTAATTTTGTAATTAATTCGAAAGCTGCATCCATTTTGTTTTTTGCGCGTGTAACTGCATCCGGACCTTTTTTCCAGTCTTGGTCTAATGTAGCAGAACCGAACTGGTCGCCGCCTGAGCTGCAGAATGAATGCCAGTATGCAATTGCAAAACGAAGATGATCTTTCATTTTTTTGCCGGCAACAATTTGATCTGGATTATACCATTTATAAGCTAATGGATTTTTTGAATCTTTTCCTTCAAATTTTATCTGAGGTATTCCTTTGAAATACTCTGTTTTACCTAATGTTAGTTTGACACTCATATTTTTATCTCCTATTGGTTAATTTTATTTCTAATTCGTTTTTCCATTTTTTGTAAGCATAAATATACTCATTTTTTTTCTGCATATCAGGGTATACTGTTTCGAGACATTTCAAGTTTTCAAATGCATCTTTCAGCGATGAATAAAATCCTGCGCCGTATGCTGCTGCTCTGGCCGCACCTAAAGCACCGTTTGTGTTATAAAGCTGTATTTCAGCACCCGAAATAGATGCTATTGTCTTGCGGAAAACAGGACTGAGGAACATATTATCTTTTCCTGCACGGATAATTTTAGGATTTACACCAAGGGTCTGCATAATTTCCATTCCGTAAATGAAAGAGAATCCGACTCCTTCAAACATAGCTCTTACTAAATGGGCTTTTTCGTGAAGATTGAAATTGACTCCCGAAAAACCGGCACCCAATTCAGTATTTTGAAGCATTCTTTCGGCACCGTTGCCAAAAGGAAGGAAAACTGCTCCGTCTGAGCCGATATTAATTGTTTCAGAAAGTCTATCCATTTCTTTGTAAGAAAAATTCTGGTCGAAAACTGTTTTTCTTATCCAGCTATTAGAAATACCTGTGCCGTTAATACATAGTAGAATACCCAGTCTTTTATCTTTTTGCGAATGATTGACGTGAGCAAATGTATTTACCCTGTTCAGATTATCATATTTCAGTGTATCGCTTATTCCGTAAACCACACCAGAAGTTCCTGCAGTGGCAGCTACTTCACCCGGATTCAACACATTAAGTGAAAAAGCGTTGTTAGGCTGATCGCCAGCACGATAAGTTACCGGAGTTCCTGCTTTTAATCCTGTTTCAGCGGCAGCCCAAGCGTTAACTTCACCTTGCAAACCGAAAGTAGGAACAATATCAGCAAGTATCGATTTATCAAAACCGAAATGCGAAAGTATGGTTTCCGATTTTTCGTCTTTTTCAAAATCCCAAAAAATTCCTTCCGATAATCCTGATAAAGTAGTGCGGGTTTCACCAGTAAGCATCATTGCAATAAAGTCGCCGGGAAGCATTGCTTTATTTATTTTGGAATATACTTCGGGTTCATTTTGCTTTACCCATGCTAATTTGGAAGCTGTGAAATTGCCAGGTGAATTCAGAAGAGTGTTTAAGCATTTCTGCTGACCGATTTTGGTAAACGCATCGTTGCCTATTTCAACTGCACGGCTGTCGCACCAGATAATTGAAGGGCGAAGAACTTCGTTGTTTTTATCGGTAATAACCAAACCATGCATCTGGTAAGAAATTCCTATTGCTTTAATATCTGATGAATTTTTCCCCGATGCTTTAAGCAATTCGGCTGTAACGGCTTTAATAGATTCCCACCAAACCATAGGATTTTGTTCCGCCCAGCTTCTTTGCGGTGAATCTATTTTCATTTCGTGTTTAGGATAAAAGGAGGATGTTATTTCATTTCCTGATTCAACATCGTAAAGAGTTCCTTTTACCGATGAACTTCCAATATCATATCCAAGTGTTATCATTTATTCCTCAAAAAATATTACTTAGTGTTAAAAATACACTTTAGAAAATTAATGTGCAAATAAAAAATAACAGGGATAAATTTTTGAAATAGAAATGTGATTTAGTTACATTTCCGTCTACTAATTTCAATCCTTAGGAGAATAAATTGTCGCACCAGCTGGGAAAGGTAGTTGAAAACATATCAATAGACTGTGTAATTTTCGGATTTGATAATGGGAATCTCGAAGTATTACTGATACAAAGAGCTATTAGTCCGGAAAAAGATAAGTGGGCTTTACCGGGAGGATTCATTCTTAAATCCGAAGAAATTGAGAATGCTGCTGCAAGAATTTTAAAGGAAACATCTGCTATCGAGAATATTTATATGGAGCAGCTTTCCGTTTTCGGGAACGTTAACAGATATCCCGACAGGCGTGTTTTTACAATAGGATATTTTGCGTTAGTCAGCCCCGAAAAATACAATCTTCTTCCGGGAACCGATACCTCTGAAGTCCGGTGGTTTAAAATGTCCAGCCTGCCCGAGTTGGCGTTTGACCATAAATCTATAATTGAAACTGCACTAAAAAAACTCAGAAGCCGTGTAAGAATACGTCCCATAGGTTTTGAACTTTTACCTAAAAAATTCTCTTTACCTAAACTGCAGACGTTGTACGAAAGTATTTTAGGCGTTAATCTCGATAAGCGTAATTTCAGAAAGAAACTTTTAAAAATGGATCTTTTAATAAAACTTAATGAGAAAGAAAAAGGTAACATTAAACGAGCGGCAATGCTTTATAGGTTTGATAAAAAAAATTACAACAAACTTGTTGAAAAGGGCTTTATTTTTGAATTATAAACGAGCTGCATTTTGAAACAGAAGCAAGAATTTATTAAACTGTTACAATCCCGCCGATGGAAAGTTGACATTAAATCCAAAGTATATTTTGCAAAAAAATCACCAAGACTTTTTTTCCGTTTTACAGAAGACAACAACAAAATTAAAGCCGGAAAGGAATTTGATGTTGAATTAAATTCAGGAAAAGATGAAGCGCTTTTTTACGATATTTTAGAAGAAATAGAAATGGAATGCGGTATTTTCTCTTTTGATCTTGTAAAAGACAAACTTCGTATGGAAGCAGTTTTTACTCTTTCTGAAAAAAAGTATCTTGAAGAAATAATTGTAAAAATCGAAAATGATTTAAAGCTTTTTTCGGAAAATGAATCAATTAAGCCTTTTATAAGAAAATTTTAATTATTAGCATATTCTACTCTCCTATAATTCAGTCCCTTATTACATATATTTTATTTTTTAAAATCTTTTGGATTTTGTAACTTTCAGGTTGGAATTCAAAAAATTTGATTATAAACAAATAAAAGATAAATTTATGCCTAAAAGAAAAGACATCAAAAAAGTTTTAATAATTGGTTCAGGTCCAATCATAATCGGTCAGGCGTGCGAATTCGATTACTCCGGCACCCAGGCTTGCAAGGCGCTAAAAGCACTCGGTTATCAAGTAGTTCTGGTTAACTCTAATCCTGCAACAATAATGACTGACCCTGAAATTGCTGACATAACCTATATTGAACCCTTAAATGAATACGCTTTAACAGAAATAATAAAAAAAGAACGTCCAGATGCGCTCCTGCCAAATCTTGGCGGACAAACAGGTTTAAATTTATCTTCTCAGTTAGCAAAGAGCGGCGTTTTGGAAAAATACGGTGTTAAGGTTATTGGAGTTAATATTGATGCAATTGAACGGGGTGAGGATCGGATAGTATTTAAAGAGACGATGAAAAAACTTGGCATTGACATGCCGAAAAGCACTGCGGTAAATACAGTTGAAGATGCGGAAAAAGTTGCTGATGAGCTTGGTTACCCTGTTGTTGTACGTCCTGCTTACACAATGGGAGGCACCGGCGGCGGACTGGTTTATAATGTGGAAGAACTTCGTACAATTTCAAGCCGAGGACTTGCCGCAAGTCTTGTAAATCAGGTACTCATTGAAGAATCTGTTTTAGGCTGGGAGGAACTTGAACTTGAAGTTGTAAGAGATTCAAAAAATCAATTAATTACCGTTTGTTTTATCGAAAACGTTGATGCAATGGGTGTTCACACCGGAGATTCGTATTGTACAGCTCCAATGCTAACCATTAAACCTGAACTCCAGCAACGGCTGCAGAAGTATGCATACGATATTGTTAAAACTATTGAAGTAATAGGCGGAACAAATGTACAATTTGCTCACGATCCTAAAACTGACCGGATTGTTATTATTGAAATAAATCCACGCACTTCCCGTTCGTCCGCGCTTGCCTCAAAAGCGACCGGTTTTCCAATTGCGCTTGTTTCTTCTATGCTTGCAGGCGGACTAACAATGGATGAAATTCCTTACTGGCGTGATGGATCGCTTGAAAAATACACTCCTTCGGGAGATTATGTTGTTGTTAAATTCGCACGCTGGGCTTTTGAAAAATTTGACGGACTTGAGGATAAACTCGGAACTCAGATGCAGGCTGTAGGCGAAGTAATGAGCATCGGAAA
>CAYTFZ010000005.1:4291-67455 GCA_964437215.1 uncultured Melioribacteraceae bacterium | reverse complement strand
TAATTAAGAAGTAATAATTAAAAATTAAGAATTATTGTTACCCGGCAAATGCCGGGTTTTTTGTTAAAATAAAGTAACCGGGTTACAAACCATTTGTATAAAGGTTAATTTTATACGCTGTTATAATTCAACATTCAAAATTAAAAATTCACAATTCAAAATTGCTTTTTTCGTATCTTTACCTCGTAAAAAATAAATTTTAGTATGTACGAAAACGAACGAAACGAACTGGCAGAAAAATTAAAAAACAAAGGCATCTCCGATGAAGATGTACTTACGGCATTCCGGAAAGTACAAAGGCATCTTTTTGTCCCGGATGTTATGAAACATCATTCCTATGTAGATACTGCTTTGCCTATCGGTTATGGGCAGACAATATCGCAGCCTTATACGGTAGCATTTATGACCCAGGCACTTGATCTTTTCCCAGACTCGAAAGTATTGGAGATTGGAACAGGTTCAGGTTTTCAGGCAGCAATTTTGGCAGAAATGGGTATGAAGGTTTATACCATTGAGCGCAACGAGAAAATATTCTTCAAAACACAAAAACTTTTTGATGAACTTAAAATCAGGGCGATGATGCGCTGCGGCGACGGCACTATCGGCTGGAATGAATTTGCTCCTTTCGATGGAATAATTGTAACCGCCGGAGGTCCAGTTGTTCCGCCTGCCTTAAAAAAACAACTGGCAGTAAACGGCAGATTGGTTATTCCTGTTGGCGACAGGCAGGGGCAGACTTTACAGATATACACAAAACTGAGTGAAACCGATTTCAAGTTGATTGAGGTGCCGAATTTCGCATTTGTTCCACTAATAGGTAAGGACGGGTGGAAAGAAAAGTAATAGTTATTGCCGGTCCCACTTGTTCCGGAAAAACACAGCTTTGCCTTTATCTTTCGGAAATACTAAATATTGAAGTTATTTCCGCAGACAGCCGGCAGATTTATAAAAAAATGAATATCGGCACTGCAAAACCTTCACCGGAAATATTACAAAAAGTGAAACATCATTTTATTGATTCGCATAATCCCGATGAAGACTTTAATATCAGCATTTTCGAAAAAGCTGCCGAAGAAAAAATAAGGGAAATACTTAAAGAAAATAAAATCCCAGTTGTTGCCGGAGGTTCGGGACTTTACATAAAAGCGCTGATTGAAGGAATAGCTGATGATATTGATACAGACGAAGAATACAGAAACGAACTGCACGGTTTACGGAATAAATTCGGCAATGAATATCTTTATAATATTTTAAAGGAAAAAGATCCCGCAGGTGCGCAAAAAATGCTGCCATCTAACTGGAAAAGAGTTATGAGAGCCTTGGAAGTTCTTCATATCAGCGGAAAACCTATCTGGTATTTTCACAGCATGCAAAAACCTAAAACGGACTTTCAATTTTTGCAGTTCGGACTTTTATGGCAACGGGATGTCCTTTACAAAATGATAGAAGAAAGAACCGATAAAATGATTAAAGAAGGATTGGTTAGTGAAGTTCAGGAAATTCTTAAAGATGGATATAATACAAAACTTAACGCGTTGAATACAGTCGGCTATAAGGAAATTATTGAATTTATAGAGAATAAAATTTCTCTCGAAAGGGCGGCAGAACTGATAAAAAGGAACACCCGGCGTTACGCAAAAAGACAAATGACTTGGTTCCGAAAAGATGAAAGAATAAAATGGATTGATATAAACGGTGAAAGCGATTTGAAAAACGCAGCCGGAATTATAGCTGAAACTTATAAACTGGGCAATTAACAGATGTATGAAGATGGAATTTAAAAACTATTTGATATATATTATTTAAACAGGATTTTATTATTATTGAGGAAAATATGCTCGAAGATTATTTAAAAGATTTGAAGACAGACAGAGAAAGAATTGATAAACTACGAGGTTATCTTTAAAGTAGATGAAAAAGAAAATAAAATAGATCAGTTAAAAACAAAAAGCGGCGATCCTAATTTTTGGAATGACCAGAAAAATGCCCAGGTTGTTTTGCAGGAAATGAAACAGCTTCAGGATTGGGTTGATTTATGGATGGACCTCGATAAAAAATATAAAAATCTGGTTGAATTTATTGAGCTTGCTGAGATGGAAAACGACGATTCTCTTATTCCGGAAATAGATAAAGAAATTGAAGCGCTTCGTAAAGCTATTGAATCAGTTGAACTTAAAGGAATGCTCAGCGGTAAAGATGACGATAAAAATTGTATTCTTACCATTCACGCCGGCGCCGGCGGAACAGAAGCCCAGGATTGGGCGGAAATGCTTATGCGAATGTATTTAAGATGGGGCGAACAAAACGATTATAAAATATCAACGCTAGATTTGCTTGAAGGCGATGGCGCAGGAATAAAAAGCGCTACTCTTGAAGTAGAAGGAAGTTTTGCTTACGGATACTTGAAAGCTGAAAACGGAGTTCACAGGCTTGTAAGAATATCGCCATTTGATGCTAATAAGCGAAGACATACATCTTTTGCTTCGGTCTTTGTTCTGCCGGAAATAGATGATTCAATTGAAATTGATATAAATCCTGCTGACCTTAGAATTGATACTTACAGATCGGGCGGAAAAGGCGGACAGAATGTAAACAAAGTTGAAACTGCTGTGAGAATTACACATATACCTACAAATACTGTAGCCGCCTGCCAAACAGAAAGATCGCAGCTTCAGAACAGAAACAATGCTATGAAAATGCTTCGCGCACGGCTTTATCAAATTGAACTTGAAAAGCAGGAAGCAGCCCATGATGAAATTGAAAAGAACAAAATGAAAATTGAATGGGGAAGCCAGATACGTTCTTATGTTTTTCATCCATATAATTTGGTAAAAGATCATAGAACAGATACCGAAACATCAGATGTACAGGCAGTAATGGATGGAAAGCTCAACAATTTCATACAGTCGTTTCTGCTAAAATATTCCGGAAGCTAATTACTGGGAGTGAAAATGAAATTTTATAAGAAAGGTGAAACAATTGTATCGGAAGGCGAACCGAAAGGAAGCATATTCGTTCTTGTAGAAGGTGCTGTTGGCGTTTATAAGAATGATGTGAAAATATCGGAATTTACTCAGAAAGGTACGGTATTTGGTGAAATGAGTATGTTTCTTAATCAAACACGTACTGCAACTTTAAAAGCCACAGAAGATGCATATGTTGCTGAAATAAATACGGAAATTGATGATCTTTTCAAAAAGCATCCGGATGTTGCAAAAAAAATAATAATTAATCTTTCCGAAAGATTGATGCAACTTACCGATGATTATTGGCATCTGATGGAAAGACTTGATATTGAAGAGAAGATTAGGAAATTTATTTAATGAACGATAAAGACTTTTTTAGAAAAGTCTATTTGGTGGTTGAAAAAATTCCTTACGGGAAAGTTACAACATACGGAGCAATTGCAAATGTATGCGGAATAAAATCATCGGCAAGAACTGTGGGCTGGATAATTAATGGAATGAGCAACAAACTTCCTTGCCACAGGGTAGTAAACAGGAACGGAGAACTTACCGGAAAACTTCATTTCGGAGATCCGGATTTGATGGAATCGCTCCTTCGCTCCGAAAATGTTGAGTTTATAAAAAAAGATGTCGTAAATATCAAAAAACATTTCTGGCAGCCGGTTCTGCCGGAATAATTCAGTAAGTGTTTATCTTAAACTTCGAAACGCCGCTGTTTATATTTATTATAATTCGGTTTTTTGCGTTTTCATATTTCTTATTATAGTAATTTCCGTCGCTGCTTTTTGAAAAACCATCAAGATTCTTTAATACCAGCGCCATTTCGCCTTCAATTTTACAACCTGTTTCTTTTGGAATAAGCAGCTGTAAAGAAGAAACTCCCATTTCTACATTAATTTCAGTATTTTCAAATCTGTCGCCGAGTTTAATTTCCGATTTTGATACTCCGCACTTTAAATTAAGTTTTTGAACTTTAAAATTCGATAAATCAATATGGTTTTTAGAAGCTCCTACATTTAAAGAAATGTTCCATATCGGAGAAGTGTTTAATTTAATTTCAAGTCGGTTTCTTAAATCACCGCGTATATGTTTTATTTGTTCATCTAGTTGGTTTATTTTAAGAAAAACCCGTTCGGTTTGCTTATCTTCGTTAAAGGAATAATACCCTAAGTCACCTTGCGAAATTCCTTTTATCAATTTGTCGGTTGAATCTTTCAGAATAAAAGATCCTGCGCCCCCGTTTATTTCTAAGTCTGCAAATATATAAGTGGAATCTGTATCGGTGCTGAAAACATTGTTGCTGTATCTTTTTGAATCATCGCAGCAATTGTTCCCGCCAATTATATTACTCACAGAACCGAAAATAAGAATTGCCAAAATTATTCCGAATATACCGTCAATAAAAATCCGTATTTTTGTGTTTTTTGTAAGAAGCTGGAGTCCCCAGAAAATAAATACTGCAGCCCAGAAATTCCAGATAAAATCCCAGGACATATTAATGATATTGTATTCGGTTAAAAAATAAAGGCTTCCTAAAGTAATTAGGAAAAGTCCCCAAAACAAGTTCCCCGATTTCATAATTTTTCTCCCGATGTTTTGTTAAAGGAATTCCATAAAAGATAAATTCCAAATAAAATAAAAATCAGCGGAACAATGTCCCAAAAGTCGATTGCAGGAATAAATTTTTCTGTGAAAAACAATAATCCTATCATTATAAGAATAATTCCGAAAACTATTCTTCCTTTTCCTGCCGGTTTTTCCTCTGCCGGAATATTCACTTCAACTGTTTCTGCGCTTTCGGAACTGCTTTTGGTTTCAAATCCGTTTTCAACAGGCTCTTCAGGAACAACTATCCACATAACAATATAGACTAAAACTCCTACTCCGCTAAATAAAGTCAGGAAGACTATCAGGATTCTTATTATTACCGGATCAATATTCAGGTAATCCCCCAATCCTCCTGCTACTCCTCCTAAAACCCTTTTCCCCCTTGATCGATATAATCTGTCTTTCATTTTACCACCTCGTAATTGTTTGTTTCAAAAATTTAGACGGAACTTCCCAGAAAAGGTTGTAAAATCGTTTTAAAAAATTAAATAGTGTAATTGAATGCATTAGATTGTATAATATTGCTATAATAATCCAAAAAAGTAATAGAATATTAAATTTTGATTGAATGTACAGTTTTTGTTTGGTATTTTTACGCGATGAAAAAATGGTGACTGGTAGAGTATGAAAATTGCCCTTTGTCAGATCAATCCGATAATTGGCGACATTACAGGTAATAAACAAAAAATCATTGACGGATACAAAAAAAGTATTAGCTCAGGTGCTGAATTAGTTGTTTTCCCTGAATTGGCTGTATGCGGTTATCCCCCGCAGGATTTAGTTGAAAAGCGGGAATTCCGCGAAGCTGTTAAGAAAGCTGCGGATGATATTGCTTCTGTTACCGGAGATGCTGCTATTATTTTTGGAAGTATTACCGATAACCTTGATGATATTGGTCCCGATGTACGAAATTCTGCCATTGTTGCAATAAATGGTAAAATATGTTTTGAACAGAACAAGACTCTGCTTCCAAATTACGATGTTTTTGATGAAGTAAGGTATTTTGAAGCTTCAAACGATAATAAAGTTTTTATCTTCAAAGGGAAAAAGCTTGGAATCTCAATCTGCGAAGATATATGGAATGATGCAGATTATTGGAATAAAAGGCGCTACTACGTTGATCCCGTTCAGAAATTGATTAAACAAGGTGCTGAAATATTAATAAACATTTCTGCAAGTCCTTATGCCTTTGGCAAAAGAACCGAACGAATGAAAATGCTTTCTGTAATTTCTTCAGACGATAAAATACCGGTAATTTACTCCTGCTGCACCGGAGCACAAACAGATTTAATCTTCGATGGCGCCAGTATGTGTTTTAATAATAACGGAAAACTTTGTCTTTTAGGAAAAGCATTTCAAGAGGATTTCTTGCTTTTTGATTCTGAAGCTGATTATGAAGGAATTGATAAGTGTGAAGGTAAATTCGAAGAAGAAGTATTAAATGCATTAATCTACGGATTGAAAGAATATTGTAATAAAACAGGTTTTAAAAAAGCAATTCTCGGTCTTAGCGGCGGAATAGATTCTGCTTTGGTTGCTTATATTGCCGTAAAAGCTCTTGGCAGCCAGAATGTTCACGCCTTGCTTATGCCATCTCAATTTTCTTCCGAGGGAAGTATTAACGATTCTATTCATCTTGCAAGAAAGTTAGGTATTACTTACGATACAATTCCGATACAACCGGTTTTTGAGAAAACACTTGAATCTTTGGAACCTTTTTTCGGTAATCTTCCTTTTAATGTTGCAGAGGAAAATTTGCAATCGAGAATAAGAGGTTTGTATCTTATGGCTTTTTCAAATAAATTCGGTTATCTTCTATGCACTACCGGAAATAAATCTGAAATGGCTGTTGGATATGCAACGCTTTACGGAGATATGAACGGAGCTTTGGGAATTATAGCTGATATATATAAAACTCAAGTTTATCAGATTTCAGAGTACATTAACCGGGATGAAGAAATTATCCCTCGCACAATTATTGATAAAGCGCCTTCAGCAGAACTGCGACCCGGTCAGAAGGATCAGGATTCACTCCCTCCGTACGATTTATTGGACAGAATACTGAAAATGTATCTTGAAGAAAATAAAGAAATTGAAGAAATATCCGAAATAATTGGTGAAAGGGAAGTAGTTAGGAAAGTATTAAAGCTTGTTGATTTAAATGAATTTAAAAGAAAGCAGGCTGCGCCGGTTTTACGCGTATCTGTAAAAGCTTTCGGATATGGCAGAAGGTACCCGATTGTTCAAGGCTGGAGGTAAAATGAGAAATCGCGGAATATATTTTCTCTTTTTGCTGATTTATGCTTCTGGCATAAATCTTTATTCGCAAACGCAGTTTCAAAATAATAAAGTAAATATCGAAATAATCAGTTCGCAGGATAAAGTCTTACCGAACAGCAAGCTGAAAGTCTGTATAAAAGCTATAATTGATGAAAAATGGCACATAAATTCGGATAAACCTGCCGAAGATTATCTGATACCTGCTAAATTAAGTATCCAAAACGATTCTATCTTTTCGTTGCAGAATATAACATTTCCCGAAGCTGAAAACTTAACATTTGGTTTTTCGGAAAAGCCTGTTTCTGTTTTCGAAAAGGAAATTTCCATATTTGCTGATTTAATTATTCCGGCTGTGTTTAATGACAGTCTTAAAAAAATTACTTTTCAGCTAAGTTATCAGGCGTGTGATAATCAAACGTGTTTAGCGCCTGCAACGGCAGAAGCAGATTTAGAAATAATATTTGCACAACCAGGAGAAATAATCACTCCTATAAATCAGCAATATTTCCAAATATCATCAGCAGAAACTGAGAAAGACGATCTATTTGCCGGATTGGAATCTTCCGGAATGTTTTGGATTCTTGCAACTGTTTTTCTTTGGGGACTTGCACTGAATCTTACTCCTTGCGTTTATCCGCTGATTCCTATTACAATCGGGTATTTCGGCGGACAGAGCGAAGGGCGAACCGGGAAGTTATTCATTATGGGTTTGCTTTATTTAACTGGAATGGCAATTACATATTCGGTAATTGGTGTTGTTACAGCACTCAGCGGGGCAATTTTAGGTTCGCTGCTGCAAAATTCTATTGTGGTAATTGGAATTGCTGTTGTTTTTGTTATTCTCGCATTAAGTATGTTTGGAGTATATGAATTCAAGCTGCCCGACTTTTTAGTTATGAAAGCCGGCGGTGCAAAATCGGGTGTGTTTGGAGCTTTCTTTATGGGACTTACAATGGGAATTGTTGCTGCTCCTTGTATCGGACCGGTAGTCTTAGCTCTTGTAACTCACGTAGGCTCTAAGGGAGATCCCTACTACGGTTTTACTCTTTTCTTCTTTCTAGCCTTAGGATTAGGATTACCTTATCTGGTTCTTGCTTTATTCTCGGGAAAAATTAAAAGTCTTCCGAAAGCAGGTATTTGGATGGAATCTGTTAAACATATATTCGGCTTGCTGCTTTTAGGAATGGCATTATACTATTTAAATCCTATATTGCCGAAAGGAATTCAAAGTTTTATTCTTCCGGTATATTTGATTATATCAGCGCTTTATTTGCTGTTTGTTGATAAAGCTGCAAATAAAATAAGCGCCTACAAATGGATAAAAGCATTATTATCAGTAATATTTATAATATCCGCAATTTATATGCTTGTTCCTGCTGAAAAAGATAAACTTGATTGGAAGGTATATAGTTCAGCTGAATTTGAAAAAGTTAAACCGGGAAAGAAAATAATCCTGGACTTCTATGCTGACTGGTGTATTCCATGTAAAGAGCTTGATGCATTGACTTTCAGCAATCCGGAAGTAAAAAACATTTTATCGGATTACGAGAGATTTAAAATTGACCTTACTTCTGCAATGTCGGATGAAACAGAAAATTTGAAAAATATGTTTGTAATTACAGGTGTTCCTACAATTATAATTTTTAATTCGGATGGCGAGGAAACCGAAAGAATTACCGGATTTATTCCGGCAAAAGAAATGATTGAAAAACTGAATAATATTAAATAATCTTTAAAATAAACCGAGCATAAATAATGAAAAAAGAAATTAAAATGCTGGATGAAGTGACGATTCGGTTTGCCGGGGATTCCGGAGATGGAATGCAGCTTACCGGTTCACAATTCAGCGATACGACGGCTCTTTTTGGTAATGATTTAATAACTCTGCCTGATTATCCTGCTGAAATTCGTGCGCCTGCTGGAACGCTATACGGAGTAAGCGGTTTTCAATTGCGTTTCAGTTCGCAGGATACAAATACACCAGGCGATCACCCTGATGTTTTAGTAGCAATGAATCCTGCCGCACTGAAAAAAAACCAAAGAGATTTATTACCAGGTGCAACAATTATAGTAAATCAGGATGCATTTGATTTAAGAAATATTCGGTCAGCCGGTTATAGTGTTAACCCTTTAGAAGATAACTCTCTTGATGGTTTTAAATTATTTGAGGTGCCAATTAGCAAATTGACAATAAATGCTTTGGCCGATTCAACACTTACTGTAAAAGAAGTTGCCCGCTGCAAGAATTTTTTTGCTTTAGGGTTGATGTATTGGATGTTTAACAGACCATTAGAACCTACTCTTAAATGGATAGATAAAAAATTCAAAAAAATACCGGCACTAGCAGAAGCAAATGCTAAAGTATTAAATGCAGGTTATTATTACGGTGAAAATACTCAAATATTTGAAACAAGATATACTGTTCCCCCTGCTAAACTTCCAAAAGGGACATACAGAAATATTTCAGGAAATGAGGCCTTGGCACTTGGTTGTGTTACAGCTTCACTTAAAAGCGGAGTACCATTATTTTTAGGCTCTTATCCTATAACCCCTGCTTCAGAAATTCTGCATCAATTAAGCATTTATAAAAACTTCGGGGTGAAAACTTTTCAGGCAGAAGATGAGATTGCCGGTATAACCTCGGCAATAGGTGCAAGTTTCGGGGGATATCTGGCTCTTACAACAACAAGCGGACCGGGTATGGCTCTTAAAACTGAAGCACTTGGACTTGCAGTTATGACAGAACTTCCTTTAGTAATTATAAACGTTCAAAGAGGCGGTCCTAGCACTGGTTTGCCTACAAAAACAGAACAATCGGATTTATTACAGGCTGTTTATGGGAGAAATGGTGAAGCTCCGATCCCAGTTATTGCTGCTTCTACTCCGGGAAATTGTTTTGAGATGGCTTTTGAAGCTTTCAGAATTGCAACCAAATATATGACACCGGTAATTTTACTAAGCGACGGTTACATTGCTAATGGTGCAGAACCTTGGCTTATCCCTGCTGAAAGTTCAATTCCTGAATTAATAGTGAAGTTCAGAACTGAAAAAGAAGGTTTTGCTCCTTACCTGCGTGATGAAAATCTTGCACGACCTTGGGCAGTTCCCGGGACTTCCGGTCTTGAACACCGCATTGGCGGACTTGAAAAAGCAAATATAACAGGAAACGTAAGCCACGATCCTGATAATCATCATATGATGTGCGAATTAAGAGCTCAGAAAGTGATGAATATTGCTAACGATATTCCAGATGTAGAAATTTTCGGAGAAGAAAAAGGTGAAATTCTTGTTTTAGGCTGGGGCGGAACTTACGGTGCTATAAGAGATGCAGTTATAAAAGCACAAAAAAATGGAATGAGTGTCTCCCAAGCCCATTTGCATTATATTAATCCTTTCCCAAAAAATCTTGAAAATATTCTTAAGAATTTTAAAAAAATACTTGTACCCGAATTGAATCTCGGGCAACTTTCAAAGATATTGAGGATAGAATATTTAATAGCAGCAGAATCCTTCTGCAAAGTTAAAGGATTGCCATTTACAGCTGTTGAAATTTATTCTAAAATATCTTCGATGTCAGGAGGAGAAAAATGACTACAAATACAGAAATAAAATATACAGCAAAAGATTTTATATCGGATCAGGATGTTAGATGGTGTCCCGGTTGCGGTGATTATTCTATACTGGCTCAAGTCCAAAGAACTTTACCTGATATTGGTGTTCCGAAGGAAAAAATTGTATTCATTTCGGGAATTGGATGTTCAAGCCGGTTTACTTACTATGTGGATACTTTTGGCATGCACAGCATCCACGGAAGAGCTCCGGCAATTGCAGGAGGATTAAAAATTGCCCGTCCTGATCTTTCGGTATGGGTTGCAGCCGGAGATGGTGATTTGTTAAGCATAGGCGGTAACCATTTTATTCATACCTGCAGAAAAAATATCGATCTAAAGATACTTTTATTTAATAACAGAATTTACGGATTAACTAAAGGACAATATTCCCCTACATCTGAAAAAGGGAAAATTACAAAGAGTTCTCCACATGGAAGCGTTGATTATCCTTTTAATCCTTTATCGCTTGCTATGGGGGCAGGGGCAACTTTTATAGCCCGTTCAATAGACAGAAATCCTAAACATATGCAGGAAATGATAAAAAAAGCTGCTAATCATAAAGGTACTTCATTTGTTGAAATATTTCAAAATTGTAATATTTTTAACGACGGAGCTTATGATCATCTTTCAAGCAAAGATACAAAAGACGATGCAGTTTTAGTTTTAGAACACGAAAAACCTATGATTTTTGGAATCCAGAGAAATAAAGGGATTATTTTAAATGGTACAAAACCTCAGGTTGTTAATATTGATGAAGGGAATTATTCCATCAATGATATTCTTGTTCATGATGAAACTGACGATAATCCATTCCTCTCGTATTTGCTTAGTTATCTTTCGGAAAATCCTGATTTCCCAACGCCAATTGGTGTTTTTAGAAGTGTTTCACGTCCTACTTGCGACGAAGAAATCCAAAATCAAATCAATTATATAACTGAAGTAAATGGCAAAGGAACACTTAAAGACTTGTTCCATAACACAACTACCTGGACAGTTGAATAAATTCTACAGGCAGCCTTTAAACGGCTGCCTTTTTTTTATCCACAATAAATTTTAATTATTTTAGAATAAACATTAAATTTGCTTTATTCTATTATGGGAATTATTATGAAATTTGGTGAGTTAAAAAAACTTCTTGAAGAAAAAAACAACTTTATAATTACTACGCATGTTAACCCCGATGCCGATGCAATCGGTTCGGAAATAGCAGTTTATTATATTTTGAAAAAATTAAATAAATCAGTAAAAATAATTAATTACAGTGAAACTCCTTATTTCCTGCAATTTCTTGATAAAGAAAGAAAGATAGAGCAATACGAACCTTCCTGCCACAATAAGTTATTTTCGGAAAATGGAGTAATTATTGTTGTTGATATGAACCAGCTCAGCCGCACAGTAAAAATGGAGAATATCTTAAAAAGCTCATCAATGGAAAAAGTCTGCATCGATCATCATCAAAATCCCGAGGGATTTGAGGATTTGCAAATAATTGATTCCGAATATACTTCGACGGGCGAGATAATTTACGATTTTATAAAACAAACCGGCATTGTTGAACCTGATTATGACATTGCCGTTCAAATTTACTCGGCAATTGTTACAGATACCGGTTCATTTAAGTATAACCGCACCAGTTCTAAAACTTTCCGGATTGCTGCGGAATTGCTTGATTTGGGAGTAAAACCTCATCTAATTCTCGATAAAATTTATGATGAAAATAATTTAAGCAAAAACCGTTTGCTGGGTCGCGCTTTAAATTCGATGAGTCTTTCGGCAGATAATAAAATATGTTATATGGAAATTACCCGGAAAGATTTATTAGAAACAGGCTCATCCGAGGCAGAAATGGATGGTTTTGTGAATTATTGTCTTTCAATTCAAGGGGTTCAGATAGGAATTTTATTTTTTGAACTTGCCGAAGGATTAAAAGTTAGTTTCCGCTCAAAAGGAGATACAAATGTCAGTCAGCTTGCCGGAGAATTCGGCGGCGGGGGACATATTAATGCCGCAGGATTAAGAATTTATAATCCGGATAGTAATAATTACAAATTAAAAATACTTGAATCAGCTAAAAAATACACAAGTAAGTGAGGTAAAAATGTTTGAAATCAGTTATAAATCAGAAGGGATAGAGCTTAAAAAAAGCAAAAAGATGGCTGTACTTGCTTTCTTTAATAAAGAAAAATTAAAAAATGAAACAGATGAATTTATTAAAAAACACAATATAGTAATTCCGGATATCCTTATGGATAAATTTCTTGGAAACGATGAAGAAAGCATTAAAGCTTATACCGACAGTTCACCGGAAATTATTAAACTGGTAAAATATGATGTTAAAAAACTTAACACTGATTTTTTCCGGAATTCCGTTTCTAAATTTATCATTGAATTATCTTCAGAAAAGGTGGCTTCTGCATCTGTTTTTATTCCTGAAGATAAAGTGTTTTTGAAAATATTCGATGCAAAGAAAAATTATTTGAGATCGTTTATTGAAGGGGCGGGACTTGGTAATTACGAGTTTAACAAATATAAATCCGATAAGAAAAAATTATCAAAACTTGATGTAATCTTCCATTCTGCATCTTCTAAAGATGTTGAAGAAGCAATAAAAACAAGCCGTAACGTTTTAGAAGCCATTTATTTTTCCCGAGATATTATCAACGAACCGGCAATATCGCTTACTCCTGAGATATTGGCAGAAAAAACAATGAAATTGTTTAAAAATACAAGCGTTACAGTTGAAGTATGGGATAAAAAAGAACTTCGAAAAAATAAAATGAATGCTATTCTTGCTGTTGGTAGTGCAAGTGCAAACGATCCAAGATTAATTATATTAAAATACAAATCATCAAAAAAAAATTGTCCTAAAATTGCTTTAGTGGGAAAAGGTGTTACTTACGATTCGGGCGGACTTTCAATTAAACCCACTTCATCAATGCTGGATATGAAGATTGATATGTCCGGCGCAGCCGCCGTAATAGGCGCAATTTATGCTGCCGCAAAAAACAAGCTTGATGCTGATTTGATAGGTGTTATTCCTGCTGTTGAAAATATGCTTTCGGGCAGCTCTTATAAGCCTGGCGATATAATTAAAACATATTCTGGTAAAACTATTGAAGTACTTGATACTGATGCAGAAGGACGGATAATTTTAGCAGATGCTCTGCATTATGCCTCAAAACAAAATCCCGATGAGATTATTGATCTTGCAACATTGACAGGGGCTTGTGTTGTAGCTTTAGGAGAATATGCGGCAGGAATATTTACCAAAAATGATCAGATTTCGGGCGGACTGATAAAAGCAGGTAAAGAGACTTTTGAACGTGTATGGCCTTTCCCGATGTGGGATGAATATGCTGAGCTGATGAAAAGCGATGTGGCTGACATCTCAAATTTAGGCCCTAGATGGGGAGGTGCAATTACCGCAGCAAAATTTCTGGAAAGCTTTGTAACGAAACCCGAAAAATGGGTGCATATAGATTTGGCGCCGGCAGGGAAGAATAAACTGAACAGCTATTCCGAAAAATATCATACGGGATTTGGCGTAAGATTATTGCATCGGTATATTGAAATGATGCAGGATTAACTTTTTTCGTGAATTATTCCGTCTTTAATTTCAATAACACGGTCGGCAAGTTTTACCATTTCGGGATTGTGGGTTGCTATTAAAAAGGTTAATCCGCGTTCTTCTTTTAACCGGATAAACAGGTTATGAATTATTTCGCTATTTGCTGAATCGAGATTTCCCGTAGGTTCGTCGGCAAAAACAATTTCCGGATTGTTTACAATTGCCCGCGCAACAGCCACTCTTTGCTGTTCGCCGCCGGAAAGCTGTGCCGGTTTGTGAGTACCTCGTTCGGAAAGTCCGACAGTATTAAGTAATTCTTCTGAGCGAATTTGAGCTTTTATGAATTTTTCACCAGAAATCATCTGGGCAATCGAAATGTTTTCGGAAGCTGTAAATTCCGGTAAAAGATGATGAAATTGAAATATAAAACCGATATGTTTGTTTCTGAAAAGAGATAATTTTTCATCCGAAAGGCTGGAAATATCAGTTCCGTTTATTAAAACTGAACCGCTGTCAGGTTTATCAAGTCCGCTGAGAATATGAAGCAGCGTACTTTTACCGGCACCGGATGCTCCTACAATTACGGTAATTTTATTTTGCTCAAGTTCAAGTGAAACATTTTTTATAACTTCCAGACTCGAGTTAGAAACAGTGTTAAAAGTCTTATTTAAATTTTTAGCCTTAAGAATCATTTTTATTCCCATTTTATAGCGTCGATAATTGAAATTTTAACTGCTCTAGCAGCAGGATAAAGAGAAGCAATGACCGAAAGAAACATACTCATTCCGGTTATTGCAAAAATATCCGAAAGCCTGATCTGTATCGGAATTGCATCCAAAATGTATTTTAAAGGATCGAGCGGATAAAATTTATACTCAATTTGAAGATAGCAGATAAACAGCCCGATAATAAGTCCGGCAATAGTTCCGACTGTTCCTACCAAAATTCCTTCGAACATAAAAATCCGTAAAATTGATTTGCTCGGCATTCCCATTGATCTTAATACTCCGATGTCTTTTTTCTTTTCGATAACAGACATAGTTAGCGATCCTAATATATTAAAAGTAGCAACGGCAATTATAAGGCATAAAATAATATAAGCCGACCATCTTTCTATAAGCATTACAGTGTAAAGGTCTTTATGCAAATCGAACCAGGTTTTAATTGAAAACTTAGCAGGATCGAGTTTGTCATTTAAAAGGTCTTTTAATTTTTGCGAGTCATCAATATCTTCAAGTCTTATTTCGATGCCGCTTATCCTGTTTCCGAAAGAAAGAGTTTGTTTTGCGGATAATAAGTCTGTAAAAACGTAATTGTAATCGTAATTTTTGTTGTTTGTCTGAAATATTCCGGAAAGAAGGTATTTTTTTGTTACCGGCAACGAATAATTTAAAAGAGATTTCTCTATATCGGGGAAAGAAGTAATAATTATTGTATCGCCGGGCATTACAGATAAACGTAATGCCATAGGTGTTCCAAGAATTATCTGAGGGATAAGCGAGTTAGAGTCTGGTTTAAAATATCCGGTTTTTATAGTTTTGTGAACGCCCCAGTTTTCAAAATCAGTGTTAGCTTCAATTCCCTTAAGATTTAATATTTCGTACGAATTCCTGTTTATAAGTATTGCTTTCGACTGAACGTAGGGATGAAAAGAAACTATATTATTTTGAGATTTCAGGATATTTTCGGCATAGTTGTGTTCTTCTTCCGAAACATTTCCTATGTAATCTATCCGGATATGAGGATCGAAGTTTATCATAATGTCGGTTACAATATTTCCGAAGCCGTTAAATACTGAAAGAACTACAATTAAAGCAGCCACGCCAATTGTTATTCCAATTGTTGAAAGAATGGATATAATCGTTATAAAATTAATTTTATGTTTCGAACGAAGATATCTGTTTGCAATAAAAAGTTCAGTCATTTCAGTCAAATTTAATTGATGTAATGGGAGATAATCCGGCAGCAATGGAACAGGGAATAATTGATATAAATATTGAAAGTACGAAAGCAGAGCCGGAGACAATTAAATAATTTAATACATTTATAGAAATAGGTACGCTGGAAATAAAATATACTTCAGCAGGAAGCGATATAATATCAAATTCAAGCTGAAGATAAGAAAGTGTAAAAGCTATAATATTTCCTAATATAATTCCAATTAAGGACAAAGATATTCCTTGAATCATAAAAATACTTATTATTTGTTTTTTAGTCGAACCCATTGCGCGTAAAATTCCAATATCACTTGTTCTTTCGAGTACAATCATTAAAAGAGTTCCGACAATATTAAATACTGCTACCACAACAATAAGTCCTAAAATAATAGGTATCGGCTTTTTCTGGAGGTCTATCCAAGTAAATATATTTTGGTGAACTTGATAAATTGACCGCACATAATAAGGATAAGGCAATCCGTTTTGAAGTTTTTCTTCAATATCAAAAATATTATCAAGTTTTTTCAGTTTGATGTTATAACCGGAAATATGATTGCCTATTTCAAAAAAGTTTTGAGCTTCTTCAAATTCACAATATGCATTAAGATCATCATATTCAGCCATTCCGCTTTCGTAAATTCCGGTAACAACAAATTGTTTAATTGCCGGAGGATTATCAAACGAGGGAGCCATATCATTTCGCAAAGTGAAAAGTGTTATTTTGGAACCGATTTCAACAAATAATTTTTCTGCAAGTTTTTTCCCAAGAATTATCCCAGGTTTATTGCTGTTTCCAAATTTATATTTCCCGGAGACTATATATTTATTTATGTCCGAATTATCATTTTCTGGTATAATTCCCTTTAGCATAATTCCTTCGGAATATTTTTTATGCTTAATAAGAGCGGCTTTGTAAATAAATGGAGAAATACTGGCAATATCCTGTCCGGTCATTCTTGCAATTCCCGGCATTAAATCCTGATAAGGATCCAAATTCTTTTTGCTGAAAGAGGAAATCTGGATATGAGAATTAAAACTTACAATTTTATCTTCAATAACTTTTTCAAATCCATCAAGAATTGTTAAAGCAATAATTAAAACAGCAACACCGAGGGCTATACCCGAAAAAGATATAACGGAAATAAGTGAGATAAATTTGGAATCTTTCCTCGAAAAAATATATCTGAATGCAATAAACGGACTTAACAACGTATGCCAGAAAATAATTATTAAATATGTTCAAAAGATATGAATAAAATTAATTATTAAAAATTTCAAATTTAAATTGACAAAAAGGAAATAAAGAAGTAAATTTTGAATCTGTTTTTTGAATATTTATTTCGGGGCGTAGCGTAGCCCGGTTATCGCGCCTGCTTTGGGAGCAGGAGGTCGCAGGTTCAACTCCTGCCGCCCCGACAAAGATTACGAGGATTCAATCATTAAAATATTTGAATCCCTGATGTTCTTAAAATATTGAAAACCAAAAATTGTTGCGCCAGTAGCTCAATTGGATAGAGCAACAGCCTTCTAAGCTGTAGGTTAATGGTTCGAGTCCATTCTGGCGTACAGTAATAAAATGGTGGGCGTAGCTCAGTTGGTTAGAGCGTCTGGTTGTGGCCCAGAAGGCCGTGGGTTCAAGTCCCATCGCTCACCCGGATGTTTTCGGTAACACCAAAAATTAAATTTGATTTGGTCTTTATGTTTAGTATATTTGGTGCTTTGAAAATAATAAGATTGGCCCGTTAGTGTAACTGGTTAACACGTTGCCCTTTCACGGCAAAGAGTACGGGTTCGAGTCCCGTACGGGTCACAAAACCCCGAAATATTCGGGGTTTTTTTGTTTTAAATTACCGATATTTTTATTTTTGATTTTATAAAATTGAGTTTCTATGAATAATACATTACCAATATTAGCAGAAAATGATTTTTATAAAAGTTCTGACCAAGTTTTGAATAAATCAATTTGCCCGTCTATTAGCTATTATTCTAAGTTGATAAGAATTGTTTATAAAAGTAACCGTTTTGTGGCGAGGAATGAATATAACGGTAAAAATTGGGCATTATCATCATATTGGATTTTAAATGCGTTGGAAAGTGTTGGTATTAAGCATTATATTGAAGGTATGAAAAATATAACAAGTTTTGAGGGTCCGGCTGTGTTAATTGGTAATCATATGAGTACGCTCGAAACTATGGTTCTTCCAGCAATTATTAACCCTGTAAAAAAAGTTGTATTTATTCAAAAAGAAGAACTTGTTAACTATCCTTTGTTTGGTCCGGTTTCGGCTGCACGCCATCCAATTCTTGTAGGAAGAAGTAACCCTCGTGAAGATTTGATGCGTGTAATTGAAGCAGGCGCTGAAAGATTAAAGGACGGGAGGTCGATAGTTGTATTTCCTCAAAAAACAAGAAGTGAATATTTGGATTGTAAATCTTTTAATACTTTGGGTGAAAAAATTGCTAAAAAGAACAATGTGCCGATTATTCCAATAGCTATTATGAGTGATGCTTGGGGCAATTCTTCAATTAAAGCTATCAAGGATTTCGGGAAAATTGATCCTTCAAAAGATGTGCACATAGCCTTTGGAGAACCTTTTAAGGTTACCGGTAACGGTAGTGAAGAGCACAATAGGATACTTGATTTTATTAAAAGTAAATTTATTGAGTGGGGAAGAAAAGAGTTTATAATTGAATGATGATTTTCGAAGATGCTTATACCGTAAGGAGTTTTTATGAATAAATTTTACGCCGGATTCTTCTTGGTTCTTTGTTCTGTTTTCTCATATTCTCAAAGCGAAAGCGTTGCTTTGGGATTTGGAGGTAAATTTGCTGTTCCGGCTGCCGGGTTTAACGATTATGCAAAAAACGGATTTGAAGCTGACGGAACTATATTAGTTGCTGTAGCTCGTCAGGTTGGGATAGAACTTGCAATAGGATATGGCAAATTCGTTTTAAAAAACAGTCCCGAAAAAAGCAGTATCGAAGAAATTTCTATTTTACCGGGGATAAGATATTTTGCTGACACTGATAATATTATACCGTATGTTTCATTAAATTTCGGTTTACAAAACAATAAAGTAAAATTAAAAAGTGAATCAGACAGCACAGCATCTTTAATAAATAATCAATTTTCCGAGAAAAACAATTTTGCAGTTCAGTGCGGAGTAGGGATTTTAACACGTCTGAGCAGCGACTTCAGTTTCGATTTATCGATAAATTACCGTGCAGTTCGAAAATCTTCTTTCCTATCTGCAAATGCAAAAATATTCTTGAATATTTATTAAAATAAATGAACCGGATAAAACCAAAAAAACTTAATAAAGGCGATTTAATAGGGATAATAAATCCCGCCTCGCCGGTTTCTGATTTTAACCGGATTAATAAAAGCGTAGAATATTTCGAAAAGCTTGGGTACAAGGTAAAACTCGGAAAAAATATAGAAAAACAAAAAGGATATCTTGCCGGCAGCGAGGAAGAACGGCTTTATGATCTTCACAGCATGTTTGAAGATAACGAAGTTAAAGCGGTTTTTTGCGCAAGGGGCGGGTATGGTTCGGGGAAAATAATTTCCGGCATCAATTATAAAATCATAAGGCAGAATCCGAAAATATTTGTGGGTTACAGTGATATTACCGCTTTGCACTTAGCGTTTTATTCGCAAACAGGATTAGTAACATTTGCCGGACCAATGCCGGCAGTGGATTTTTATGATTCGGTTAGTCCGTTTACAGAAGAGCATTTTTGGAATATTATTACAACGGATAAACCGATAGGAAAAATTGACAATCCTAAAAGCGAGGACTTTATATTCCTTTCGCAGGGACGGAGCGAAGGGAAACTGGCAGGTGGAAATCTTTCCGTAATTGTATCTCTTATTGGAAGCAAATATTTTCCTGATTTGAATGATTCTGTGCTGTTGCTTGAAGACTTAAACGAACCTCCGTACAAAATTGACAGGATGCTTAACCAGTTAAAACTTGCGGGAGTATTTAATCAGGTTAAAGGCATTCTTTTAGGAAATTTTAAAGATTGTATTGAAGACGACCCAAATAAACCCACTCTTTCGCTTCACGAAGTATTCGGAAGCTATTTCCGCGAATTAAAAAAACCCGTTGTTTATAATCTAAAACATGGGCATATTAAAGATAATTTAACCATTCCTTTCGGCTTGACGGTTAAAATTTATTCGGCAAAAGGACTGATAGAAATAAAAGAAAGCGCAGTAAATTAGTCCTTAAAATCTTAAACATCTTTCCAAAATTCTCTTTTTTAAGAAAATAAACTTATAATAATTTGTATTCTGCCGTTTTTTAAGTTGGTATATTTATTGAAAATAAAACATTTTCAGTAAAAAATAAAGAATTTCTTAAATGACTGAAAATATTAAAACATATACTGTAAAATCTGAACGTAAGATATTGAACCAGGAAAATAAAACTGCTT
The DNA here is from genome assembly GCA_964437215.1 of uncultured Melioribacteraceae bacterium. GTDB lineage: Bacteria > Bacteroidota > Ignavibacteria > Ignavibacteriales > Melioribacteraceae > JAAYAN01. The sequence continues at coordinate 47,042 of CAYTFZ010000005.1, read as the reverse complement.
TTGGAAAAGCAATTGAGGATTGGGATTTTGAAACTGCCGGAATAATAAAAATATCGGGTTATGCAAATTCTAAGTTTCTGATGAATAATTCTAAAAAAAAATACAGAATAGATTCCGACGAAATTGAAAACATCGCACGGAATATTACAAACAGAGGAATTAAATCTATAATTATTCATTCGGGAGATGATGAATATTTCGACTCTGATCTTATTTCGCATATTATTTTTTCTGTAAAAGATACCGCTGATGTTAAAATTTTATTGAGTTGCGGTATAAGAAGTCTGGAAGAACTTCGCTCGTGGAAAATTGCCGGTGCTTCGGAATACTTCCTGCATATAAAACAAGATGCTTGTTTTAATGATGAAGTTTACCGGATGTTTTTCATAAAATTAACTAAAACCGGTTTGGATGCTGGAATTATGATTGATAAAGATCTTTCGGAAAACTATTTTGCAAAAATTAAAGATATATCCGGAAAATCTGTTAAATATTTCTTTTTTGATTCTTTTGATAAGAGCAAATCGGAATTGTCAGCTCTTATAAAAAAGGCAAAAGAAAATTATCCGAATTCTTCAATAATAATTTCAGAAAAATTATTTAGAAAGCACAAAAATTATATTGAAAAGGAGATAAACCGTAAATCCGATTTGCTTGCTGTTGATTTTACTCCTTTAAAATACTGCTGAGAAAAACTTAACTTTAAACACATACCAAAGTACAAATATCATAAACTTTATACTTTCAGAAAACAGAAAGTGATTTTACCATTTAAAGAATTACGGATTAAGGTTATATTTACATACATTTTTCAATAAAGTGGATAGTGTATGTTTAAAATTAACATTTGTATGATTTGTTTTTTAATTTTACTTTCCTGCTCTGCCGAAAGCGATAAAGAATTGTTTGAATCCGCAAGGAAAAATTTATCGGAAAATAAAATAGAAGAAGCAGTTGAAGGTTTTTCCCAAATTTTAGATGATTATCCCAAAAGCGAATTTGTAGAAGAAACTTTATTTGAATTAGGCAGCATTTATTTAAATAAGGCTGATAAAAATATTAGTGAGCAGGAATCATTAAAAAAAGGGATTGAGTATTATCAAAAGATTTATAAAAAATACCCTGCAAGCAAAGAAGCGCCAAAAGCTCTTTTTATGACTGCATTTATTCAAGCTAACCAGCTAAATGAAACCGTTAAAGCCGAAGAAAACTATAAATTGTTTCTTCATAAATATCCGATGCATTCTCTTGCAAAAGATGCAGAAACGGAACTTGGAATTCTTGGGATGAATCCCGAAGAAGTTTTAAGCCGGGCGCAAAGCGGACAAAATTTTGAGCAATAAAGAATACTTAAATAAGCTGGATCCTGCTGTAATTTCGGGATTGAAAAATCTTGAAATAAAAGCGAGATCGATTGTTGAAGGATTTATGGTAGGAATGCATAAAAGTCCTTATCACGGATTCAGTGCCGAATTTAGCGAACACAGGCCGTATCAGCAAGGCGATTCAATAAAAAACATCGATTGGAAAGTTTATGCAAAAAGCGAAAAATATTTTGTAAGGCAGTTTGAAGAAGAAACAAATTTAATCTGCAATATAATTTTAGATTCCAGTAAATCGATGGATTATAAAAACGATGCTCCGGTTACAAAGTGGGAATATTCAGTTTTGCTGGCTGCAAGTCTGGCTTATATTTTAACAAATCAGCATGATGCTGCAGGATTGATTCAATTTTCGGATATAATCGAAAATTACCTAAGTCCTAAATCAAACCGGATTCATTTACGGAATATTCTGCTCACTCTCGAAAAAACAGCTCCTTCCAAAAAAACAGAGACTGGGAAATGCCTTACTCTTGTTGCAGAAAAAATAAAAAAAAGAGGTTTAACAATAATTATTTCCGACTTTTTCGATGAACCTTCATCAATAATAGCAGCATTAAATTATTTAAGATCGCAGCAAAACGAAGTAATTTTGTTCCAAGTCCTCGATCCGGTTGAATTATCTTTCTCTTTCGGAAAAGATGCTGTATTTGTTGATATGGAAACTTCCGAGGAATTATCTGCGCAACCGTATCAGATTCAGCAGGCTTACCGTTCTGCCGTTAAAGAATTTATTGAAAAGATTAAAACCGAATGCAGAAAAAAGAATTTCGATTATAATCTAATTCTTACAAGCGATTCTTTTGATAAAGCTTTGCTTGCATTTTTCAAAAAAAGGGCAAGAATGTACTAAAATAAAAATAATCGCATTAAAGAGCTGCAGCCAATTGGATAAGAATTCAAATATATTTAATTTTAGCAATGCTAATTTTTGCTTTTGCCAATATAGTGAGATAAAAATAAATTAATGGATAAACAATTATTACTCGGTGCTGAAGCTGTGGCTCTTGCAGCTATTGATGCCGGAATCTCAGGGATTTATGCTTATCCCGGAACTCCTTCAACAGAAATTACTGAATTTATACAAAAATCGGAAGAAGCTCAGAAATTAAACATCCGTTCAAACTGGTCTGCAAACGAAAAAACAGCTTACGAATCTGCTTTGGGAATGAGCTATGCAGGAAAACGAAGCATGGTTTGTATGAAACACGTAGGGTTAAATGTTGCAGCTGATGCCTTTATTAACTCGGCTGTTACCGGTGTAAACGGGGGACTTGTTTTAGTTGTTGCCGATGACCCTTCGATGCATTCATCGCAAAACGAGCAGGATTCGAGGTTTTACGGAAAGTTTGCTTTCGTTCCTGTCCTTGAGCCGTCGAACCAGCAGGAAGCTTATGATGCAGTTTTATATTCTTTTGAATTATCGGAAAAAGTTAAATTACCGGTTCTTTTAAGAATTGTAACCCGTCTTTCGCATTCACGTTCTGTTGTAGAAAGAAAACCGAAACGAGTACAAAATTCTTTACAGCCTGAAAATGAAAAGAAAAAATGGATATTGCTGCCTGCAAATGCACGCAGACAATATGTAAATCTTTTAAACATACAAAAAGACCTCGCCGAATTATCAGAACAATCAATTTTTAATAAAGTAATAGACGGTAAAGGAAATAAAGGAATAATTGCTTTCGGACTTTCTTTTAACTACGTGATGGAAGCACGGGAAAAGTATCAGCTTGATATTCCTGTACTTAAAATTTCGCAATATCCTCTGCCCGAAAAAGCGGTTAAAGAATTTTTATCGAAATATTCAGAAATATTAATTGTTGAAGAAGGATATCCGATTTATGAGGAAATTCTTAAAGGATTTCCACAAAATGAAAAAATAAAAGGAAGACTTGATGGAACATTGCCGAGAACAGGAGAACTAAATCCCGATTACTTGGCAAAGGCGCTCGGTGTTAAAACTTCACCCGAAAAGAAGATTCCGGAAATAGTTTCGCCCAGACCGCCGGAACTTTGCAAAGGATGCAGTCACCGGGATCTTTACGAAGCTCTTAATATCGTAATGAAAGAATACAATTCGAATCACGTTTTTTCGGATATAGGCTGTTACACTTTAGGAGCTTTGCCGCCTTACGAAACAATAAGCACCTGCGTGGATATGGGAGCTTCTGTTACAATGGCAAAAGGCGCATCCGATGCCGGAATTCATCCTGCTGTTGCCGTAATAGGCGATTCAACTTTTACGCATTCAGGCATTACTGGTCTGCTGGATGCGGTAAATGATAAATCATCTGTAACAATAATTATTTCGGATAACTCCACAACCGCAATGACAGGCGGACAGGATTCTGCCGGAACAGATAAGCTGCAAAATATCTGCAAAGGAATAGGAGTTGAAGAAGACCATATCAGAACAATAATTCCTTTAAAGAATAATTTAGCTGAAAATATTAAAATTATTAAAGATGAATTTGAATATAAGGGAGTTTCTGTAATAATTGCATCGCGCGATTGCATACAGACGGCCAGACGCAATAAAAAGAAGCAGGATAAACAATGAATAAAAATATAATTCTTGCCGGAGTTGGCGGACAGGGAATTTTAACTATTGCAGCAATAATCGATCTGGCTGCTATGAATTTGGGACTAAAAGTCAAACAAGCTGAAGTGCATGGTATGAGTCAGAGAGGAGGCGCTGTTGAATCGCATCTGCGTATATCCGACAATGAAATATTTTCAGATCTTATTCCTAAGGGCGAAGCCGATTTAATCCTTTCAGTTGAACCGATGGAATCTTTGCGGTACATCCCTTTTCTTTCGGAAAAAGGAATAATTGTAACTTCGGTTGATCCTTTTATAAACATTAATCCTTATCCCGATTTACAAAATGTGTTGAATGAAATTAAAAAAAATCCCGAAAATATTTTAGTAGATGCCGAAAAACCTGCAAGGGAAGCCGGAAGCGTAAAAGCATCCAATATTGTAATGCTGGGAGCTGCTTCGCCATTTACAGGAATTGAAAAAGAAGAACTTGAAAAAGCTATAGAAAAATTATTTCTGCCTAAAGGAAATGAAACAGTACAGATAAATCTCCGTGCGTTTAACGCAGGATTAAATATAACCAAACAATTAAGAAAATAATATGGAATTAAACACTGAAATTGAAACTGCCGACAGGCAGCACTTAACTGAATTACAAAGCAAACGTTTAGTAAAAATGATTGAACGTATTTATAATAATGTTCCGTTTTACAAACAAAAATTAAAAGAAAAGGGAATTGAACCCGGCGATATTAAAAGTATAGACCATCTGAAACATCTTCCTTTTACAATAAAAAACGATTTGCGTGATAATTATCCGTTCGGACTTTTTACAGTTCCGCAATCCGAAATTGTGCGGCTTCATGCATCCAGCGGTACAACAGGAAAGCCAACTGTTGTTGGATATACCCGCAACGATATTAATACTTGGAGCGAAGTTGTTGCACGTTCTTTAACGATGGCGGGAATAACAAAAAATGATATTATCCAGGTAGCTTACGGATACGGACTTTTTACCGGAGGATTGGGGCTTCACTACGGAGCCGAAAGGGTAGGCGCATCAATTATACCTATTTCAGGCGGAAACACAAAAAAGCAGCTTCAGCTGATGCAGGATTTCGGATCGACTGCAATTGCCTGTACACCGTCGTACGCAGCTTATCTTGCCGAAAGTATAATTAAAGAAGGTATCCCTCAGGAAAAGATAAAATTGCGCGCAGGTATATTCGGAGCAGAACCTTGGACCGAAGAAATGCGCCAGCAGATTGAAAAGATGATGCACATAAAAGCTTATGATATATATGGATTAAGCGAAATTATAGGACCCGGTGTTTCGATGGAATGCCAGCACCAATGCGGAAGCCACATTTTTGAAGATCATTTTATTCCGGAAATTATCAATCCGGAAACCTTGGAAGTGCTGCCTTACGGCGAACTTGGCGAGCTTGTTTTTACAACCGTTACAAAAGAAGCTATGCCCTTACTGCGTTACCGCACCCGCGATTTAACAAGACTTCATCCTGAAAAGTGCGCTTGCGGAAGAACGTTAGTCCGTATGGAAAAATGTCTGGGACGTTCGGATGATATGCTTATAATCCGCGGCGTGAATGTATTCCCGTCGCAGGTTGAATCTGTTTTACTTGAAATGAGCGAAACAACTCCTCATTATCAGATGATTGTAACAAGACAAAATAATCTGGATGAACTTGAAATAAAAGTGGAAGTTGACGATCAATTCTGGTCTGACGAAATTAAAGTTCTTGAAGGATTGAAAAAACGGATTCATCATAACATTTCGAGTGTTCTGGGAATAAATGCACAAATAAAACTTGTAGAGCCAAATACAATAGAAAGATCGGAAGGCAAAGCAAAAAGAGTAATAGATAACAGGAAATTATAACTTAAAATAACATAGGAGATTCAGCCATCGTTATTCAACAATTATCAGTATTTCTGGAAGACAGAAAAGGAAGACTTACCGAAATCACCGGAATTTTGGCAGAGAACGATATAAATATTTCGGCATTCAGTATTGCCGATGCTCCTGATTACGGAATTTTAAGACTTATTGTAGGCAGACCTGATCTTGCTCTTAAAATTCTTAAGGAGAAAGGATTTACTGTAAATACCACCGATGTGGTTTGCGTTATTGTTCCAAACAAGCCTGGCGGATTGCATAAAGTTCTCCGGATTCTTTCGGATAATGACATTCAAATTGATTATATGTATGCGTTTGCAGTTGGAAATGAAGCATCTGTAGTATTGCGTGCTCCTTCGAACGAAAATGTTATTAAAGTTTTGCAGGAAAATAAGATGGAGTTAGTGCGCGCAAATCAAATTTATCAGATTTGAAATGCAGAAGTTTAAAGATTATTTCCTGAAAGATAATTTTGCAGCTGTAAATGGTATTAAACTTATTGAATGTTCTCCCGGTAAGGCAAAAGCAGAAGTTACTATTGAGGAAAAACATTTAAACGGCGCCGGTATAACTCACGGGGGACTTTTATTTACTTTAGCCGATTTTGCATTTGCTGCTGCAGTAAATTCGTTCGGCTTTGTTACCCTTTCTATTAATGCGGCGGTTTCCTATTTTGCAAAAAGCAAGCAAGGGAAATTAGTTGCAGAGGCAAAAATAATTTCCCGAAGTTCAAAACTTATTACCTGCGACATAAATATTTACGATGAAAAGAATGAGCTGATTTCGAACTTTAAGGGGACGGCTTACATTACAAAAGAAAAAATTGATTATTAATAAAATTTAAGAAGACTATGACAAGATTTGCACAAAGCGTAACAAATCTCCGAACATCCGAGATACGCGATTTAATGAGTCTGGCAACCAGACCCGATATTATCTCTTTTGCCGGCGGAATGCCCGGAAACGAACTTTTCCCTCTTGCAGAAATGGATGAAGTTTACAATAATTTAAACGATAAAGAAAAGCAGATGGCGATGCAGTACGGACCTACAAGCGGACTTCCTTGTCTGTTGGAATCGTTGAGCAGTTTTCTTGAGAAAAAAGGTTTGCCCGTTAAAGAAAACAAACTTATGATAACAACCGGTTCTCTTCAGGCCATTAATATTTTAGCCAAAGCTTTTATCGATCCGGGAGATTCTATATTAGTTGAAAATCCTTGCTTTATCGGGGCAATATCAGCATTTAAGTCATATGGGGCAAATATGATTTCTGTTCCGTTAACAAAAAGCGGACTCGATTTAAAATTTCTTGAAGAAAAAGTAAATGCTGATGATAGATATAAGTTTTTCTATTTTACGCCGAATTTTCATAATCCTGCCGGAACGCTTTATTCTGCCGAAGATAAGAAGAAAATCATTCAAATAATGAATAATAAAAACATTCCGTTAATCGAGGATGACGCTTACAGCGATTTATTTTTTTATCCCGAAGATGCAGCAGATTTGAAAACTGTAAAAGCTATTAATCCTTCCGGTATTGATGTTTGTTACACCGGTTCGTTTTCTAAAATTATCGGGCCGGGTTTGCGCCTTGGCTGGATGCTTGTGCCGCCTCATATTTACCAGAAGTGCGAACTTCTTAAACAATCTTTTGATGCCTGCTCGCCGAGTTTTACACAGGTTCTTGCCGATAAATTTATCCGTACAGGATTTATTTACGCTTACATCGAAAGAGTTCGCGCCGAATATAAAAAACGTGCGCAGGTTATGATAAAATCGTTAAAAGAAAATCTGCCCTCATATGTTGAATGGACTGAACCACGCGGAGGATTTTATATTTGGCTTAAACTTCCGGAAGGAACCGACAGCACAGAAATTCTTAAACTTGCAATTGAAAAAGGCGTTGTGTTTGTCTCGGGAAAAACATTTGATCCCGATGCGGTGAAAAACAACAAAATCCGGATTTCATACTGCAATACTCCCAAAGAAGTTATTGAAAAGGGAATACCATTGCTCGCGGAAGCAATAAAAGAAAAGTGCGGATAATAAAAAAATGATAATGCTTTAATTTACTGTGCAGTCAGCATTTGTGTGTTTTTAGCTTTTTTCGTACCTGCAGGTGTTACCGCTTGAAGATAGTATTTTAATCAATAGAGAGATTTATTGGATAAACTAAAAGTGTGTTTTAGGATTTTAACCAGGGGAAATGCCGAGCAATTATTAGGTTAAGAATTTTTGGTTTTCTTGTTTGAAGGGAAAATAATTTTTAACTCATTAACCTGTTTTTCTTGATCGGAAACTGGAAATTCATATCTGCCTTGCAGGATACAGTGTTTTGCTCCGGGTTTGCAGTCTTCTCCTTTGCGGCGGCGGCATTTGCCGTCAAAAAGATGCGGGCATTCAAAACTCATCAATTCTCCTGAATGTTTTTTCCGTTACATTTGCTGCACAATCCATTGGCAATAATATTTACAAAGTTTACTAAAAGATTATCGGGCATTTTTACTTTTATATCAGCTTCGGGAGAGATGCAAAAATTATGACCGCAGTTATCGCAATGAAAATGAATATGGATATCGCCCGAGCACTTCCCGGTTTTTAATTCTTTATTAACCGCATAACTGGATTTTTTTAAGTTATCCGGAATTTTATGAATTAGATTTTTCGATTCAAAAATATTAATTGTACGGTAAATAGTGGCTTCATCGTAAGCATACTTAAGCTCTTTAATAATATCCGATTGCGAAAGGGCATAATTGAAATGAAAAAAAAGAGATAGAACGTCTTTACGCACTTTAGTTCTTTTTAATGAATATGAAGTAAGTATGTTTTCTATATCTGTTTCCATTATTCAGACTTTTATTGCTCTTGAAAACCAGTTTTTAATAATAAAAGCCAAAAGGTAGCCAGCTCCGGTTATTAAAATAATTGTTGCTCCTGCAGGCAGATCAGCCAAAAAAGCTGTAAAAATTCCTGCAAAGATAAAAAGATAATTCAGTAGAATAGATGCAACAATCATTTTTTTAATCCTTTTTGTAAAGATTGCCGCTATGGCCGAAGGCAGAGTTAAAAGAGCTATTACAAGAATAACCCCGACTGTTTGAACAAGCACTACTACCGTAAGCGCGATAAGAGAAATCAGTATAAAATAAAGCAAATCTACTTTTAGCCCGCGGATGCGTGCATATTCTTCGTCGAAACAGATAAACACAAGCTGCCTGTAAAATAGAGAAACAACAGTTATAATGATTATATCAAGAATTAGAAGCAATACAAGATTTTCTGAAGTAACCATAAGAATATTGCCGAAAAGAAATGAAAGAAGATTTACATTATAACCCGGAGTTATAAATGCAAAAATTAATCCTGTTGCCATCCCAATTGACCATAGCGCACTGATAACAGTATCTTCGTTTTGCCGGAGATTCATTTTTACAAGGCTTATTATTACTGCAGAAAATAAAGCAAAAGCCAATGCTCCGTACATCGGATTTATACCCGCAAAATATGCGATGCCAAGTCCGCCCATTACAGCGTGCGAAATACCGCCGCCTATGTACGAAATCCTTTTAACAACAACAAAACTTCCGGTAATTCCAGTGGCAACACCCGAAAGCAATCCTGCTAAAAATGCAAATTTCAAAAAACTGAATTCGGTTAAAATATTTAATAATTCGTACATTTTATAAACCGCAGTTATGATGAATAGATGAAATGTTTGTTTTGTAAAGATCGTGCAACAATGTTTCGCCTGTTATTTCGTGGCTGTGGTGGCAAACCAGATTTTTATTTACACAGGCAATTTTGTTAACAAATGTTGAAATAAATGCAATATCGTGCGATACCAAAACAATTGTCATATCTTTATTGAGCTCTTTTAATAAAGAATAAAAATCCGATTCAACTTTCGAGTCCACACTTGCCGTAGGCTCATCCAGAAAAAGAATCAGTGGAGCTGAAACAAGCGCACGCGCTATAAGGCAGCGTTGTTTTTGTCCGCCCGATAATTCGCCGAATGGTACTTTTGATAAAGACAGAATTTGCATTTTATCTAATATTTCGAAAATCCTTTTTGTGTTTTCTTTTTTGAACCATGGGAATAGGGAATTTTTATTGCATAATCCGCTGCCTACTACCTCAAAAACTGATATAGGAAAAGATTTATCGATTTCGCTGTATTGCGGAACATATCCAATTTTATTGCGTGCTTCGAGAGGATTTTTTCCTAGAATACTAATTTTACCGTTTTGAGGTGAAATTAATCCCAGCATTAATTTCAGTAATGTTGTTTTTCCACCTCCATTAGGTCCTACTATACCAACAAAATCCTTGGGAAGAATATCAAGGTTTATATTTTCCAGCACCTGCTGTTTATCGTATGCAAAACTCAGATTTGATATTTCTATTTGCGCGTTCATTTATGCTTTTATTTAGTTTTCCGAAATAAGAATTGCCGTCTTCTTCAGATTATTGATATAATCCTCGGCAAGAGGGTTTATAAGTATAATCTTTGCACCTGTTTCTTTTGCAATGGCTTCCACACTTTTGGTGCTGAATTGCGCCTGCGCAAAAATTGTTTTTACATTATTTATTTTTGCATAATTTATAATTTGGCTTAATTCTTTCAATCCCGGCTCTTTGCCTTCAATTTCCACAGGAATTTGTTTTAGTCCGTACTGCATCGCAAAATAACCCCACGAAGGATGAAAAACCATAAAACTCATTCCTTTTTTGCTTGCGAGGGTTTTTTCAAGAAACATATGAAGCGAATCGAGTTCAGCGCAAAAGTTTTGATAATTAGTGCGGAAAAAAGCTGAGTCTTCGGGTTGTGTTTTTATCAGTGAATATAAAATATTACGAGCTTGAATTTTAACAAGTAAAGGATTCAGCCAGATATGCGGATCGGGCATACCGGAGTGAGAATGATGATTTCTGCTTTTTTTGTGCTTATCAAACAAATCGGCTGCATCTGGCATATTAATAAATTCTATTCCTTTAGCTGTGTTTACAAATTCAGTTTTATCGTTTAACAATTTTAATTTATCAATAAGCTGTCTTTCTATAGGAAAACCTGTTGTGAAATAAAGTTTGCTTTTTGATAGAGCAATTAACTGTCCCGGCAAAGGTTCAAAAAATTCTTCTGCCGATCCGTTCTGAACCATAACATTCACACCTAATTTGCTGCCAGCAATCTTTTCAACAAAAAATTTCTGAGGCGGAATTGTTACAAATACTTGCTCCTTTTTATTTTTATTTGAGCAGGAGAAGGCAATAAGCAAAATAAGGATTATGAGAAAAACTTTCATAAGACACTTTTTTTTATTGGTAATATATAAAAAATAAGTGTGCAGATGCAAGTGACTTGCAATAACAACTATTTAATTATGTGTTAATTCTTTCGATTATTAACTGAATGAAAATCAAATATTGAAAAATGGAAAAACTGAACGAACAAAATAAGGGTTTAAAAAACATTATTGATGCCGATTTACTAAATACTGCTCTTAATGCTTCAGCAAATGTAATAGTAATTACGGACTTATTAGGTAAAATTGTTTGGGCTAATAAGGCTTTCGAAAAACTTACCGGTTATAAATTAGATGAAATAATCGGTCAGAATCCGAGAATATTAAAATCCGGCATTCACGACGTTAGCTTTTACAAATCACTTTGGGAAACTATTTCAAAAGGGAAAATATGGGAAGGAGAAATTCTAAATAAAAAGAAAGACGGAACTCTTTTTTATGAACAAATGACAATCACGCCGGTAAAAAACATTAAGAATGAAGTCGTTAATTACATTGCAGTAAAACAGGATATTTCCGAAAAAAAGAAGTTAATTGAAGCACTCTTTGTCAGTGAAAGAAGATTCCGAACTATTTTCGAAAACTCCTCCATCGGCATAATTCAATATGAAAAATCAGGTTATCCAAAAATTGTAAACAAGGCTTTTTGTGAACTTTTAGGTTATTCCGAAGATGAATTAAAGTTATTAAAGATTGTAGATATTACACATCCTGCCGATATTCAAAAAAGTGTTGAAAATATTACTCAGCTTTTTTCGGGAGAAATAAAGAATTATAATATCGAAAAAAGATATATAAAGAAAAACGGTGAAATTATATGGGTTGATATAGATGTTGCCATTATGAAAGACGAAAATAGCAGCGAAGTCCTATTGGGTATGATTCAGGATATATCAGAAAAAAAACAAGCAGAAATAGACCTTAAAACAACAAATGAAAAACTTAATAAATCCATCGAAGAATTAAAAGCAACTCAAAAGCAATTAATTGAATCTGAAAAATTAGCAGCACTTGGACAATTAATTGCCGGGATTGGGCACGAACTTAATACACCGCTGGCAGCTATTAAAGCAGCACAGAATAACCTGTCGGATTCAATTTCAAAATCTTTTTACGATCTCGGCACTTTTCATTATAATCTTACTGCAGGAGATTTTGAAATATTGCTGGTAATTCTTGCACATTTTGCTTCATCCGAAATTATTCTTTCAACCCGCGAAGAACGTAAAATTAAGCGGGAAATTCTTTCTAGACTGAATGAATTAAATATTACAAATCCAGAAACAGTTGCAGATTATCTTATGTATCTGAATATATATGACATTGATTATGTTAAACCATTGTTTGAAAACTTAAACTGTCTGTTTATTTTAGAAACTGCAAGGAATTTGCTATCAATTAAGAAAAATAATTATACAATTAAAAATGCTACCGATAAAGCTTCATTTATAATAAATGCACTTAAAAAGTATTCATATAAAAGTAACTCCAATGAAATGGTTCCTGTCGACTTGGCAGAAAATCTTGAAACGGTTCTTATTTTGTATAACAACCAGTTTAAACATGGAGTTGAATTAATTAAAGAGTATCATACTGTTCCGAAGGTTTTTGCCCATCCCGATGAACTGACGCAGGTTTGGATTAACATTTTACAAAATGCAATGCAGGCAATAAAATATAAAGGTGTTATAACAATAGGAATATATGCTGAAAACGGAACTGTAATTGTATCTATAAAAGATTCAGGCATAGGAATTCCAACTGAAATTCAAAATAGAATATTCGACCCGTTTTTTACTACAAAACAGCGCGGAGAGGGAAGCGGAATAGGTTTGGATATTGTGAAAAAAATAATTGAAGCTCACAATGGGAAGATAGAATTTTTAAGCAATATAAATGAAGGTACAACTTTTTTTGTAAAATTTCCTGTAAAATAATATGAGAAAATTATGCTTAAACCCACAATAATTTGTGTTGATGATGAACAGCTAATTTTAATTGCAATTAAAGAACAGCTTCAAATTAATCTGAACAACGAATTTTACATTGAAACAGCTGAATCGGGTGAAGAAGCGCTGGAAATAATTGAAGAATTAAAAAATGAAAATTCGGATATCCCGGTAATTATTTCCGATTATCTTATGCCTGCAATGAAAGGTGATACATTTTTAATTAAAGCTCACGAAATAATTCCGGAAACCAGAAAAATACTTTTAACGGGACAAGCCAGAATAGAAGGAGTTACAAATGCGGTAAATAATGCAGATTTATACAGATTTATCGAAAAGCCGTGGAATCAGGAAGATTTAATTCTTACAGTGAAAGAAGCAGTGAAAAGTTATTTCCAAGCGAAGAAAATATTTGAATATAATAAGCAGCTCGAAGAAATGAATGCTGACCTTGAAGAAAAAGTCCGTATCCGAACAAAAGAACTTCGTGAAGCAAATGCCACAAAGGATAAGTTCTTTTCGATAATTGCCCACGATCTTAAAAATCCTTTCACAGCAATTTACGGATACTCCTCGATGCTGAGAGAAGATTTTGATGATTTTGAAAGAGATGAAATGTTTAGATTAATAAATTCTATTGATGAAGCCGCAGGGAATACTCTAAATCTCTTGAACACGCTTCTTGAATGGGTCCGCTCGCAGCAACGAATAATTGAAGTAAATAAAGCAACATATAATTTGCTGCCGCTTGCAACAGAAGCTGTGGGAGCATACAAGGCTGCAGCAAATAATAAAAATATTACTATCGAAATAAATATTCCTAATGAGTTTACTGTCTATTGCGATTATTATATGATTAACACAGTTATTCGCAATATTGTAAGCAATTCGATAAAGTTTACAAATTCCGGCGGAAAAATCGAAATTGAATGCAAAGAAACAAAAACCTGTTCAGAAATAATTATAAAAGATAACGGAGTAGGGATGGATGAAATAACCGCTTCGGGATTGTTTAAAATTGATAAAAATGTTTCGCGAAAAGGTACAAACAATGAGTCCGGAACAGGTTTGGGATTAATTCTTTGCAAGGAGTTTGTTGTTAGAAATGGAGGCAGAATCTGGGCAGAAAGCAAACCTTCAGCTGGAACAAAAACAACAATATCGCTTCCTTTGAAAGATTTAATTATTGTAAATCAGCAGTAAAATAAATTAATAATTTGAATATTTTAAGGAATTATATTATTGTTACACAATATTTCTAAAAAAAATCTAAAAAATGATAAAAAAGTCCATATTAAGCAATCAATACGAATCATATTTCGATTTTGAAAACAAAGACGATATTTCAATAGTTACAGTTAAAGTTCTCAGAGCAAGTCTTAAGGTATCTTTAAAATTCAAGGAATTTTCTTCAAACATTGTTTTCGGCGGAGCAAAAAAAATAATAATCGATATGACAAAATGCGAGTTTATGGATTCGTCGTTTCTCGGTGCAATAGTTCATCTTGTGCGCACAGCGAGGGCAAACGGAGGCGATGTAAAAGCGGTAATGCCGAATCACATTCAGCAATATGTATCGCAAGTAACAAGAATGGATAAATTATTTAACATTTATCCCGATCTGGTTTCTGCAAAATTAAGTTTTATGTTTCCTGAAGAATAATTGAAAAAATAAATTTAATAAAATATATTTTCGCTTATTTTATCGACTGATTATTTAAATATTTCAGGAAATTTTATGCCTCCTTTCAGTCATACCTGGTTACCGTTTCTTTATTTATATGGTTGTGGCGGATTATTTTTCAGTTTGGGGCTCTATATTATTTATAAATCAAAAAGTATAAATCTTAAAAGAAAAGCCCACCGCAAATGGTTAAAAATTTTAGTTTTTGGTTTTGCATACTTTATGATAATCCACGCAATTTTAATAATAGCAGCTCTTTACTGGTAAATATATGGAATCATTACACGGACTTGGAACAGCGACCGATTGGATAGTTATGCTTGTGTATTTTTTCAGCATAATGCTATTCGGCAGTTACTTTGCAAAATATAACAGAAGTACAAACGATTTTTTCTTTGGCGGAAGAAGATTTGCATGGTGGCTTATAACAGTTTCAATTGTTGCTACAGGTGTTGGCAGCCACAGTTTTGTTAAATATTCTGCAAAAGGCTTCGAATACGGTCTCTCTTCGACAATGACTTATATGAACGACTGGTTTTTTATGCCTTTTTTTCTTTTTGGATGGCTCCCGATAGTAGTTTACACAAAGATACGTTCAATTCCCGAATATTTTGAAAGAAGATTCAGCCCAACTGTCAGGTTTATTGCAACGGTTTTCCAATTGCTTTATATGATAGGGTATCTTGGTATAGGGCTTCTTACATTAGGAAAAGTATTTACTCCGCTTCTGCCTCAGGCATTCGATATTTTAGGAATGCATATCCCCGTTACTTTAATGGGAGTGATAGTAGTAATTGCCATTATTACCGGAATATATACAACCTTTGGCGGGCAGACAGCAGTTATTTTTACAGATTTACTACAAGGCGGTATCCTATTAATTACTGGTATAGTTATTTTTATAATTGGCATCGACTATGTTGGAGGATTTGATTCATTCTGGCATCTTTTACCTGTAGAATGGAGACTTCCGCTGGCTGATTTTAATAAACCGCCGGATTTTAACTTTGTTGGGATATTCTGGCAGGACGGCGTTGCCGGCTCTGTAGGATTCCTTTTTATGAATATGGGTTTACTGATGAGATTTATGTCAGCTAAAAGTGTTGATGAAGGAAGAAAAGCCGCTGTATTTAACGTCCTTTTTATGCTGCCAATTTCGGCGATAGTTGTTGGAAGTGCAGGCTGGGTTGGAAAAGCCCTTTTAGAAATGAACAATTCTCCGCTCAATCCTAATGTTAATTCTGATGAAGTATTTATAGCTGTTACACATATTATTGCCAGCGAAGGAGTATTTGGATTTGTACTTGCAGCACTTACTGCTACTTTATTAAGTACTGTGGATTCTTTAATTAATGCAATTGCAGCTGTATATATTAACGATGTTCACCGGCCGATAAAAAAGATGATCAAGCGCCGGCTTGCTTCCGAGGATGCCGAATCAAAGAAAGAACTTAGTGCAGCAAGATGGGCATCAATATTTTTTACAGGTGTGGGAATAATTGCAACAATTCCTTTTAACAATTATCCTACAGTATACGAAGCTCATGGATATTTCCACTCTACTTTAACTCCTCCGTTAGTAACTGCAATCTTTCTTGGTGTTTTTTGGAAAAGATTTACTCCTGCCGGAGTTTTAGCTACTTTTCTTGGAGGCTCTTCATTAATGATTTTAGGAGCTCGCTATCCGGATATTCTCATAACTCCGGTAGCCCACGGCACCCCTTTAGATATATCCCATCCTTACACTTATATAAGTGCTTTATATAACACAATTGTATGTGTTGGCGTAGGAGTTTTAGTCACATATCTTCAACCGGTATTTATTCTGATTAGCAACAAGATTAAAAATAAAAGAAAGCATAAAAATATAATGACTACTGTAATTGTTTTTATTGTATTATTTTTATTTCTGATATGGTTTAATGCCGGCAGTATCAGTTTTCTTTTAATAATTGCGCTATTGCTTATTGTCTTGGTTTCAATTGCAGCTGTTTATTATCTTAAATATGATCCTGAAACACATCTTGAAGGATTAACAGTATGGTCAGTTAAAAAAGCAAAGGAAATATTTAAGGGCAGCAAAATAAATGAAAAAGAAGGAGAAAAAGTCTATTTAAAGTGGCAATTGCGCAACGATAACGAAGATATTATTAATTTATCTAAAGAAGATATGAAGAAAATGTGTGCCGAAGTTGGCGATATGGTTTATCTTTGCGATGCAAGGAAATATCTTGGCGGATTAAAATCTGTTCATTCCCGGGTGGGAAATTCTCATAACGAAACAGGAATAGTTTTTATAAGCAAAGAACATAAATTAAGTGCTTTGTTTTTAGAAGATAAAATGCTGTATGCAGAAAAAGAAATGTAAAATTTAAATGATTCTAAAAAAACTCCGGCGAACCGGAGTTTTTTTTTTGTTAAACCATAAAATCCTGCCATTTTGTTTTGCGCATATCTCCCGATTTTTCGAAAGTAGTATGCATTCCGAAACAAGCGCTTAAAGTCTGAGGAGTATGAGTTTCGCCTCCTATTTTCACATATTCGCGCAGCATATCTTTATATTCAGGGTGTACGCAATTATTAATTATAAGTTCCATCTTTTCTTTTGGAGATTTTGATCTCAAATCGGCAATTCCTTGTTCGGTAATTAATATTTGAACAGAATGTTCGCTGTGATCGACGTGTGATACCATTGGAACGATAGAACTTATTTTTCCGTCCTTTGCAACCGAAGGAGTTGTAAATATGGAAATATATGCATTACGTGTGAAATCACCCGAGCCACCGATGCCGTTCATCATTTTTGTACCTAAAACCTGAGTGCTGTTGATATTACCGAAGAGATCAGCTTCTATTGCAGTATTAATAGAAATTATTCCGATTCTGCGTGCAACTTCAGGATTGTTTGAAATTTCCTGAGGTCTGAGAATAATTCTTGAATGGAAGAAATTTAAATCATCGTAAATTTCTTGTAAAAGGGAAGGCGATACTGTAAGTGAACAGCCGCTTGAAAAAGTAATTCTTCCTTTTTTCATTAAGTTAATAACTGCATCCTGAATTACCTCTGTGTACATTTCAAATGCCGGGATTTCTTTGTTCTCACCAAGTGAATAAAGAACTGCATTAGCAATGTTACCCACTCCGGATTGAATAGGAAGAAAAGATTTAGGAATTCTGCCAGCTTTTAACTCGCTTGCAAGAAAAGTTGATACATTTTCCCCGATTTTTTCTGTTACAGGGTCAAGTTCTTTAAATCCCCCGACTTCATCGGGTAAATCAGTTTCTACTACACCAACAATTTTTTTAGGATCAACCTGAATAACAGCGCAACCGATTCTATCTGATGGACGGTAAATCGGTATCTCTTTGCGATATGGCGGGTCGGCAGGTTCATAAATATCATGCATTCCGCGAAGTTCTTTGGGATGCTTTCTGTTTAATTCAATTAAAATTTTATCGGCAACTCTGCAAATGGAAGGGGAAATTCCTACTGCAGAAGTAAGTACGATTTCACCGTTTTCATTAACATCGCAGGCTTCCATAACAGCCCAGTTAATCTTCCCGAGAAAACCATATCTAATATTCTGTGCAACAACCGAAAGGTGAGAATCAAAGAAATTAGCTTTACCGGCATTAATAAGTTTTCTTAAATCGTTATTCGATTGATAAGGTGTTCTGAAAGAAATTGCTTCGGCACGCGCTAACGAACCGTCAAGGGAATCACCGGTAGATGCACCTGTTATTACTCCAACTTTAAATGGTTTTCCTGCATTGTGTTCTGCCACAGCTTTATCTGCAATGGCTTTAGGAATTGCTTTACAAGCTCCTGCAGGTGTAAATCCGCTGAAACCGATAACATCCCCGTCTTTAATAAACGATGCTGCTTCATCGGCAGTCATAAATTTAATGCTCATTTTTTACCTTTATATTTTATTAAATCAAATAATTATCGCAAGGAAATGAAAAAGTATATGAAATATCAATAAATCAAATATGTAAAAATGTTCGTAAATAATAAAAAAAACAATAAAATAATTAATGAAGAAAGTGATTTAAAATATATTTAGGTATATTTACACCTTATTTGAATTTCGAATGGTTTTTATTGCAAAAGAATCTGATAAACACAAGCGAAAAACTTGAAAGTCTTGCAGGAATTATAAAAAATTGCGGGATTACAAAAATAGGTCTGGATATTGAAGGCGAATCAAACCTTCACAGGTATGGAATTCACATTTGTCTTATTCAGCTGCGAATTGAAGATAAAATATACATAATTGATCCAGTAACAATTAAAGATATAAGCTCTTTGAAATCGATATTTGAAGATGAAAAAATCTGCAAGGTAATGTTTTGCGCCGAATTCGATGTGAAATTGCTTAAGCATTCTTCAGGAATACAGTTGAGGAATATTTTTGATGTTCAAGCAGGATTTAAAATATTAGGATATGCCAGACTTGGTCTTGAAAATATTGTTTCGGAAGTTTTAAATGTGGATAATTCGCATAAGCTGAAAAAGCAAAAATCCGATTGGAACAAAAGACCTTTAAGTGACGACCAGCTTAAATATGCAGAAAATGATGTTAAATATTTATTTGAACTTGAGAATTATCTTAACAAAAATCTGAATGATGAGCAAAAAGAAATCCTCAGAATCAAAAACCTTCAGCTTGAAAAATGCGATATAAAAGAAAAAAAGAACCCGCATTTGCAGATTAAAGGAAGCGGGAATTTAAATTATCAGCAAAAAAATGTGCTTAAGCATTTGTATAATGCGCGTGATATTATTGCCCGTAAAATTGATTTCCCGCCATTTTGGGTTATAAAAAACGAAGACTTGATTAAAATTGCTATAAGAAAAAATATTTCTCCAGATTCTTTACTTAAAAACATTTCAATTCCCAAAAGAGCCATGCCATTAATGGATTTGATATACGAAGCTTTTATAAAGGCTGAAGATGAATATTCGAAAAAAACAAGCAGAATAAAATAATGGTTTTGAAATTTTGATAATTCTGTCTATATTACTTGCATAAATTATTTAAGATAAGTATGTTAAAAACAACTTTACATTTTCACCATCACTCAAATCTTTGCTGACAGGCCAGGACAAAACTTAAATTTTTAGAAATAAATAATAAATGAACCCCGGCCTCAACCGGGGTTTTTAATTTTAAAGGAAAATTATGGCAAACGGAAACTTAAAATTAGCAGTTCAAAAAAAAGGCAGACTTTCAGAAAAGACTATGGAAATGCTTAAAGCATGCGGACTTGAAATTGATAATTATGGAGAAAGGCTGCTTGTGCCTTCGCGTAATTATGATATTGATATTCTGTTTCTTCGCGATGATGATATACCAGAATACGTTAAGGATGGAGTTGCGGATATCGGAATTGTGGGCGAAAATGTAATGGTTGAAAAACAGGCAGCGGTTTCAATTGTAAAAAGGCTCGGGTTCAGTAAGTGCAGACTTCTGATTGCGGTACCTGAGAACAAAGAACTAAGTAACCTGAATGAAATTAACGGTAAAACAATTGCTACATCATATCCTAATATTCTAAAATCATTTCTAAAAGAAAATTCTATAAATGCAAAAATTATTGAAATAAGCGGCTCTGTTGAAATTGCTCCTTCTTTGGGTGTCGCAGATATGATATGTGATATTGTATCTACTGGAAATACTTTAAAAATGAATAAACTGAAAAAATCATTTCCTGTTTTCGAATCGGAGGCTGTTCTTATTAAATCATCGGCAGTAGAAATGGATTCACACAAAAAAGAACTTTTGGATAATCTTTTAATCCGAATAGATTCGGTTCTTACAGCAAAAAAATCGAAATATCTTATGATGAACGTACCAAAGAACCAGCTTGAAAAAGTTATTGAAATATTGCCTTCAATTAAAAGTCCAACAGTTTTGCCGCTTGCAGATGAAAATCTTGTTGCTGTTCATGCAGTAATTCCATCCGAAACATTCTGGCAGATAAATAACAAGCTAAAAGATGCTGGAGCTTCGGGGATTTTACTTTTGCAAATTGATAATATGATAGTGTAATATGAAAATATTAGATGTAAATAAATTAAATGCTGATGAAATTAAATGTCTTTTTAAAAGACCGGCAATTAACAATCAAAAAATCCTTGATATTGTAAAGCCTGTTTTAGAAGAAATAAAGCTTAATGGTATTGATGCAGTTTTGAAATATGCAAGAAAGTTTGACGGACTTGCAACCGATAACATCCAACTGAGCAAAGATGAAATATGCAAAGGTGCAAATCTTTTAGACGAGAAAGTTAAAAGAGCAATTGACAGCGCCTATGAAAATATTTTAAAATTTCATCAATATCAGAAACCCGAAGGTTACAGTGTTGAAATTATGCCTGGTATAAAATGTTTCAGGCAGTACAGACCTATAGAAAATGTTGGACTTTACATTCCAGGAGGTACTGCAGTGTTGCCATCAACTATGTTAATGCTGGGAATTCCTGCCGGAATTGCCGGATGCAAAAGAATAGTTGTATGTTCGCCTGCAAAAAACGGAATTGTAAATTCTGCATTGCTTTATGCAGCAGAAAAATGCGGAATTGAAGAATTTTATATAGTTGGCGGAGCACAAGCTATCGGATTAATGGCTTATGGTGCGAGTAGCATTCCAAAAGTTGATAAAATATTCGGTCCGGGAAGCCAATTTGTAACAGCGGCAAAATCAATTGTTAGTGTCGACCCGGACGGCTGTGCTATTGATATGCCTGCCGGTCCGAGCGAAGTTTTAATAATTGCAGATAAAACTGCAAATCCGGAATTTATTGCTGCGGATTTGCTTTCGCAGGCTGAACACGGATTAGATTCGCAAGCAATATTAGTAACAACAGAATTCGAAATTGCCCAAGCAGTTTCGGATGCAGCAGAGAAACAATCGGAAACACTGAAAAGGAAAGAATTTGCCGACAGTTCGTTAAATAATTCATATATACTTGTTGTAAACAATATTAAACAGGCAATTGAGTTCAGCAATGGTTTTGCTCCGGAGCATTTAATCCTTAGTATAGAAAATATTAATGAAACAATAAAAGATATTACCAACGCGGGTTCTGTTTTCCTCGGTAATTATTCTCCCGAAAGCGCAGGCGATTATGCCAGCGGAACAAATCACTCGCTTCCTACGTACGGTTATGCCAAATCGTTCAGCGGCGTAAATGTTGAATCTTTTTTGAAAGGAATTACATTTCAGGAATTAACACAGACCGGACTAAAAAGTATTTCGGAAACAGTTATTACACTTGCCGAAACAGAAGATTTACAAGCTCATGCAAATGCAGTAAAAATAAGGATGGAAAATGGAAATTGATAAATTAGTTCGCGAAAATATCAGGAATCTTAAACCGTATACTTCTGCGCGCGACAGTTATTTAAGCGGCATTCTTTTAGATGCAAACGAAAACGGAATAGGCAGCGTTATTGAGATTGAAGACATCGAATTGAATAGATATCCGGATCCGGCGCAAAACGATTTGCGAAAGGTTGTAGGAAATTATATTGGCATCCCTGCTAAAAATCTATTTTTCGGCGTAGGTTCGGACGAAGTTATAGATTTGCTTGTAAGAATATTTTGCAATCCCGGGAAAGATAATGTTATTACAGCCGAGCCTACTTACGGGATGTATCAGGTAGCTTGCGAAATAAATGATGTTAAAGTTAAAAACGTAACTCTTACTGAAGATTTTCAGCTTGATACCGAAAAGATACTTACTAATACAGACGAGCAGACAAAAATTATTTTTGTTTGTTCGCCTAATAACCCTACGGGTAATTTGTTAAGAAAAAAGGATATTATCAATCTGGCAGAAAAGTTCAATGGAATTCTGGCTGTTGATGAAGCATACATCGATTTTACGGATCAGGGAAGTGTTATAAAAGAAATAGAAAAATATAATAACCTTGTTGTACTCCGGACATTTTCGAAAGCTTGGGGGCTTGCTGGAGTTCGCTGCGGTTATTGCGCCGCAAGCGAGAGCATTATTAAATATTTTATGAAAATTAAAGCCCCTTACAATTTGAATAAACTTACCAGGCAAGCTGTTATAAATTCAGTTAATAATTATCCTAAAAAGGATTTGTATGTAACTGAGATTATAAAAGAACGGGAAAGAGTGAAAAATGAGCTTGAAAAAACTGTTGCAATACAAAAAGTTTTTGATTCTGATTCAAATTTCTTATTATTCCGGGTTTCGAATGCAAAAATTATTCAATTAAAACTAGCAGACAAAGGCGTTATAATACGCGACCGGAGTTCGCAGATAAATCTTGAAAATTGCTTGCGGGTTACCATCGGAAATAAAGAAGAAAATGATGTTTTTCTTAAAGAATTAAAAGAAATATTAAAATGAAAGTTAAAATAGAAAAATCGTTGTTCGATATTAAAAATGCTAAATCCAAAGGACTTATAAGCGGATTAAAGAAACTATCGGAAAGAGGTTATCAGCTCTATTCGGATGCTGATTTAAGCTCAAAGGAATTATTACTAAACGATATTCTTAAGCTTGAAAACATTTCAATAAAAAAAGCAGGTAAAGAGAAATTTGACTTTTTTATAAGCGATAAGAAAAAAAACAATTCGGAGAAGACAATAGTAATTTCGGATAGCATTAACGATTTCTTATCTGCTGCTGAAGAAATTATAAAAAGCGAAAGATCATCACTGAAAAAGAGAAAGACAAAAGAAACTGATATTACAATTGAAACCCGGTTAGACGGGAGCGGACTCTCACAAATATCAACCGGAGTCGGATTTTTCGATCATATGCTTGAGCAGATTTCAAAGCATGGAAATATTGATCTTAAAATTAATGTTAAAGGCGATTTGCACGTGGACGAACATCATACAGTTGAAGATGTTGGAATTACTTTAGGGGAAGCATTGCTTGAAGCTTTAGGAACCAAAAAAGGAATTAAAAGATATGGTTATTTTATTCCTATGGATGAATCGGTTGCCAAGTGCGCTATTGATTTAGGCGGAAGAACTTATCTTAATTTCAAATGCAGATTCGAGCGCGAAAAAGTGGGCGATTTCCCGACTGAATTGACTGAGGAATTTTTCCGGGGGCTGGCTTCGGGATTGAAAGCAAATATTTATATCCGTGCAAAAGGCAAAAACGATCATCATAAAATTGAGGCAATGTTTAAAGTATTTGCAAAAGCTCTTAACGAAGCCTGCAGAATAGATGAAAGAACGAATGGCGCTCTGCCGTCAACAAAAGGAATGTTATGATTGCACTTATAGATTATGGAGCAGGAAATACTGCATCGGTTGCTAATGCATTAAAATCAATTAATGCCGATTATAAAATTACAAATTCCGAAAAGGATATTTGTGATTCCGAAAAGATTATTTTCCCTGGAGTAGGAGAAGCCGGATTTACAATAAAAAAATTACATTTGCTTAATCTGGTAAACCTTTTAAGAATAATGAAAAAACCTCTTTTAGGAATATGTGTAGGTATGCAGGTAATGTGCGAAAAATCGAAAGAAGGGAATTCTGCCGGTTTGGGAATTTTACCGGGAAGCACAGATATGTTTGATCCTTCGGCTGTAAAAGTTCCGCATATGGGATGGAACCGGGTGAAAATTTTAAAAAATGATGTACTTTTCAACGGGATAAAAGATGAAACATATTTTTATTATGCTAATTCTTTTTACGTCCCGTTAAACGATTATACAATTGCATCATCGTTACATGGTTTGGAATTTTCTGCTGCTGTTAAAAAAGATAATTATTACGGAGTGCAATTTCATCCCGAAAAATCGGGTGAAGCAGGTTTAAAATTACTTAAAAATTTTATTGAACTAGCATAAATTAAGAAGTGAAAATGAGAATAATTCCTGCAATAGATATACTGAATAATCAGGTTGTGCGGCTTCTTAAAGGCGATTACAAAAAAGTTACAGTTTATTCCGATTCCGTTATTGAACAAGCTTTAGTTTATAAGAATGCAGGATTTGAATGGCTGCATCTTGTTGATTTGCTCGGTTCAAAAACAGGAAATATTAACATCATTGAGAATATCAGGGAAATAAAATCCAAGACTTCCTTAAAAATTGAGTTTGGCGGAGGAATCAGAAGTTATGAAGATGCCGAAAAAGCGATAGATGCCGGTGTAGACAGTATAATTATTGGTTCAATCTCGGTAAAAAACAAGCCGGAATTTGAAAAAATTGTTGAAAAATTGGGCGCTCAAAAGATTATTATAGCTGCTGATGTTTTAGATGAAAAAATTGCTATTAGAGGCTGGACCGAAAAAACAGAGGTTACAATTTCGGAACACATTAAATATTGTTCATCACTGCAAATAAAAAACTTCTTGTGCACAGATATTTCGCAGGACGGGATGTTAACCGGACCAAGTTACTTGCTATATGAGAAACTTCAGAATGAATTTCCGGCGATTAATTTATTTGCATCAGGCGGAGTTAGCTCATCGGATGACATAATTAAATTGAAGAAAATGAATGTTTTTGCAGTTATTGTTGGTAAAGCAATTTATGAAAACAGAATAAAAATTGAGGAACTGATAAAAATTGGTAAGTAAAAGAATTATACCTTGTCTGGATGTTAAAGATGGCAGAGTTGTAAAAGGTACAAATTTCGTGAATCTGCGGGATGCCGGTTCTGCCGTTGAATTATCCGAAAGATATTACCGCGAAGGCGCTGACGAACTTGTCTTTCTTGATATTACTGCTTCGCTGGAAAAAAGAAAAACATTAGTGCAGCTTGTAAAAGATGTAGCTGAAGTTATAAGAATACCTTTTACTGTAGGGGGCGGAATTTCTCAATTAAACGACATAGAAGCATTGTTGAAAGCAGGTGCCGATAAAGTTTCATTAAACACATCGATAGTAAAAAATCCGGATTTAATAAAACAGTCTTCAAAACAGTTTGGAAGCCAGGCAATTGTTGCTGCAATTGATGTGAAATTTGTTAACGGCGGATACGAAGTATTTATTAAAGGAGGTACCGAACCAACAGGAATTGAAGCATTTGAATGGTGCAGAAAAACAGTTGATCTGGGTGCCGGTGAAATTCTTCTTACTTCAATGGATAGGGATGGAACAAAGGAAGGTTACGATTTAAGATTTCTTAACGAGTTAGTGAAATTGGTGAGTGTTCCGGTTATTGCTTCAGGAGGAGCAGGGACAAAAGAACATTTTTTTGAGGCATTCCAAGATGCCGATGTGGAAGCTTGTTTGGCAGCAAGCTTGTTTCACTATCAAATACTTAATATAATGGAATTAAAAAAATATCTTAAACAAAACGGTGTAAATGTAAGATTATGATAAATATTGATAAGTTGAATTTCTCGAAACTTAATGGAATGGTTCCAGCAATAATTATAGATTCGGTTACCGAAAAGGTACTTATGCTTGGATTTATGAACAGGGAAGCATTAGAAAAAACAATTGAAATTAAAAAAGTAACTTTTTTCAGCAGGACAAAACAAAGATTATGGACAAAGGGTGAGACGTCCAATAATTATTTGCATGTAAAAGATATAAAGGTCGATTGCGACAGCGACAGTCTGTTAATTTATGCACAGCCGGACGGGCCGACTTGCCATACAGGCGATTACTCCTGTTTTGGAATTCAAAAAGAAAGAGACATCAAATGGCTTTCGGGATTGTTTAATTTAATTTCGGAAAGGAAAAAAAGTCTTCCTGAAAATTCGTATACTACAAAGCTGTTTAAATCAGGCGGGAACAGAATAATTCAAAAAGTTGGCGAAGAAGCTGTAGAAACAATTATTGCTGCAAAAAACGAAGATAAAGAGGAAATAATAAACGAAACTTCAGATTTAATTTTTCATTTATTTGTTATGCTGAATTATTTGGATATCGATTTAAGCGAGATTGTAAAAAATCTTGAAGAACGGCATAAATAAAATAAATATAAAACTTCCCTTAAAAAATTCTTAGCAAAGAGGATATAAATTGTTAGATCAAAGGACTCTTAGTAAGAACTATTATTTTACTTAAAAAATATAAGTTGTATCAGATAAAAAAAAAATTTTTATTTTATAAATAAAATGAATAGTTTTCGACTGTTTTATTTACAATTAATATAAATAACTAAATTAGGAGGTAGTATGGTAAAAAGACTGATGTATTCGGTTTTTGTTTTTGTTCTTGTTTCATCTGCAGTTTTTGCAGGCGGTTGGGATGTAGAACGGACAGGTGGTTTTGCAAGAGTAGTTTCTCTTGGAAGTAACCCTTATGTTATGGATCCTTATTATGTTACATTGAATCCTGCTTGGGGAAGTGTTTATGATGATATGGTATGGGGCGATATCGGTTCATCCAGCGGAGCTGGAAAAGACCAGTTTGTTGTTGCTAATTTCCGTCTTGCAGATAATTTAACAATAGGCGGTATTTTAACACAGAGCGGATGGAATGGTTCTTCAATTGCAAAACTTGATCCGCTAGCAGGTATTCCTGACCCTTATAATACAACTTCAGGCAGTAATCTCGGTGTTGGTTTAGGACTGGATAACAATATTCAATTAATGTCAACAATGGATTTTGATGATTTAATACTTGGTCTTGGTATTGCGTATGCATCATCAACAAACGAAACACCTTCTAGAGATGTTGATACAATGCTGGTATCTGAAACATCTGCTTCGCAAATAGGTTTTAATTTTGGTGCATTGTTAAGACTAAACAGAGATATCAGGATTGATGCCGGTGTATCTTTAATACTTCCAAGTTTAACAAATACTCCTGCAAGACAAAGAGAAATAAGCAGGGACCAGACAATTTTCAGCGCGAATTTAAGAGGTTTCTGGGATGTATCGGATGTTGTAACATTAGTTCCTGCTGTTAATTTTGTAACTGCAAGCGGACAAGATAAAGATAATAATATGGTTGCCCCTTCCCCTATGGAAAGAGATCTTACCAGCATAACAAGTTTTACAGTAGGAATGGGTATGCAATATAGAACTGGAGATCTTTTATTGGTTGGCGGTCCGGCATTTAATGTTACATCAATTACTGATCCAGCAGTAAATGTTGTTAATGGAAGACCAGAGCAGACTTTGACTGTAACATCATTCCCTGTATGGAACCTTGGAGCTGAATTTTTACTGACTGAATGGCTTACAGGAAGATTAGGTTATCAATCTACTACAAGTAAAATGTCTCAAGAAGAAGCTTGGAGTAATTACACAACTCCTGGTTATCAGACTGTTGAATATATTTCAACTATTTATACAGTACCAGGACTTGCAACAGGTGTTACTGCCGGTATCGGTCTTCATTTCGACGGTTTCTGGCTTGACGGTGTTGTAAGCGCTGATGTATTAAGAGCCGGATTAAAGAATATTGGCGGAAGTGCTGATACTTTTGCTTATTTATCAGGCGGTTACGCTTTCTAAAAAAATAAAGACTAAAAAAGGATGCTTGAAAAAGCATCCTTTTTTTTTATCAATGTTTATTAAATAATTGCTTTTAAAGATTCGTAATGAGCTTTAATTGTTTTATTTAGGTCATCATCGGAGTGAGCAGTTGATATGAACATCGCTTCAAATTGAGCCGGGGCAAGATAAATCCCTCTGTTAAGCATTTCGTGAAAATAAGCTGCGTATAATGAAGTATCCGATTTAATTGCAGTTTTGTAATCTGATACAAGTTCTTCAGTAAAAAACATACACATCATTGAGCCAGATCTATTTAAGCAATATTTCTTACCAAGTTTATTAAGATTTTCAATAAATCCCTGTTCAAGATATTCAGATTTATTTTCAAGTAAATTATATAGGTATGTATTTGTTTTAATGTAATTTAATGCAGCAATTCCTGCAGACATAGCCAAAGGGTTGCCGCTGAGCGTTCCTGCTTGATAAACCGGACCGGAAGGGGCAAGAATTTCCATTATATCTTTTCTTCCGCCGAAAGCGCCTACAGGCAAACCGCCGCCAATTATTTTACCGAATGTTGTAAGATCTGGGTTAATTTGCAATAATTCCTGAGCTCCGCCTTTAGCAACCCGGAATCCTGTCATAACTTCATCAAAAATTAAAATTATATTTTCGTTTGAACAAATTTCTCTCAGCTCTTTCATAAAAGAAATATCGGCTTTTACCACACCCATATTACCAGCTATTGGTTCAATAATTATTGCGGCAATATTATTCTTATTTGCAGAAATAAGTTTCTTAACAGAGTTAATATCGTTAAAATCTGCTACAAGAGTATCTTCTGCATTTCCTTTTGTTATTCCGGGACTTGTCGGCATTCCAAAAGTAAGAGCGCCAGAACCTGCTTTAATAAGAAAATGATCAGCGTGTCCGTGATAACAGCCTTCAAATTTAATAAACTTTTCTTTGGCTGTAAAACCTCGTGCTACCCGTATTGCACTCATTGTTGCTTCTGTTCCGCTGTTTACCATTCGAACCATTTCTACAGACGGTACAAGTTCTGTAATTAGCTTTGCCATTTCTACTTCTAATGATGTAGGAGCGCCAAAGCTTGTGCCTCTTTCAATATTTTTAAGTAATTCACTTTTAATAAATTCAGGATTATGACCAAAAAGATGCGGTCCCCAGCTTCCGATGTAATCTATAAATTCATTCCCGTCGGCATCGTAAAATTTAGAGCCGCTTCCTCTTTCAATAAAAAGGGGAGAGCCTCCAACGGATTTAAATGCTCTTACAGGTGAGTTTACACCGCCGGGTATAAACTTTTGTGCTTCACTGAATAATTTCTTGCTTGTCTTAAAATCCATCTAGAATTCTCCGGTTTTATAATAATATTGCGGCTTCTTTTGCATAATAAGTTAAAATCAAGTCGGCTCCGGCTCGTTTAATAGCGATAAGCGATTCCATCATAATCCGTTGTTCATCAATCCAGCCGTTTTGTGCAGCAGCTTTTATCATAGCATATTCGCCGCTAACCTGATATGCAGCTGTCGGCATACCGAACATATCTTTTACTCTTCTTATTATATCAAGATATGCTCCTGCAGGTTTTATCATTATAATGTCAGCTCCTTCTTCAATATCGCTTTCAGCTTCGCGCAAAGCTTCCTCAGCGTTTGCAATATCCATCTGGTGCGACCTTCTATCTCCGAAAGCGGGTGCGGATTCTGCTGCATCGCGGAAAGGTCCGTAATAACCCGAGGCATATTTTACAGCATAACTCATTATAGGAATTTTATTAAATCCTTTATAATCTAAAGCTTTACGGATTGCCCACACTCTTCCGTCCATCATATCCGAAGGAGCAATTATATCTGCTCCGGCTTCTGCATGGCTTACAGCTTCTTTTGCAAGAACAGAAACAGTTTCGTCATTTAATATTTCTTCGCCTTTCAAAATTCCGCAATGCCCGTGCGATGTATACTCGCAAAGGCAAACATCAGTTATAACCACTAAATCATTAACAGTCGATTTGATGCTTCTTATTGCTTGCTGGATAATCCCATCGGATGAATAAGATTCGGAACCGGTTTCATCTTTGTGTTCAGGAATTCCGAATAATATTACCGCAGGAATACCAAGATGGAAGATCTCCTTGCATTCTTCAACAAGAATATCAACAGACATTTGAAACACGCCCGGCATCGACTTTACTTCTTTTTTTATGTCTTTACCTGGAACAACAAAAAGGGGATAAATCAAATCAGTCTTGCGCAGATGAGTTTCTTTAACCATTTCCCGTATTAAAGGATTATAACGTAAACGCCGAAGTCTTGTAGTAGGATACATAATCAACTCAATGGATGTTTTTAAATCAAATATTTATTTAAAATTACTGTTCAATCGAAATAAAATAACTGTAAACTAAAAATTTTCTACGGCATATTTCAGTGTTTTTTCATATACTGTTCTGGAATTTTTTATACAGTCGCCAACAGAAATACCTCCCCGGTAATTTCCGCTGAGAATAATTCCGGGATTAGTGTTTTCAAAATGTTCGAAATATCTATCGTGTTCAATATACCCGATGTTGTATTGAGGAATTGCTTTTTCCCAGAAATATGATTTTTGGTACACAGGGTTTTCTTTAATTTTCATTAAAGATTTGAATTCAGCCAGCACTCCATTTATAAGCAGATTATTTTCAGTTTTGAAAATATCCGATTGTCGGGCTCCGCCGATAAATAATGTAAACGCGGCAAGATCTTCGGAGCACCGGTCAGTAAAAATAACTGAACTCCATATAGCTCCGAGAAATTGTTTTCTTTCTTTTTCTGGGATTAAAAACCCGAATCCGTCAAGTTTTCTTTGAATATCTTTTTTACGGAAAACTGCAAAAAGAACCATAACAGGAGGATAATAAATTTGAGATAAGTGTGCAGCAAGATTATCATCAACCGTTTGGAATAAATCCGAAGCATTATAAGCCGGAATGGCTGATATCAAAATATTAAAATTAAAATCGTGATTTTTCCCATTAACTTCGGAACTAACAGAAATGGATTTTTTATGGTAATTAATGTTTTTAATTTCACAGCTTAAAACAGGCTTTTTTATAAGATTATCGGCTATTGAGTTTGGAAAACTCTGCATTCCGTTTCTAAATGAGAACATCCTTGCATTCTGTTTACTGTTTTCATTTCTTTGTTTTCTTTCTTTGCTGCCTTTTATTGTACCTTTAATCAGCCCGCCGTATTCTTCTTCAAGTCTGTAAAGTTTTGGGAAAGCTGATTTTACACTCAGTAAATCCGGGTTGCCGGCATAAACACCCGATACAAAAGGATTTATAATGTAATCGAGAAAATCACTTCCCAGGCGGCGCTTTACAAATGTTGAAATGCTTTGATAATATCCGTCCTCCGATTTACCGATAAACGGTTCCTTTAAAAGTTTGAATTTCCCTTTAAAAGATAATAATCCAGAAGAGAAAAATTTAAGAGGATTGGGTGTTAATGCATATAGTTTATTGTTTTTAAGGATGTATCTTTTATTACCGGCAGAATCTGCGTAAATCATTTCATTCCCCAGCCCAACAGATTCAACAATTTTCCGGATAAAAGGCGATGTTTCAAGTCCGCTGTTCGGACCCAGATCAGCCATAAATCCTTTTTCAGAATGAGAAATCATAGCACCGCCGGTATAATTGTTTTTTTCGAGAACTGTTACATCATAACCATCATTCGAAAGCCAATACGCAGCAGCTAAACCCGAAATACCTGCTCCCAATATTCCAATCTTTATATCTGAGTTTGCCATAAATTATTGTTCTAAATATGTGAGTGCAATGTTTTTTAATGCCGAAATAAAAGTTCTGGAATCGTTTAATCCTTTCATTACAACATAATTTTCAATACCGCATTTATCGGCAGCTTTACGGTATTCAATATCAAGTTCAAAAAGCGTTTCAACGTGATCCGAAATAAAACTGATTGGAATAATCAGAAGTTTTTTCAACCCTTTTCCAGCAAGTTGTTTAATCATATTTTCTGTGGAAGGCTCCAGCCATTTAACCGGACCTACCTTACTTTGAAAACACAAATGATGACCATTTGCAAAATTCCTTAATTCCATAACTTTATTAACTGTTTTTTGAATCTGAATACTGTAAGGATCTCCTTTTTTTACCATACTAACGGGAGTTCCGTGAGCACTGAAAACGAGTTGTACATCGTTTCGTTTTTCTTCAGGAAATTCAACTAAGGATTCCTCGATTCTTTCGTTTAAGGATTTAATATAATCATCTTCATCAAAATAATTGTTAACATATACTATTTTGCTTTTATCACCTTTGTAAACACGTTTCCATTCATTAAAAGAAGAACCGGTTGTGCTTACAGAAAAGTGGGGATATAATGGAAGAAGAATAATTTTCTCATAATTCTTGCGCTGCATTTTTTCTGCGGTTTCATTAGATAGAGGATGCCAGTAACGCATTGCAGTATATACATCTATTTCAGTATCATTTTTTTTTAACTCTGTTTCAAGCATTTTACGCTGTATTTCAGTCCATTCATTTATAGGAGATTTTCCTCCGATTAGTTCGTATTCTTCCTTTACAATAGGAGCACGGCGCTTAGAAATTATTCTTGCAAATAGTTTCTGTCCGATTGGAATTTTAAAAATGTCACGGTCGCAAAAAAGATTATATAAAAAAGGTTCAACCGCTTCAAGAGAATCGGGGCCTCCAAGATTCAATAAAACTACTGCCGCTTTCATTTTTCCCCTTTCATTTCATACTGTTCTGGAATAACGGGCAGAATCATGGTTTCGTTCAATAAAACCGTCAAAATTCATTGCAATATTCCGGATCAGCAGTCTGCCTTTTTCGGTAATAATTATTTTTCTGTTTTCAATTTTAAGAAGATTATCATTAATCATTTCCGAAAGATTTTCTAAGCTTTTTGAAAAATAATCTTCAAAGTTAATTTTAAATTCATTTTCAATTTTCGAAAAATCCAATTCAAAATCGCACATAAGTTTCATAATAACTTTTTTACGGCACATATCATCTTTGTTAAGACAGTAACCTTTCAAAACAGGTAAAATACCTTTATCAAGACAATTAAAATATTCATTTTCCGTTTTAACATTTTGCGAATATGTTTTTCCTATCTGACTTATGCTTGTGATACCGAGAGCAAATAAATCAAGTTCAGAATGAGTGCTATAACCCTGAAAATTTCTGTATAGTCTTTTTTCTTTCAGCGCAATTGCAAGTTCGTCACTGGGTTTAGCAAAATGATCCATTCCGATAAAAACATATCCGGCAGAAGTAAGTTCATTAATCGACATTTCAAGAATTGCAAGTTTTTCAGCCGGTTTCGGAATATTTTCCGCATTTATAAGCTCCATATGCTTTTTCATCCAAGGAACATGAGCATAATTAAATAAGGCAATTCTGTCAGGTTCAAGTTCAATTATCTTTTTTATGCTGTATCCGAAACTGTCAACAGTTTGATGCGGAAGTCCGTACATCAAGTCGAGATTAAAACTTGAGAATTCCAAATCTTTAATCCAACTAATAACTTTAAAGGTCAATTCTTCAGGCTGAATCCTGTTAACAGCTTTTTGTACAAGCGGATTAAAATCCTGAACGCCCATACTAATACGGTTAAAGCCTGAATTTCTCAATGCAAGAAGATGCTCGAAACTTAATTCTCGGGGATCAATTTCACAGCTTGCTTCAGCATTATCATCAAAATTAAATTTTTGTTTAATAACACTGGCAAGATTGCGAATTTCATCGGGTGTTAAATGAGTAGGTGTGCCGCCTCCCCAATGCAGCTGTTTAATTTTGCGCAAAGGATTTATAAGATCGGAATAAATGTCTATTTCCTTTTCCAAATATTCTAAATACTTCGATATTCTATCACGGTTGCGTGTTACTATCATATTGCAGCCGCAAAAATAACAAAGAGTATCGCAAAACGGCAGATGAAAATAGAGAGAAATATCTTTAAGATTATTCCCCGAATTAGTGCTTTTGATTTCTTCCAAAAGATTGCTTGCAGTAAATCCCTCGGTAAATTGAGGTGCTGTAGGATAACTTGTATAACGGGGACCGGGTTTATCGTATTTGTTTATAAGTTTAACGTCAATTCCAAACATTTTAATTTTCGCTTTTATGATATTTTACGCTGTATTGTTTAACAAAAAGAACCAGCTCTTTTAAATTATCGGGATTTGTATCCGGGTGAATTCCGTGTCCGAGATTAAATATATGTCCGGAACCATATCCAAATGAATCTATAATTTTAGAAGCTTCCTTCTTGATTTTATCGATATTTGCATAAAGCACTGCCGGATCAAGATTTCCCTGAAGAGCTGCTTTTTCTCCGATTCTTTTTCTAGCATTTCCAATATCCGAAGTCCAATCGAGACCAATAACATCAGCTCCGGATTCAGCAATATATTCTAAAGCAAAATAAGCTCCTTTTGAAAAAACAATTACAGGTTTATCTTTTATTTTAATACCAGATATAATCTTTTTTATATAATTCAGTGAGAATTCGTTAAATATATCGGGGGAAAGAATCCCTCCCCAGGTATCAAAAATCTGGACTGCATCAACTCCCGTTTCAATTTTTGCATTTAAATAATCAGTAACAGCATCCGCAAGAAAATCAAGAATAAGATGTGCAAAATCCGGTTCATCATAGATAAGTTTTTTTACTTTCCCGAAATTTTTAGAACTTCCGCCTTCAATCATATAAGTAAGCAAAGTCCAAGGCGATCCGCTGAATCCAATTAAAGGGACTTCTCCGTTCAAAATGTTTTTTGTAATTGTAATTGAATCGAGTACGTATTTTAAGTCTTTAAAAGGATCAATCTTTTTAAGATTTAAAAAATCATTTTTATCTCTAACCGGATTTAAGAAAACCGGACCTTTGTTTTCAAGTATTTTAAGTTCCAAACCCATCGCTTCGGGAATAACAAGGATATCCGAAAATAAAATAGCAGCATCTACATTTATTAAATTAACAGGCTGAATAGTAACTTCGGATGCAAGTTCAGGGGTTTTACACATTGTGAGAAAATCATATTTCTTTCTGATTTCTCTGTATTCGGGCAAATATCTTCCTGCTTGACGCATTACCCAAATTGGTGTTCTTTCAACCGGCTTTCTTTTGCAGGCTTTTATAAAAATATCATTTTTTAGGATTTTCAAATTACCTCCGCAATAATCCTATATCTAATTTTCTAATAGAAAGCGTTCAGAAACTTTAATAAGTTCATCAACAGTCGAAAATTCCGGAACTATTTTTACTTCAACGCCAAAATTTTCTATCGCTTCTTTAGTTACTTTTCCGATAGCAGCAATAGCTGAAGCGGAAAAATAGGTTTTCACATCATCGATTTTTAATATTTTTACAAAGTTACAAAAAGTTGAAGGACTGGTAAACATATAAACATCAGGAGGATAAATTTTTATAAGATTACTTGCTTCATCAATAATGTTTTTATCGGGCAAATCAATATCATAAGTATGTACAACTTCTACAAATGCACCGTATTCTTTTAATTTATCGGATAGATATGTTCTTGAGAGCTTGGAGCAGGGAATTAGAATTTTTTTATTCTGCAGGTTCATATTTATTAATTCTTCAAAAAGACCGGCACCGCTAAAATCGCTTTCGGGCGAAATTGAAATGTTTATTTTATTCTGCTTGCAGAATTCTGAAGTCCGCTTTCCCACTGCAGCAAAAACCGGAGTTAATTTACTAAGATCAAAACGTGCATCGTTGATTTTTGAAATGAAAATCTTTGAAGCATTTACCGAAGTTAAAATAATTATATCAAATTTGTTTAATTCGGATATATTTGAAAAGGGGAAAAGCTTGTTTCCAATTTCTTTTATTTTAATTACAGGGAAATGAAGCAGCCTTATTCCGGAATTTAAAACTGATTGCGAAAAAATATCATATCCGCTTTCACCATGCGTTAAAAGCATACATTTTTGATGTTTGCTTCTAAACACTTTTTTCTGCAGGAACCTGATTATAAATTTCTGATAAAATCTCTTTTGCTCCAGCATTCAATAATTCTTCAGCAAGATTTTTACCTAATTTTTCAGCTTCTTTCTTGCTTCCGCGCATCTTACTCCGGAATATTTTGTCTCCTTCGATGCTTCCTACCAAACCTTCAATAAAAAGTCCTGTAGGACGTACCTGCGCGTATGCGCCGATTGGAACCTGGCATCCGCCTTCTAACGCTTTCAGAAAAGCTCGTTCTGCTGTAACGGCTGCAAAAGTTTCATCGTCGTGAATAGATTTAAGTATCTTTTCAACAGCTTTGTTGGTTTTCTTTATTTCAATTCCCAAAGCTCCTTGGCCAACGGCAGGAAGAATTTGGTCAACACTTATAACAGAACTGATGTATTTTTCCATATTTAATCTTTCTACGCCGGCGCGTGCTAAGATTATTGCTCCCCAGTCTGATTGAAGAAACTTCTTGATTCTTGTAGGGACATTCCCTCTTAAATCAACAACATTTAAATCCGGTCTTATAGATTTAAGCTGGCATTTTCTTCTTAAAGATCCTGTCCCGACTGTTGCTCCCTGAGGCAAGGCCTCTATTGTTGTTCCAGCATTTTTTGTAATTAAAACATCTTCGCAATTGTGCCTTTTTGTAACAGCAGCCAATTTTAAACCTTTCGGAAGATCAGTCGGTAAATCTTTAAGGCTGTGAACTGCAATATCAATATTGCCGGCAAGCAGCTCAATTTCAAGTTCTTTAGTAAAAAGCCCCTTATCTCCGATTTTGGCAAGCGGAACGTCGAGTACATTATCTCCCGTTGTTTTTATAAGTTGGATTTCAATTTCAAAATCAGGATTAGCGTTTTCAATTTCTTTCTTTACAAAATTCGATTGCCAAAGCGCTAAGGCACTTCCGCGTGAACCAATAATAATTTTCGTTTTTTCCGACAATTTGAACCCCTTTAGTTCTAAAAAGCAATGCTAATTTAATGCTTTATTTTCAATTTTTCCATTAAGTCCGAAAATTTCTTTAATAATTGCAGTCTCTTTAAGCTTTTCCTGTTCGCTCAAGGATGATTCGGAAATGCTTTTAAGCTTCATAGTTGGATTATGAAGAAGTCTTCCGACTAGTCTTTTTGTCATAGCTTCCAATTTAATATAATCTTCTTCAGTAACTTTATTTTTTATTTTATTTAATTCATCGTTGCTTATATCTTCGAAAAACTCGCGCAATAATTTAATTGATGGCACAACATTAAGATTATTGTACCAATTATAAAAGGAAATCATTTCTTCCATAATTATATTATCGATTTTTAATGCTTCAGCTTTACGCCTTTTTATGTTTTCGTCAACAATATTTTTTAATGAATCGATATCATTATAAAAAACATACTCAATATTTCTGGCTTCGGGAGAAATATCGCGGGGAAGGGCAATATCCATAATGCAAACCGGATTATTCCGCCTTTTAATCATTGCCTCTTTAACTTCCTTTTCCGAAAGGAGAAAACCGGGTGATGATGTTGCACTGATTATTATATCAAATTTATGAAGATGCGATTTGAATTCTTCGAAAGGAATTGTTCCAGCACCTGTTTTATCAGCCAGAATTTTTGAATTTGCCAGAGTTCTGTTAGTAATAAAGATTTTTCCAATATGCTTATCTTTAAGATGATTTACTGCAAGACTTGCGGTTTGTCCTGCGCCGATTACCAGAACCGATTTTTTTTCGAGATTTGAGAATATTTTTTCGATTACCTGAACAGCCGCATAACTTATAGTAACAGCTCCTTGGCCTATTTTGGTTTCGCTTATTGTTCTTTTCCCAACTTTAATTGCTGTATCCGAAAGTCGATTAATAAATAATCCCGAAAAATCATTTTCCGCAGAAATAGTAAATGCTTCTTTTACTTGTCCTAAAATCTGGCTGTCCCCTGGAATCATAGAATCAATACCGGCACTTACATTAAAAATATGTTTTACTGCGCTGCACGAAAAATAACGTTCAATATTTTCTTCTGAAAAACCAGTAATGGTTTTCAAGTCTTTTATAAAATTCAGAATCTCTGTATATGAGATTTTTTCTGAAAGTGGAATTCCGAATATTTCAGTTCTGTTGCAAGTTGAAATAACAACGCCTTCAGAAAACATCTCTCTTTTTAATTCGGGAATTAGCTTTTTAATTTCGTCTGCCGAGAAAAAAAGTTTTTCACGCAAAGCAATATCAGCTGTCCTGTGATTTATTGAAATTCCTAAAAGATCCATCTATAATAAAAATCCTTTATCCAAAATAATGAAAGCTTTTGGTGAAAAATGAAGAAAGAATCATTGAGATAATTAAGAAAAAGAAACCAGATATTAAATATAAAACAAGTTTTTTACCGGGCAGATCATTAAACCATTTTGCCAAAATAACATACCCGTAAATTATCCAGCCAAACAACGAAATAAGTAATTTGGGGTCCCAGATGCTGAAATCTGGGAAAGCCCAGGGCAACCAAAAAAGACCAATAACAATTGCCAGAGAAAGAAGCATAAACCCGATTACAGCTGAAATGAAACTCAAACGCTCTAATGTTTCTAAATTTGGCAGTCTGTTAAATATCAATCCGAAATTACTGATTTTAATTTCTTTATAAAGCAGAAGATATAAAATTCCGTAAACAGCCGAAATTGTAAATCCCGAGTATCCCAGCATTGCGCTAATAACGTGAGCTCCTAAAAGTTTGTTTCTTAAAATTTCCGGAACTTCTAAAAGGTTTTCAATAAACAAGGAAGAGAAAACTTGAAAAAGAAAAGAAATAAAAATGATAAAAACCCCTGTGCCCGAAATCTTTGAAAATATTTCCAGCAGTAAATAGCTTAATGAAACTGAAAACGCAATAATAGTAAATATTTCGGCTTTTGCGGTTATCGGAGGATGATTAAATTCTATAGTCCGCGTAATTATATAAAAGAAATGAGTAATCAATACAATAATCAGGTAAATACGGTTTGCTTTCCTGAATTTTTTTTCTTCCGAAATGAATTCATATCCGTAAGAAAAAAAGAGGAAAAAATATAAAAACGGTAAAGCAGTATTTAAAGAGTTTATTGCTGAAATCATTGCAATTATTACCTCGGCATAAATAATATCAGCTCAAAATTAAGATTATTTTAATTGAAATAAAAGTTCTGAAGTTATTCCTCATTAATAATTGCATCTGCAGTACTTTCATTTTGATATCTGTCCAAAGATGTTACAATAAAAGATTTTATTTCCGGATTCTTTATTGCAAAGCTGTTTTTGTTCATCCTTTTTACAATTCCAAGAATATTTTCAGGATTATTCACCGAAGGGATTTCATCTTTTCGGAATCCATAAATAACATAATAAGCCGGAATTTCAAGACTGCTGCTTATTTCCGGATTATCCCAGCAAATATTAAAATTATTATTTGTTGACTCAATTCTTAAATTTACAGGGGGTAGAGGCGGCGGAATACTGGCTGCATTTTTGCTTACAGGTATAAGAGCAGGATATTTGAAAAGATTGTTTCTTAGATTATCGAATAAACCGCCGTAATTCATAAAAATTGATTTTGCGCTGAATAAAACCTGACCTTCAACATTTTCAATTTTTCTATTGAATAATATTTGATCGGGAATTTCTTTTTTATAATTTTTATAATCTTTTGCTGAATATTTGCTTGAAAATTGCCCGATAAATAAATTTACCGTAGAAGTAACTTCAGCCCACCATTTCACCAGCTTTTCGTATGGGGCATTTTTGTTGTCGAATTCCCAATAAACTTGTGGAGTAAGATAATCTACTGAATTATTATCAATCCAATTTAACGGATCACAGTAAATTTGATTGTAAGATTCGAATCCTTTTGTCCCGGCATACTTGTTTTCTACAATTCCAAAAGGACTTATGCCGAATTTAATAGTCGGATTATGTGATTTTATAGTTTTACTTACCATTTTTATCATCGAATTAATACTATTACGCCGCCAGTCATCAATATTTTTAAATCCTTTCCCATATTCTTTAAATGCAGCAGCATCCTGATTTTGTATCTGTGGGGAATAAGGATAAAAATAGTCGTCAAAATGAATTCCGTCAACGTCATATTTTTCAATAATATCCTTTATGATGTCATTAATATATCCGGTTACTCCGGGAATTCCGGGATTAAGCATTTTAAGATCACCGAATGAAAGTATCCAGTCGGGATGTGTTTTTGAAATATGATTTTCCGAAAGAGTATATTCGCCGGATTTTCTTACTGCTCTGTATGGATTTAACCATGCGTGAAGTTCCATGCCGCGGTAATGAGCTAATGCAATTGCAGTTTCCAAAGGGTCAAAATACGGATCGGGATTTTTTCCTTGTTTTCCGGTAAGCCAATAAGACCAAGGTTCGTAACTGCTGTTATAAAGTGCATCGCATTCAGTTCTTACCTGAAAAAAAACAGTATTAATTCCAGCAGAATCAAGTTTATCGAAAATGTTTATTAGTTCCAGAATCTGGTCGGTTGCTGATAATTTTGGCGATGAAGGCCAGTCTATATTAACTACTGTAGCAAGCCAGGTTCCGCGCATTTCACGTTTAGGATAATTATCCTGAGCATTAATGCTGAATGTGAATAAGAATAGCCAAAAACAAAATGTTCTCAAAACAATCCAAAAATTTATTAACTTCGCAAAGTTAAAAAAAATATAAGTTTAATTATTATTAAAAGGTATTTTATGCTAAATATTCTTTTTGTTTGTATGGGAAATATCTGCCGTTCTCCGGCTGCTGAAGCAATTATGAAAAAAATAGTTAAAAAAGAAGAACTTTCTGATAAGATTAACTGCGATTCAGCCGGAACTATCGGTTATCACGAAGGAGAAAAAGCCGATGAAAGAATGATCCGGTATGCAGCAAATAGAGGAATAAATATAACAAGCATTTCGCGGAAAATAAGACCTGATGACATGATAAAGTTCGATTACATTGTTGCAATGGATGATGATAACTTGAAGAACATAAT
Organism: uncultured Melioribacteraceae bacterium; assembly: GCA_964437215.1. Classification (GTDB taxonomy): domain Bacteria; phylum Bacteroidota; class Ignavibacteria; order Ignavibacteriales; family Melioribacteraceae; genus JAAYAN01. The sequence continues at coordinate 5,792 of CAYTFZ010000005.1, read as the reverse complement.
CAATATGGATCCCAACGGAAAATTTAGGAAAAAGATTTTTAAGATGACGCAGTTTTCCTCGGATAAGCGGGTGAGAGAAGTTCCTGATCCATATTACGGCGGTTCGCAGGGTTTTGAAAATGTTCTCAACATTTTGGAAGACAGTTGTAAAAATTTCTTATCATTTATTAAAAAAGAAAATGAAATGTGAAATCTTTTTGCCGGAAGAAATAAAAGGTGAAGTGAAACAAATTCTACCTCTCGGGGGCGGCTGCATTGCTGATGTAAAAAAGATAATAATGCAGGACGGAAGAAAAATATTATATAAAATCTACAGCAGAAACATTATTTCGGAAACAGAAGCCAACGGATTGAAAGAAATTTTTAAATCAGGTGCAATCCGAGTTCCTAAAGTTATTTACAGCAACAAAAACATCCTTATTACTGAATTTATTGAATCTGGCAGCAAAATAAAAAATACTTATTCCGCCTTTGGAAAAAACTTTGCAAAAATGCATAAATATTATTCGGAATATTTTGGATTTTATGAAGACAATTTTATCGGGGAAACTCCTCAGAAAAATTTGCCTAAAAATTCTTCGTGGAAAGATTTCTATTTCACTAACAGACTTCTTTTTCAAATTAAGCTTGCCGAAAAAAACGGTTATCTTAGCGAGGAACTAAAAAACAGTTTCGAAAAATTAGAGCGTCGAATTAATTCAATTATTTTGGATGAAGGACAAGCTTCACTTTTGCACGGCGATTTATGGAGCGGAAATTATATTGTTGATGAAAACGGAAATGCTTGTCTTATTGATCCAGCCGTCTATTATGGAAACAGAGAAGCAGATTTAGCAATGACCAAACTTTTCGGCGGTTTCCCTCCCGAATTTTATCACGCCTACAATCAAGAATATCCGCTACAGGAAGGATATCTTTTTAGAGAAAATATCTACAAACTATATCATATACTTAATCACTTAAATTTATTCGGATACGGATATTATTCTCAGGCATTGGGAATAATTAAAAGTTATATCTGAGTATCTGTAATATTGTCCTGCCTTAAATAATTATGACATAAATTATTAATAAAGCTGTCATTATTACCACATATAAGAAATAATGACATAATAACAAATAAAATGTATAATGTGTTATAAGTTATTATAAAATAATTATTTACAGGAATTAATATGAATTGGCACGCCAATTGGATTAATTGGGCATATAAAATTAAGGAGAAAAAAAATGGAAAAAGAAAATATTCTGATGAAAGTTGAAGAAAGTGTAAGCTGGGAAAAAGCTTTTGAAACAGAAGAGTGGAAGGAACCATTTACAAATATCTTTGAAACAGATGACGATTATGTTTTAATAGTTGATATTCCAGGCGTGCAGAAGGAAAACTTAAAATTAAAGGTTGAAGATTCGTCCCTTATTCTTATGGCTCGAATTGATTATAAAAACGCAAAAAAAGTATAATATTGATATACCCACCGAATTTAGCGAATTCAAGAAAATC
>CAYTFZ010000005.1:3787-4281 GCA_964437215.1 uncultured Melioribacteraceae bacterium | reverse complement strand
ATTACAGGAAGTATAATTTATCTGACTGCATTGAAATTGAGAAAACTGAAGCAGAACTTGTAGATGGACAGTTGAAGATTAAACTGCCTAAACACGAAAGAGTTAAACCAAGAACAATAGAAATTAAATAAAACTACAAAAAAGGAGGATTATAAAATGACACTTGTAAAATGGAACCCGGCAAGAGAACTTTTGAGTCTCGAAAAAGAATTCAGCAAAATGTTCAGTGAAATGGAATCAAAGTTCGGATTCAACAGTGGTAAGCAGGATACAGAAGCATACGAAAATGCAGTTTGGTGTCCACTAACTGATATAACTGAAAACAAAGATAACTATGAATTAAATCTTGATCTTCCAGGTGTTGAAAAAGAAAATGTTAAAATTTCTTATACTGACGGACAACTAAGTATAAGCGGTGAAAGAAGACAAGATAAAGAAGAAAAAGATGCCCAATACCATCGTGTTGAGCGGGCTTACGGCAAGTTCTATCGTTC
>CAYTFZ010000005.1:0-3777 GCA_964437215.1 uncultured Melioribacteraceae bacterium | reverse complement strand
GTTCGTTTGCTCTTCCAAAATTAGTTGTTGCTGAAAAGATAAATGCTGAATTCAAGAACGGCTCATTGAAAATTACAATTCCGAAGGCTGAAGAAGCGAAACCTAAGGAACTTGAAATAAAAGTGAAATAAAAAAGGCAGCTAAGCTGCCTTTTTTTTAGTTAGCTATTTTTAAATTTTTATTTTCGGGCAGGTGAACATAACCTATTGCATCGTCAAGAGTTTCGAAAACATTAAAGAATGCTTTTAAATTGTTTGTCTCAAAAATCGTCCAAATTTGACTGTCAGCTTTATCATTAACAAAACTGATTTTTGCTTGTTTAGCGCCTTTTTTAAGTGCAAATACCATTGCACCTAAAAATACTGTATCTATATACGAAATTCTGCGGCAATCAATAATTATTGCCTGCTCATTTCCTGTAAGCTGTTCTAATAAAGAATCTTTATACTTGCTGGCAACTTTAGATGAAGCAACATGTTCGTTAATTTCAAAAATGCAAATATTACCTAACTGTCTTTTTAACATTCCCATAATAAGTTAACCTTATCTTTTTATTGCAAAGTTAATATAAATATCTATATCAAATTGTGATTTCAGGCATAAATAATAAATTATATAAAACAAAAATATCTATTTCGAGCTAATAAAAAAAACAAAAAATCAAATCAGATAGAAATAATTTATTTATTATCTTCGAATATCTAATAATTATTTAATAGGGAAATATGAACAGGGAAGAATTAGGAAGAAAAATTTACGAAACATCGCATATTACAGGTGAATTTTTATTGCGATCAGGAAAGATATCGAATGAATATTTTGATAAGTATTTATTTGAATCGGATCCTGTTTTGCTGGAAGAAATTGCAAATCACATGGTAAAACTTGTTCCAGATGGTTGCCAGATTTTTGCCGGACTGGAAATGGGAGGTATTCCTATAGCTACAGCTCTTTCATTCAAAACAAAAACTCCTTCTGTTTTTGTTAGAAAAAAAGCTAAAACCTATGGTACTTGCAAACTTGCCGAAGGTACTGTGTTTTCAGGAAGGAATGTTTGCGTTATTGAAGATGTTGTAACAACAGGCGGACAGATAATTGAAAGCGTTGAAGAATTGCGTAAACTCGGTGCAAAAATTAATGAAGTTATGTGTGTAATTGTCCGCGAAGAAAAAGCTTTTGAAAATCTTGCTAAAGCAGGATTAAAACTAATTCCATTATTTACGATGGATGAATTAAATAAGCTGAAATAAGAGTATTTTTAACCCATACAATATGGTATGGGTTAAACACTTTTATAAGTAATAGTAAGTAGTATTTGTATTGTTATTAATATTTAAGAAAAACGTAAACAAATATTTACATCGGCAAAAATAATTTCATCTGATTATTATTATTATTAAATACTAAATGCTGTTTTTGTATAAAAAAAGCATTAAATATTAAGTGGCACATTTGTAGAGTATTCTTTGCAATGAATGAAGATGTAAAAATATTACTTGTAGAAACGGATTCATATCAAAAAGAATTGTTTTCAATAATTCTTGAAGAAGCCGGGTTTAAGATTAGCTCGGCAGAAACAGTTGCTGAAGCAGTAAACTTTATTGATAACGTCTGTATTCCGGATATAATTGTGAGCGATGTAATTTTACCCGATTCAAGCGGTATAGATTTAATAATAATTTTATCGGAAAAACAAATTTATATTCCTTCAATTCTTATTTCATCTTTTCGGCATTCAGAGCTGCGATTAAGATATTTTATGAACAAAGAAGAAATTCACGCCGAATTGCAAGGGACGGGCTTCAGGGCAATAATAGAAAAATCTGCCGATGTGGAAACTTTATTGAAGGAAATAAATAATATAATAATTTCTTCAAAACTCAAATCTGCTGTTAATAATTGATATGAGAAAAAATCCTTTTCTCTAAAGGATTTACTTGGTTTGATGTCATTTTATTTTTATCTATTTCTATCATATTAATCAAAAGTTCCTTTTCATTGCCGTTTTCTATTGAATTACCAGCATTAATAAAACGTATTCCCGATTTCAAATAGTCAGAATAAATATGAATATGACCGTGTAAAACTAATTTCACATCCATCGTTTTAAACAATTTTAATATTTTATTCTTTTTTCGCAGCTTCATTGTGTTTTTTTCAATCTTGTTCCAGAAATAATTATTCAAGTGAACATTGTCTTTTTTAAATCTGGAAAAATGATGATGAATTAAGGCTATCTTAAATTTACTTTTTATTTCAACAGAATTAACTGCGGTTTTTAATACTGTAAAATCTTTTTTACATAATTTTCCATTAGAAGCTAAAGGATTTTTTATATAAGAATACTCTGCAATAGAATTAAGTCCCAAAAATGCAACATCTCCTACAGTTTTTATAAACGGATAAACATTTTCAGGATTTGGAAAAGAACAATTCTCGTATAATTCCGAAAAGTGATTAAAGAAATTATTTACCTGTTTTTTATAGTCTGTATTTTTACATTTAATAGGGAAATTATAAACATCTTCAGCAGTAACAACTCCTCCAAAAATGTCGTGATTGCCAATAATTATAGTAGTTTTTTGATTATTATACATACCGAAGGTTTTAAGAATCTCTTTTAAACTCTGAAAATCGTATTTTTGGGCAGTATGCGTTATATCTCCGGTAATTACTAAGTGATCAACACTATTGCCAGAAACATATTCAAGAATTTTAATAAGTTTATCGAAGTTGTGGCTTTTATATCTGTAACTAAGGTGTATATCCGAAATGTGAGCAATCTTCATATTTTCCTTTTTATTGTCCAGACGAAAAATATGAAGAAGATATTACAGCAATGTTACAATCTCAACTAAAATCGACTAAAAAAACTAACTATTATTAAGCCGGGATTACCAAAATCGGTCATTTAACCCAAATCCGCCATTAGAAAATAGAAAAATGGCGGATCCGTCAAAGCCGGACGGGTCGACTAACAAAATCTATACATTCTTGAGAAACATCCCGATCCAATCGGGATAAGTCGGGGTTACCCATTTCGGTCAAATATACTTGGTATTTTAATAATTACATAATTTGTAATGACCGATCTGGGTTTAATATTTTTATAATGTTATATTATTTGAAATGACCGATTTGGATGATACTATTTTGTAAGAACCATTTTTCTGGTTTCTGAAAATTCATTATTTCCGCTTTTTGCTGAAATACGATAAATGTAAACGCCGCTTGCAATTGAACCGGATGTTGATTCGAATTTAACAGAATATGAACCTGCCTGAAGACGATTATTTACTAAGGTTTTTACTAGCTGGCCTAAAATATTGTATATCGAAAGATTTACTTCCGATTCTGAAGGAAGGTTAAAAGAAATTGTAGTTGACGGATTGAAAGGATTTGGATAATTCTGGGAAAGAGAAAACAAAGAAGGTATTTCTACAGAATTATCCAAACCGGTATAATCCCCTTGTGTAAAATGATTTTCGGGTGATGTAATATTGCTGAAATTATCACCAAGGATTATTGTTGAATTAATGCCCTCAAAGTCCCATTCTAAATTTACTTCGCTTAAATCAGTTGAACTGCTTGATATTAAGAATTTGCCAACTGTTTTAGGAGATTCAGCAATTACATCATTCCCAGGTAATGCAGCAAAAGTAACTTCAGGAAGTCCGTCGTAGTTACTTGCATGAATGCCATAAGCTGGAATGTTTGTAAGTTCAGAACTATTGTCAATATACGAAAATACTACATCTTCACCAAGCTGTTCAAGAT
>CAYTFZ010000004.1:0-76073 GCA_964437215.1 uncultured Melioribacteraceae bacterium | reverse complement strand
ATCCTTTTTACAAAAACGACTTAGCAGACTATGAAATAACTGAATTTAGTCCATCAATGACGAGTGAAGAATTGAAGTGTATATTAGAAAATTGAAAAGTACGACCACACAAAAATGTATATATTGCATAAGGGGTTAAGAGGTTTTCGAGCAGCACAGCTCGTATAGAAAGTAGTTTTAACTTTATAGGAAATCGCTTCGATAACGGCAACTTTTAATACAAGCTGCCGTTTCTAATTCTTAACTATCCCCTATTCATTCTTATTTACTTCTGTTCTTTTTCTTTAAGGCGCTCGGTCATTTTATTAAGTACGGTAACTCCCCATTGCTGTCCGGCAAGCATTGCCTCCTGCATTACTGCAGGCATTTTATCAATAACTTTCTGCCCTATCGGCGATTTGTAAAATGCAATAATTTCATTCATTTCAGCCAGAGTAAAATTTTTAACATAAATAGGAACAAGAATATTTATCAGCTCATCCGAATTAAATTCGCTCCGGATAGAACTCCAAACCTCGTCGCCTACAGAAGGATGCTGCTGCTTCTGCATTTCAATCAATTGATCAATCATCTGAATACCCATATCTGCCGATTTCGAAACAATCATAAGCTCTCTGGCTGCCTTCTCTTCGGGGGTTTGGGCGCATATAAAAGTTGTAAAAGCAAAAATAATTAAAAAAAGATTTTTCATTTTTTTCTCCGTTAATTTAAAAATAACTCGAGCCGTCCCAGCAATGAGTGCATATTTTTTCTTTAGGAAGCCCGATTGCTTCAATTAAATCTTCCAATTTTTGAAACTTAAGCGATGTAACATTTAGATTTTTCCGGATTTGCTCTACCATTGCATTGTATTTTTCGCTGTCATATTCCGAATATTCTTTCATATCAAAATCCTTATTCCCTTCAAGCTGGTGCACTGCTGTATGAGTTGCCAAATCCATACTCGAACGCGAACGGCTGAAATTCAAAAATTCACACGGAAACGTTAAAGGCGGACAGGCAATCCGCATATGAATTTCTTTTATGCCGGCTTTATGCAAATCCACAACGTTATCTTTTAATTGAGTACCCCGTACAATCGAGTCATCTAAAAAAACACAGGATTTATCTTTAATAATCGATTCATTGGGAATAAGCTTCATCTTTGCAACCAAATCGCGCTGCACCTGGCTTTGCGGCATAAAACTGCGCGGCCAGGTTGGGGTATATTTTGCATAAGGTCTTTTAAGCGGAAGTTTCTTTTCGTTGCTGTAACCCATTGCGTGTCCTATTCCGCTATCCGGAATGCCGGCAACAAAATCGGCTTTTACATCGTCGTCCTTTGCAAGCGCGGCGCCGCATCTGTATCTGCATTCATCAACATTTATCCCTTCGTAAAATGAAGGCGGATACCCGAAATAAACCCATAAAAATGCACAGACCTGCATTTTATCGTCCGGCTTGCGAAGTTGCTCAATTCCGCCGGCAGTAATTTTTACAATTTCGCCGGGGCCCAAAAACCTTTCAACTTCGTAACCTATATTCGGGAATGCCGAGGTTTCGCTTGCAACAGCATAAGCTCCGTCTTTTTTTCCAATCATCAACGGAGTTCTTCCTAATTTATCGCGCGCGGCAATTATGCTGCCGCCGGTTATAACCAGCAGCGAACAAGATCCTTTTATCAGATTAAAAACATTCTCGATGCCCGAAGTAAAATCATCGCCTTCCGAAATCAGCATTGCAACTAACTCTGTAGGATTTATTGCTCCCCTGCTTATTTCCGAAAAAGTTTTTTTCTGCACAAGGCACCTTTTTTCCAACTCTTCTATATTTGCAATTTTGCTTACAGTTGCAACCCCGAATCTGCCCAGATGCGAAGTTACAAGTATCGGCTGCGCTTCGGTATCGCTTATAACTCCAATTCCTATATTACCCGAAAAACCGCTTATATCTTTCTCAAATTTATTCCTGAAATAACCGTCTTCCAGACTGTGAATTGCCCGCTGAAATCCTTTTTCTTCCGAATAAAAAGCTAACCCAGCTCTTTTTGTTCCAAGATGCGAATGATAATCAGTTCCGTAAAAAACATCAAAAACGCACGTATCTTTGGAAATGCTTCCGAATAAACCGCTCATTTATCTCCTTAAATCATAATTTTTATTGATGAAATATTTAAAATCGAGAATTAAAATTTAAGAATTTCCCGCCAACTATTTTTATGTTTTAAAGATTTTGTTTAAAAGAATTTTATTCTTCAAACTGTTGCCTTTTTATTATTTTTGCATAATGAAAAAACTTACACACGACGAAATTTCTTTAAACAGAAACACAATAGAAACACTTCACACTGCAAGCAAAATGCCGGTTTATGTTATTCTCGATAGTATCCGGAGCGCTTACAATGTGGGTTCCGTGTTCCGCACTTCCGACGGAGCAATGATAGAGAAACTCTATCTTTGCGGTTATACGCCGCATCCGCCGCAAAAAGAAGTGCTTAAAACAGCATTGGGAGCAACCGAAAGCGTTAAGTGGGAATATGTTAAAAATCCGGCTGAGCTTATAAAGAAATTGAAAGCAGAAGGAATAAAAATCTGCGCCCTCGAGCAAACAAGCAAAAGCAGAAAATATTCCGAAGTATCGGTTAACGAATTTCCGCTTTGCCTGATAATAGGAAATGAAATTACAGGCGTTTCGCAGGAACTTATTGATTTGTGCGATTTTTCTTTGGAAATTCCTCAGTACGGAATAAAACAATCGCTAAACGTAGCAGTTGCTTTCGGTATTTCAATATTTGAATTGCGGAAAATATTCGACGAAGCAGAAAAATAAATCAATTCTTTCTTTCCGGATTATCCTCAGCTGTTGTTTGTAAAATAGTTTTCGCCGTTATCTTTTGTGTGGATGTTTATCAATCCTGCACGAAGCATATTAATCAATGTCCGCGAAGCTCTTCTGTTTGAAATATTTGCGCATTCAGCCAACATTTTTACGGTTATAATTTCATTTTTCTCAAACTGTTCAAAAACCGTTCTTTCCAGACTTCCCACTTTGTATTTGTGCAGTTCTTTATCCTCGCTGCGCATTTTCAGCAGCTTAATCATCTCCTTGCTTGCCGGAACACTTTTATCGTTAACCCTAACAAAAACCTGTGCAGTATTCATATCCAGCGAAGGTTTATAATCTTGAATTCTGTGGGGTTTATTTGATGATTCGGGAATTTCGATTGTAACAATTTCTTTATTATCCAGGTCATAATAAAAAATCTTATATTCGATAACCGGTTCGGTAAAATCTCTTATGGTTTTTTCAACCAAATCTGCAATTGTTTTTTCGCTATCGACCCCTATTATTTTTTTATTATCCCTAATGCCAAAAATAATATGCCCTCCGGAGGAATTGGCAAAAGCAATCATTTCCTTAGCAATTTTTTCGAAAGAGAAGAATTTTTCTTTAAATTCAATTTGATAAGTTTCGCCGGCTTCAAGCATTTCAATTAATTCTCGGCGCGTCATTTTCTGCCTGCTTTGGTTAAACTTATTTTTCCAACAGAATTCTTCGTTTTGATGAATCCTGAACAGCCTTGTTATCCGGCAACCGGATTTCAGCATCGTTGCTGTCTTTTTCAGCCGGTATTTCCAAAGGAGAAATATCACCGCCAGGTTTTTCTCGTTGGAGGTCTTCCTGTTTAACCGAATCTGGCAAAACCGGCTTGTTTGCAGCTTCAATCGAATCCCTGATTTCCTGTTCTCTTTTCTTTTTGATTTCAAGCTCTTCTCTAAATACATCCACTTTCGGACGTACTATTTTCGCATATTCGCTTGCAGGATATTTTTGAATAAGACTATCGTAATAGTTGAAAGCGTTTTCAGAAAGGTTTAAATCATTCTCGTAAATAAATCCAGCTGCATATAAAGCTTTTGGCGCCATTTTAGATGAAGGATTTGATTTAAATATATTAAAGTATTCTTCAGCTGCCGCCTCAAATTTTTTGTTCTCATATAATTGTTCGGCCCCGAGCATCTGCTCTTCCAAAGGGTCTGATCCTGTGTTTACAAGCGGCTTCCCTATTTGCTTAGCCGATTCGTTTACTATTACAATATCGTTGGAAGTATTATAAATTTCCAGATAAAGACTGTCGGCTTTTTCCTTGTTTCCTTCGGCAAGCAAGTAATTTGCAAGTGCAAATTTTGATCTTGCCGCATTTTTTGTATATCCCGGGTATTTATTCAAGGATAATTGATAATAATATTTTGCCGAATCGGATTCATTTAATTCTGTGTAAAAAAGATTTGCCATTTCAAAATAATAATTTGACAGCTTTGATTTAACCGAATCGGTTGATATTTGAGGACGAACAGGAGCAATAAGCTGATCAGCTGAACCTGTCAGCTGAGTTTGCGTTTGTTCCGATGTCCTTCGGTTTGTACCTGACTGCAGGCGTGGTGTAGTTTTCTTCTGCTCTTCAGAAGAGTTTCCTTCTTCTTCATTTTTTTTATTAATCGAATCGAGCTTGGCAGCATAAATCAACGAATCGTTAATAAATGCAGTTGAATCTGTTAGATATAATAATTGTTTATCCAATTTTGCCATTTCATTGCGGTATTCGAAATATTTGGCATAAATAACTCTTTTAGCCCGGGCAGATGAAATTATTACGGGGTCGGCTTTTGAAGCAAATGCCTTTTCATTATATACATTTGCGCTATCAAGATTTTTATACTTTTCCGCAAATATTACAGCTAACTTATAAGCAGCTTCGCCGGCGCTTGGCGAGTCTTTGTAAACCGAATCAATTTTCGTATATCCTTCCATCGCCAAATCAATATCCCCTTTTTCGTAATTGATATTAGCAATTTCTAAATCCAGTTTATCAAAGAAAATGCTGTATTTATCTTCTTCTTTCAGCTTTTCAAACATTTCAAGCGCTTTATTGTAATTTTTCCTGATAAAATCTATTTTGCCCAGTTCGAACTGACTGTTAAATTCAACATCGAACAACGGTTCATTTTCCAAAGCTGTAATAAATGATTTTTCGGCATTGTCCAGACTGTCAATTTCCAGATACAAATAACCCATTTCAAAATAAACCTGCGAAATTTTTTCTTTTTCATCAAGCAGAGGTATAAGCTGATAACAGTATTCAACGGCAGTTTCGTAATTTTCCCGGTATATCCAATAACCTATCTGCGTGTATAATGCTTCCTGAGCTATTTCTTTGTTTTCGGTATCTTTTGTATCTTCCTTCAATTTGTCGAGGACGTCCATCCCTTCCGAAAAATTCCGCATCTGCAAGTTTGTTTTTCCAACCCACAGTTTTGCTAAATAATTAAAATCCTCGTTGTTTCTGTTAAGAAGTTCTTGAAACTTGCGGAGAGCTTTAGGAAATTCTTCTTTGTAATAAAAAGATTTCCCGGTTATAAACAATGCATCTTCAAAATAGGATGATTTTGCATTGAACTGAAGAATTTTAGAACTTTTTTCAATAACTTTATCAAGCTGAGCCGAAATATCCTTAGCAAGAGGTGCCTGTTTAAAATAAAATATATCAGTGCGTTCGGCAATAATCCTGTCTTCTGCTTCTTCAAACAAGGTTGAAAGATTAAAGTAAAGGTTGAAGTAGGTGGTAAGATCGTTCCAGACACCGCATCCTGCAATAAATAACAGGGTTGCAACCAGATATATTTTAATAAACTTCATAAATCTCCGGCATTTAAATGTTATAATGCTTCGGGTCCCGACTCGTTTGTCCTTATTCTAACAGCATCCCGAATATCGTAAATAAATATTTTGCCATCGCCTATTTGTCCTGTTTGAGCAACGCGCACAATTGCTTCAATCACATTATCGGCAATAGTATCGTCAACCGCTACTTCAATCTTAATTTTCGGAACAAACTCAATCTGATATTCGTTTCCACGATAAGTTTCCTTATGCCCCCTTTGTCTGCCATAGCCTCTAACTTCTGTAATAGTTAAACCTTTCACGCCTTCTTCCATTAAAGCATCTTTCACTTCATCCAGCTTGAAAGGTCTAATAATAGCTTCTATTTTTTTCATAAAATCCTCTGGTTAACTGCCGCAACATTGTTTATATTTTTTACCGCTGCCACAAGGACAGGGATCATTTCTTCCGATTTTATCTTCAACTTTTACCGGCTGCTGTTTACCTCTTTCAGTTCCTTCGGGATGTCCTCCCTGCGAACCCAGCCCCGTAACTTCGTCTTTTATAGTCTGCATACGCTGTACAGGTCTGTTTCTGCGCTGCATTTCTTCGGGAGCCTGCGGGAAAAACTTAAAGCAAAACGATAGAATATTGTTTCTGATTTCATTCAGCATAGTTACAAAAAGTCTGTATCCTTCCTGTTTATATTCAATTAAAGGATCTTTCTGCCCGTATGCACGCAAACCGATGCCTTCTTTCATATCATCCATTTCGCGCAAATGCTCTTTCCATTTTTCATCAATAACGCTCAAAACCGCAAATCTTTCCAGTTTTCCCATTAATTCCGAACCGAGCATTTCTTCTTTCCGCTGATAAAATGTTTTTGCAGCTTCATACAATTTGTCGCGCAAGCCCTCTTTGCCAAGATCGGCAAAAGTTTTAGGATCAACAGTAATATCTACCAGAAGATTCTTAAGCATCTCTTCTTTTATTATATCAATTTCTGCATTTTCGTAATTATCTTCCACAAGGTCGTTAATAAACTCGTAAAGCTGATCGAGTACGCTGTCTTTTAATCTTTCGCCTTCAAGAGCTTTTCGCCGGCGGTCGTAAATAACCTCGCGCTGCTGATTCATTACGTTATCGTATTCGAGAAGACGTTTACGTATTGCAAAGTTATTTTCTTCAACTTTTTTCTGGGCACGCTCAACAGACCGCGTAATCATAGGGTGCTGGATAACTTCGCCTTCTTCAAGACCCATACGTGTCATTACATTCGAAATTCTTTCGCTTCCAAAAAGTCTCATCAAGTCATCTTCAAGAGAAAGATAAAACTTAGACATACCGGGATCGCCTTGTCTTCCCGATCGTCCGCGAAGCTGCCTGTCTATTCGCCGCGATTCGTGGCGCTCTGTTCCTAAAATATATAATCCGCCCTTTTCTTTAACTCCTGCGCCTAATTTTATATCGGTTCCGCGGCCTGCCATGTTGGTTGCAATGGTAATAGCCCCGGGTTGACCGGCAAAAGCAACAACTTCGGCTTCGCGTTTATGCTGTTTTGCATTTAATACATTATGCGGAATTCCTTTACGTTTAAGCATACGGCTTATTGTTTCGGAAACTTCCACGCTTGTTGTTCCTACCAGCACAGGTCTTTTTTCTGCCAGCAATTCTTCAAGTTTTACAATTATTGCATTATATTTTTCCCGTTTCGTACGGAAGATAGCATCTTCGTCATCTGTACGGGCAATAGGCTTATTTGTTGGAATTACAACCACTTCCAAACTGTATATTTCCTGAAATTCGGCTTCTTCGGTTTCGGCTGTACCTGTCATTCCTGCAATTTTTTTATAAAGTCGGAAATAATTTTGAAGTGTTATAGTAGCAAGCGTTTGCGTATCTCTTTCAACTTTAACGTTCTCTTTTGCTTCAATTGCCTGGTGCAAACCGTCGGAATATCTTCTTCCGGGAAGAACACGGCCAGTAAACTCATCAACAATTGCAATTTTGCCTTCTTCGGTAATTACATATTCGTCATCTTTTTCGAAAAGACAGTAAGCTTTCAGAAGCTGGTTGATTGTATGAATTCTGTCGCTTCTTTCCGAATACAACTTATAAAGAGCATCTTTTTTAGTAATTATTTCTTTTTCGGATAAAGATTTATCGTTCTCGAAAAGACTTATTTCGGTACCGAGATCGGGAAGCACAAAAAACGATTTCCCTTCGGAAGAACCGCGTGCAAGTTCTTCGCGTCCTTTTTCGGTTAAGTCGATAGAATTATTTTTTTCATCAATTGCAAAATAAAGTTCTTCATCAATTTCGGGCATCCGTTTGCCTTTTTCACGCAAAAATTCGAGCTCGGTTGCCTGCATAAGCTTTTTGTATTCGGGCTCGCTGAACAATTTTGCAAGTTTGTTATTTTTTGGCAAACCCCTGTGCGCTCTTAAAAGTAATATTCCGGCACGCGATGTGTTTTCATTTTTCTGCAAAAGCGTTTCTGCTTCCTGAACAATGCTTGCAACAAGTTTCGATTGAAGTCTGTAAAGATTTTCAACTTTAGGTTTCATTTCGTCGTATTTGTGCTCGGTAGTTCCCACCGGACCAGAAATTATAAGAGGAGTTCTCGCTTCGTCAATTAAAACCGAGTCAACTTCGTCAACAATTGTATAGTTGTGCCCCCGTTGAACGCAATTTTCGAGACTAATGGACATATTATCGCGCAGATAATCGAAACCGAATTCGTTGTTTGTTCCATAGGTAATATCTTTTCCGTAAATATCTTTTCGTTCTTCGGGACTCATTGTATTTAATATACAACCGACAGTCAATCCGTGAAATTTAAATATTTCGCCCATCCACTCGCTATCGCGTTTGGCAAGATAATCGTTTACCGTTACAACATGAACACCGTTGCCGGTTAATGCGTTAAGATAAATAGGCATTGTAGCAACAAGTGTTTTACCCTCGCCTGTAGCCATTTCGGAAATTTTTCCCTGATGCAAAACAATGCCGCCTATAAGCTGTACATCGTAAGGCACCATATCCCAGGTAATTTTATTTCCTGCAGCCTCCCAGGTTTTTCCTACGAGCCGGCGGCATGTATCTTTTACAACAGCAAAAGCTTCGGGAAGAATACTGTCCAACACTTCTTCGTATTTTTCATCAAGCTGTTCGTTAAGTTTATCCAGCTCTTCGTGGATACTTATCGAATCAATTTCTGTATCATCCGATTTAAGCTGATTTTTTAATTCAATTATTTTATTCCGAAGTTCTTCGGTTTCGGCAGCTATTATTTTTTTAAATTCTTCCGTTTTTTGTTTAAGTTCAAAATCGGAAAGGTTTGCAAGCTTTTCATATTCGGCATTTATCTGTTCAACCAAAGGCGAAATCTCTTTTATCGCTTTGATATTCTTATCGCCAAATATTTTTTTCATCAGATTAGAAAACATTATTTCTCCATTATTTCAGAAATGTAAATGTAACCAAAAACAGCTAAATAATGCAATGCTAAGGAAATTACTTAAAAAAAATAACTTGGAAAAAATACGGCCATTACAGATGTCTATTTTGAAGAAATAAATAATAACTTTATTTGTTTGTTACTTTAATATGTTTTTGATTACATCAATATAATGCCTTCTTTCTGCAGATAAATCTGATATAAACCGGCATATTGGTTAATTAATCTTTCATCATTTTTTAAATACTTTGAACCATTTATCAAAACTGGTTTTTTCTAATTTGGAAAGTTCTTCAAATTCTCCGGCATCAAGCCAAATACCATCACAAGATGAACACTTGTCAACCGAAATACCTTTATAGTCAATTTCAACTAACTTCATCCCGCATTTAGGACAACTCATATAATGAAGCGCTTTTAATTTTTCTCTTTCTTCTTCCAGCAATTTCTGCTGCTTTTCTTCCTCTATCTTTTTCTTCCGCTCATATTCTTCACGCGCAAAATATTCTTCTTCTTTTTCACTTGGTTTTACAGGCATAACGCTTCTCTGTTTTATTAATATTTTACATTTAGATTGTGTAATTTAGTTCAAAAACATAAACCGGTCAATCTATTTTTTAAAACAAAAAAGCCGATGATTTATTCACCGGCTGTAAAGTATTTTTTAGTTTAATGTTTATTTGTTGAGTTCAATTGTATATGTTCTCGAAACAATTTTCCATTCACCTTCAACTTTGGCAAATAAAAGATATTCAACCTGTTTAAGTTTTGAATCTGTTATTATTACTTTTGCAACAGCCGTATTGTCATTCATATCGATGCTCTCAATTTTGCAATCTCTTTTCCATCCGCCAATTTTACCGGATTTAACTTGTTCAAGGAACTCCTCCTTATCCCCTGAACTCACTTTGTTAAGAATTTTATTGATACACAAAAAAGATGCATCAGCGTATATAATTTCATCAAGTTCCCTTACGTTTTTTGCATCTGTGCTGCTAACGTATTCTTTAATTACAGTTTCTATTTCACCTGCTTCAACAGGGTTAAAACCGGCAAAAACAGATATGTTAAATACAACTGCAAATAAAGAAATAATTATTGTGGCTTTCATTGTAACACCCCTTTTTTACTGATGAATTATTTTGTTCGCTGATTAGGACGCAGATATATTTTTCTGGTTCATCAAAAATCATTAATTATAAGTGTAAAAAATATTCTCCAATAATGTGTGCTCGTGTTATTAAAATTTACCATAGAATCTATTTTAATGCCATTTTACAGCAATATTTAAAAAAGTTTTTATACTTTTGCATTAATATTTTAACAGGATAGAAATGAAATATCACATAGGAATTGATGCAGGTGCAAGCAAATCGAAACTTGTGATGACAAATGATTCTCTTAAAAAAATAATTGAAACTAAAGGCGGAGCAGCAAATATTCTTAGGCAAGGTAAACCTGAATCTGCTGAAACCATATCCAGTTTGATTTGTAAATCCTTGAAAGCGGCAAAGCTTACCAATCCTAAAATTGAATGCATAACTGTGGGGGCAGCCGGTGCAGGTCGAAAGTCGGATGCTAACGAATTCCGGGATATTTTAAACGAAAAATTGAACCAGAAAAATATAAATTTCAGTAACATTTTTATAATAAGCGATGCTGAGGCAGCTCTTGAAGGAGCATTCAACGGAGGTCCCGGCTGCATTTTAATTTCCGGAACCGGATCCATTGCTTATGGAAAAGATCCAAATGGAATTATTTTCCGCGTAGGCGGTTTCGGCAGAAACATAGGCGACGAAGGAAGCGGTTTCAGTATCGGCAGTAAAGGGATTAATGAGTTTTCGAAACAAATAGACGGCAGAAATCCGAAAACATTTCTTTTTGAAATCTTTTCGCTGAAATTAAAAGTATCAGCTTCCGAAGATTTGATAAATCTTGTTTATTCGAATAATTTCGATTTAGCTTCTGCAGCTCCCCTTGTAATTGAGGCTGCCGAAAAAAAAGACCGTATCTGTCAGCAAATTTTAAGCGATGAAGTTGATGAACTGTTTTCACATATCCGTACAGTTAAAAGCAGAATTGCAGCTCCATTAATGAAATTATGTCTTTTGGGGAGTATTCTTAATACGAATAATCATTTTTCAAAAATTTTCCGGCAGAAAATTAAAATTCTGCATCCTGATATTATAATTACAGAACCCGCATACCCTCCTGAATTGGGAGCAGTAATTCACGGATTAAAGCAAAAACCTTTATGAAATCAGAAAAACGCTCTGCCTGGACTTGGATACCGTCGCTTTATATTGCCGAAAGCGTACCCTATACTGTTGTAATTGTTATTTCAACAATTATGTACAAACGGCTGAATGTTTCGAATACCGAAATAGCTTTATACACTGCCTTGCTTTATCTTCCATGGGTAATAAAACCTTTATGGAGTCCTTTTATAGATATTTTCAGAACAAAACGGCATTGGATTCTTATAACTCAGCTTATAATGGGAGCAGCCTTTGCAGGGATTGGTTTTTCGCTCGTTTCTGATGATTTTTTCAGATATTCGCTTGCGTTAATGTGGCTTGTTGCATTCAATTCGGCAACACACGATATTGCAGCTGATGGATTTTATTTGATTGAATTATCATCGGGAGACCAGGCTTATTTTGTAGGAATAAGAAGTACATTTTATCGACTAGGTATGATATTTTGCCAGGGAGTTCTGGTCATTTTTGCAGGATATCTTGAACAGCATTCTTATCTGCTGGAAAAACTAAATGTTGAAATTCCTCAGATAAAATTTGCCTGGCTGGTTACCTTCCTAATTTTAAGCTTTTTTCTCCTATCGCTTGCGCTTTATCATTATTTTTTAATTCCTGTAAATCCATCAGATAAATCTTCTACAAAAAAGAATTTTGCTGAAATTATATCCGATTTTTTCAAAACCTTCCAGCTTTTTTTTGAAAAAGAAAAAATATGGCTGGGAATAGCGTTTGTTTTAATTTACCGTCTTGGAGAATCGCAGCTTGTAAAACTTGCAGCGCCTTTTCTACTTGATGAAAAAAGTAAAGGCGGTTTGGCGCTTGAAACCGGTGATGTAGGATTGATATACGGAACAATAGGTATGATCGCTCTTTCAGCCGGCGGCATACTCGGAGGAATTGCTGTTGCAAATAAAGGATTAAAATATTGGCTGTGGTGGATGCTTGCTGCAATTAACCTGCCGAATTTGGTTTATGTATATCTTTCAATATCATTGAATTCCTCGTTTTATATTATCAGCTCCTGCGTAGCAATTGAACAATTCGGGTATGGGTTCGGGTTTACCGCCATTATGATGTATATGATGCTTTTATCCGAAGGGGAACATAAAACTGCAAATTATGCCATTACAACAGGATTTATGGCTTTAGGTATGATGCTGCCCGGCAGCATCAGCGGATGGATTCAGGAAATGATTGGATATAAATTATTCTTTATTTGGGTAGTAATTGCTACTGTTCCGTCTTTTATCTTAGCTAAATTCATCAATATTGATGCTCAATTCGGTAAAAAAACAGTCGAAAATAACAGATAAATCTGAACTTCATTTTCAGTAAGTGTGTTTTATTTATATTAAATATATTAAAATCTAAAGGATGAAGATATTATGAAAATTCACGAATATCAGGCAAAAAGAATATTAAAAGAATTTAAAGTCGCTTCTCCTAAAGGATACTACGCTAAATCTGTTAAAGGCGCTGTAAAAGCTGCCGAAAAAATAGGCGGGAATGTTTGGGTGGTTAAAGCTCAAATCCACGCCGGAGGACGCGGTAAAGCTGGCGGTGTAAAAATAGCACAATCTTTATCGGAAGTTGAAAAGTTTGCATCTTTAATGCTTGGCTCAACTCTTGTTACACACCAAACAGGAGCCGAAGGAAGAAAAGTAAAAACTATACTAATTGAACAAGGGTTAAATATTAAAAAAGAATTTTATGTTGGAATAACACTTGACAGATCAATTTCCAAAAATGTATTGATGGCTTCAACTGAGGGCGGCGTTGAAATAGAAAAGGTTGCATCCGAAACACCAGAATTGATAATTAAAGAGATTATTGAACCTTCCTTGGGACTTCGTGAGTTTCAATCGCGCAAAGTTGCTTTTGCAATGGGACTGACCGGAAATCAAGTTAAAAATGCTTCTGATTTCCTAATGCGGCTTTACGAAGCTTATATAAAAACTGATTCTTCCATTGCCGAGATAAATCCCCTTGTTTTAACAAAAGAAGGTGAAATACTTGCTTTAGATGCAAAGATGAATTTTGACGACAATGCAATTTACCGACATCCTGAAATTTACAAATTACGGGATTTTAACGAAGAGGAACCTCTTGAAATTGAAGCTTCCAAAAATAAACTAAATTATATTAAACTTGACGGTAATGTTGGATGTATGGTAAACGGAGCCGGTTTGGCAATGGCAAGCATGGATATAATAAAACTTTCGGGCGGAGAACCGGCAAATTTTTTAGATGTAGGCGGCGGTGCAAATAAAACAACAGTTGCAAACGGTTTTAAAATTATTTTATCGGATCCGAATGTTAAAGCAATGCTGATTAACATTTTCGGCGGAATTGTAAGATGCGACCGCGTTGCTCAAGGCATTATTGATGCTATAAATGAAGTGCATGTTAATGTTCCCGTTGTTATACGTCTTGAAGGCACAAATGCCAACGAAGCTAAAATTTTACTTAAAAATTCCGGACTTAATTTTTCGGTAGCCTCAACTCTTCACGATGCCGCCGATAAAGTAACTTCAATTATTTCTGCTAAATAATTACTTTATGTAAATGCTGAATCAGCTATCCTGTTAATAAATTAAAATTTATTTTTACGGGCGTCAGGTTAATTTATAATTAAATTCTTCTTTTTGTGTAAATTTTTTGTTGCATATTAAAATACTTTGCCTTATATTTTGAGCCATAATAAATGTTTATCCTAATTTATTAAGGTGATTATGTTGGACACAGTAGACGTTAAAATCCTGAATATCCTTCAGGAAAAAGGCAGAACCAAACGAAATGAATTGGCTGATGCCGTTGGATTATCATTACCCTCATTGAGCGAGAGGTTGCGGAAATTAGAGAAAAAAAATATCATTGACGGCTATTATGCCAAACTGGACAGAAAAATGTTCGGTTATGATATTATGGCTTTCATAACGCTTGTTATGGGCACTTCTCAAAACTATGAAGAGCTGGCAAACCGTGTGGCAGAAACTCCAGAAATACTTGAGTGTCATGCAATTTTAGGCGACGGCTCTCATATTCTTAAAACAATTGTAAAAGATACTTCGTCTTTGGAAGCCCTTTTACGCAAAATACAATCCTGGCCCGGAGTTAACAGAACATTAACCAGTTTTGTACTATCGACACTAAAAGAAACAACTAAGTTAAATATTTAATAATTATAATTAAACGGAGTATTTATGGATGGCTCTATTAAAACCCCAAAAGATGTTATGAAGTTTGTAAAAGACAATAACATTAAATTTGTTGATTTTAAATTTATGGATTTTCCTGGACAGTGGCAGCATACCACTAAACCTATTGGTGAATTTGATGAAGATACTTTTGTGAACGGTGTAGGTTTCGATGCTTCTTCAATAAGAGGATGGAAGGCAATAAATGAAAGCGATATGATAATTGTACCCGATCCAACCACTATGTTTCTTGATCCTTTTATCAAAGCGCCAACAATTTCACTTGTTTGCGATGTAATTGATCCTGTAACTAAAGAAAGATATGAAAGATGCCCAAGAAATATCGTTCAAAAAGCTGAAGCTTATTTGAAATCTACAGGAATTGCTGATACAGCTTATTATGGTCCTGAAGCTGAGTTTTTTATTTTCGACGATGTTAGATATGATAATTATCAGAACGGTACATTCTATCAAGTTGATTCTTCTGAAGGTTCTTGGAATACCGGTCGTGAAGAAAGTCCGAATTTAGGTTACAAACCAAGATATAAAGGTGGCTATTTCCCTGTTCCTCCAACAGATTCGCTTGTTGATTTAAGAAATGAAATGTGTACAAATCTTATTAATATGGGAATTCCTGTTGAAGTAGCTCACCACGAAGTTGCAAGCGGCGGACAGTGTGAAATCGGTTTGAGATTTCAACCTATGTTAAAAATGGCGGATACTTTATTACTTTTTAAATATGTTGTTAAAAATACAGCTTTCCAAAATGGAAAAACCGTAACTTATATGCCAAAACCGATTTTCGGCGACAATGGAAGCGGAATGCATATCCATTTAAGTTTATGGAAAGAGAGCAAGCCTTTATTTTACGGTGACGGTTATGCCGGTCTCAGCGAAACTGCTTTACACTATATCGGAGGAATTCTTAAACACGCTGCTTCTCTCTGTGCTTTTACAAACCCTACAACAAATTCTTATAAAAGACTTGTTCCAGGTTTTGAAGCTCCTGTAAACCTTGCATATTCTCAAAGAAACAGAAGTGCATCTGTGAGAATACCGATGTACAGCAATAATCCTAAAGCTAAACGTGTTGAATTCCGTTGCCCGGATGCTTCTTCAAATCCTTATCTTGCTTTCACAGCAATAATGATGGCTGGTCTCGACGGAATCCAAAACCGAATTGATCCCGGTGAACCATTAGATAAAGATATTTACGATATGGAACCTGAAGAATTAGCTAATGTACCTAATACTCCTGGAAGTCTCGAAGAAGCATTACAAGCCCTTAAAGATGATCACGAATATCTGCTTAAAGGAAATGTATTTACAGAAGACGTTATAAATGCCTGGATTAATTATAAAATGACAAATGAAGTTAAGGCTATGGCTTTAAGACCTCATCCATTTGAATTCCAATTATATTACGATATATAATAATTTGAAGTGACTTTTTTTTTGCATGCCCCGGTTTACCGGGGTTTTTTTTGCCCTCATTTGCTTGAAATATTATTATTGAATTGCATAAATCCAATATTTTCGATAATATACGAAAGGTATCTTTTATTATTTAATAATCTATTATAAACGTTTTATTTTTTTGAACACTTAAAAACGGAGTAAATATGGCAATAATGATAACCGACGAATGCATAAACTGCGGAGCTTGCGAGCCCGAATGTCCAAACACAGCAATTTATGAAGGAGGCGCTAATTGGGAGCTTGGCGGTAAATCATATGGCGACGGAGATGCTGCTCCTTCGGGTACAAACGGTTTTTTTTCTAATGATCATTTTTATATTGTTCCTGATAAATGTACTGAATGCAAAGGATTTCACGATGAACCTCAATGTGCTGCAGTTTGCCCTGTTGATTGCTGTGTGCCTGATCCGAACCATGTTGAAGACGAAACCACTTTACTTGCCCGTAAAGCACATCTCGATTCTCTTGGAAGATAAATTATAATTTATTTTATTTGGGCTTTTTGGAAGATTATCTCTTTTGAAAAGCCTTTTTTTTAATGAGAACAAATGAAAATAGGCAAATATAAACTAAAGTTGGTTGAAGCAGGAACAATGATGCTGGACGGAGGTGCAATATTCGGGGTTGTTCCGAAAAATCTTTGGGAAAAAGATTTTGATTCTGACGAAAACAACAGGATACAACTAACTGCCCGATGTTTGCTGGCGACTTCTGATAATAAAAAAATTCTTGTGGACACCGGAATAGGATCTGGCTGGGATGAAAAATTCTGCAAAATTTATCAAACCGGAGATGATATTTTACAAAAATCTCTTATTAATCTGGGTGTAACTGCAGATGAAATTACAGATGTTTTTCTTACTCATCTTCATTTCGACCATTGCGGAGGTTCGGTAATTTGGGACAACGGCAAATTCCAACCCGCTTTCACTAATGCAAAATATCACATTCAGAAAAAACAGTTCGAGTGGGCGCTGAATCCTTGCGAAAGAGACAAAGCCAGCTATTTTCCAGATAGATTTATGCCTATTTTCGATTCAGGATTATTAAATCTTACAGACAGCGAATTTCAGTTTGATGATGAAATTTCTATTCAAGTTGTTAATGGTCATACTTTTGCTATGCAGATGTTAAAATTTTCCGACTCCGGAAATACTGTCCTGTTTGCTGCCGATTTCCTTGCCACTTCTGCTCATATTCCGCTCCCATACATTATGGCATACGACCTTCAGCCACTTATTACTTTACTCGAAAAAAAAACAATTTTAACTAAAGCTGCCGAAGAAAATTGGAAAATTATTTTTGAACACGATTGTAAAACAGCCGTGGCAACTCTTCATTTAAATGATAAAGGTTTCGGAATAAAAGAAAGATTTTCGGGTTTGGAAGATGATTGAAAATGACGGATATTCTAACATCTGCAAGGAATCTGATTTAGTTGAAAATAAAGGCAAAAGATTTATTGTTAACGACGTTGAAATTGCAGTTTTTAAATACAACAATAAAATTTATGCATTAAATAATTTCTGCCCTCATCAGCTTTCGTCGGTTCTTTACAACGGATTTATTGAAAACGGTTTTATCACTTGTCCGTTGCACGGATGGCAGTTTAATCTTGCCAGTGGTTTTATTAAAGGCGGGAAAAACGGTGTGGAAAGTTATGATGTTAGAATTGAAAACGGAAATGTGTTTGTAAAAATTACTGATAAAAAATATTCCTGGTAAATTGTGAGTATCCTGAATAATCAAACTGTAATTGATGCTGCCCGAAAAGTTGGATTTGATCTAATAGGTTTTTCCGAATTCTGCATCTTAACCGGAGAAATAGAAAATCTGAAAAAATGGCTTCGGAAGAATTATCATGCCGGAATGAAATATATGGAGAATAATTTAGATAGGAAGGCTGATATATCGCTTATTCTTCCTGAAGTAAAAAGTGTTATTTCGCTTGGAATTAATTATTATAAAGATGATAAATTTTCCGGATTAGAAAATAAAGGGAAGGTCTCGCAATATGCCTGGGGCAAAGATTATCATTATATAATCTGGGGAAAACTTGATAAACTGATTCAAAATCTTAAAAATATAGATTCGGAATTTAAAGCTGTTAGTTATGTTGATACCGGACCAGTGATGGACAAAGTATGGGCAGTAAAATCGGGACTTGGCTGGCAAGGCAAAAATACTAATATCATTTCAAAAGAAATTGGAAGTTGGTTTTTTATTGCAAACATTATTTGCAATTCGGAATTCGAGTATGATATTCCGGCGCAAGATTTTTGCGGGAAATGCACTGCCTGCATTGATGCCTGCCCGACAAATGCAATTATCAGTGAATATGTTTTGGATGCAAATAAATGCATTTCCTACCTTACAATTGAAAATAAAAGTGAAATTCCGGAAGAGTTTAAAGGAAAATTTAATAATTGGGTTTTCGGATGCGATATTTGTCAGGATGTTTGCCCTTGGAATATTAAATTTGCTGTTGAAACAAAAAGTCCTGATTTTTCGAAAATTCTATACAAAGAAATAAATTTAAACCAAATTATGACAATGACAAATTCGGAGTTCAAAGAGATTTTTTTTGAAAGTCCGATAATGCGAGCAAAGCTTAAAGGATTAAAAAGAAATGCAGGTTTTATTAAAAAAAAAACTTAGAATCATTCCTACAAAAAGGTTTTACATCTCCTCATTTTTCCATAAATTTGAATTAAACTAAAAATACGTAAAATGAAAATAGCATTTCATACAAATGGAATTTCAATCCGGGGAACAGAAGTCGCTTTATTCGATTACGCGCATTTTAATGAAGAAATTCTTTGTAATAAATCGATTATTGTTGCAAATCGAAATAATCAGCACAATGCAACTGAAGCGATTGAGAGATTTGAAAAACGGTTTGGAAAAATTAATTGGTACAGTGATTTAACAGATTTAAATAGAATTATCAACTCGACTAAAAGTGATATTTTTTATGCGATAAAGCACGGAACCAACGATGGTATTTTGGCAAAAGGAGCGAAAAATTGTATTCATTGCGTTTTTCGGGAAATTGAACCGCACGGGGATGTTTATGCTGTAATCTCGGAATGGATGAGCAAAGTAGTAACCGGCGGACAATTTGATTATGTTCCGCATATTGTTCAGCTTCCAGATGTTCAACTTCATTTCCGCGAATATTTAAAAATACCTGCGGATGCAACAGTTTTTGGACGTTATGGCGGTAAAGATACATTTGATATAGATTTTGTAAAAGAAGTTGTAAAGTATATTGCCCGTGAACGGAGCAATATTTATTTCATTTTTATGAACACAGATAATTTTTTGGATGGCGAATCATTTGAAAACATTAAATTTGTTAGCGGTACGGCAGATGATAAAATAAAAACCGCATTTATTAACACTTGCGATGCTATGCTTCATGCCCGTTTACGCGGTGAAACTTTCGGAATTGCGGTTGGAGAATTTTCGATTAAAAACAAACCGGTTATTACATTTGCGCGTTCTCCCGAACAGGCACACTTCTGGCATCTTAAGGAGAAAGGAATTTATTATTTTGATGACGAACAGCTTTATAATATTTTAGTAAATTTTAAACCAAATAATAAATATAATTACGATGCTTTTTCGCAGGATTTTTCTCCCGAAAA
This sequence comes from uncultured Melioribacteraceae bacterium, assembly GCA_964437215.1. Lineage (GTDB taxonomy): Bacteria > Bacteroidota > Ignavibacteria > Ignavibacteriales > Melioribacteraceae > JAAYAN01. The sequence goes on along the minus strand of CAYTFZ010000004.1, from coordinate 56,389 downwards.
GGTAATGCAGAAGTTTAAAAAGGTCTTTATCGATTCATAGTTTTAATTTTCTAAACTATGAATTCAATAACCAATTGAATATTTTTATATAATATTTTTTGAATCTTATTATTATTAAATGAATCCAATAAAAAGTTAAAATTTTGAGTAACGGAGAAAATATGTCTGAAAATCATCATCACAATATAGTAATAATCGGATCTGGTCCTGCCGGATTAACAGCCGCTATTTATGCTTCCCGGGCAAATCTGGAACCTGTTATTTTTGAAGGAATACAGCCCGGAGGACAGCTTACAATTACAACGGAAGTTGAAAATTTTCCGGGATTCGAAAACGGTATTAACGGTCCCGAACTAATGGACATTATGCGTAAACAAGCTCAGCGTTTCGGGGCACAAAGTTTTTTCAAAGTAGTTACAGAGGTTGATTTCTCTAAAAGACCATTTACTATCAAAACTGAAAATGAAATTCACACAGCTGATGCTGTAATTATTTCAACAGGAGCAAGCGCGCGACTAATGGGTATCCCATCGGAAAGTAAATATATGGGTTACGGTGTTTCAGCTTGTGCTACCTGCGATGGATTTTTCTTCCGGAATTTAAAGATATTTGTTGTTGGAGGCGGCGACAGCGCAATGGAAGAAGCAAATTATTTAACCCGTTTTGCTTCCGAGGTAACTGTAATTCATCGCCGTGAAGAATTCCGCGCTTCAAAAATAATGCTCGAACGGGCACAGAAAAATCCTAAAATTAAATTTATGCTTAATACAGTTATTGATGAAATATTAGGTGTTGATGAAAACGGAAGAAAGATGGTTACTTCTGCGCGATTAAAAAACACAAAAGATGGTTCTACAGAAGTTGTTCCGGTTGACGGTATTTTTATGGCTATAGGTCATAAACCTAATACCGAATTATTTAAAGGTCAGCTTGATATGGATGAAACCGGTTATCTAATTGTAAAGCCGGGATCAACTTATACAAATATTGAAGGTGTATTTGCTGCGGGAGATGTTGCTGATAAAACTTACCGTCAGGCAATTACAGCAGCCGGGACAGGTGCAATGGCTGCAATTGATGCAGAACGCTGGCTTGAAAGTAAACAAGAGTAAGATTTATGAGTAAGAGTAAGAAATCCCCCTTACTCTTACCTCTTACTCATACTCTTTTAATAAACAATTCCTAAATTCAACGAGAGCATTTTATCCTCAGAATCGTTGAATATTACATGATACATAGGATAAATTGTGATGCCAAAACCACTGCTTAATTGTATCATCATTCCTGCACTTAAATCGATACCTGCAGAAGATTCATTTAAGGCATCAGCTCCCCAAATATATCGATGGCTCATACCACTATGATACTCTCCGCTATATGAGTAATTACGGCGGGTATAATAAAATCCGGCTCCAGCCTGACCAAAAAATTTAATATCCGAATCTTCCGAATCATTAAAAATATACCGGAAAGAAGGTACTATTTCTCCATGCTGAAGATATCCGCTAAGTTCAACATCCCCATTAAAACTCGGCACAATTTCATCCATAAATTTTTCTTCATTTACTGAAGCCCAAGTATAGCCAATACGAAATCCCAAATAACAGTTATCGGCAATCTTAAAAAATCCATCTGTCTTCACAGTATATCCTGTATTCCATAAATCACTATCCTCAGCCTGAGGGAAAGCAACACCTCCGGTTGTTGAAAAGTGAGTTCCAATTTGTGCCTGAATTGAATTCAGAACGAAAATAATACTTAATAAAAACATTGTAAAACGTAAATGCATAACAGCTCCTGTCTCTTAGTTTAATTTGTAGTAATTTTATTTGAACTTACCGTTTACCCAATATGAACTGAACAAATATAAATGAACTAAAGTAATATCATTATATTTTTACTAAATTGATAATATTTTCTACTTCATCCTCTTTAAAAATATTTTGGTTGGGAAAAGAAGAAGGGAATTTTGCCGTATTCCCCTCTCAATAATTTAATATCAGTTTTTGCTTTTCAGTATTACTTTTGCAGCCCAGTCTCTATCCGATTTTTTCCTGTTATCCGGAAAATTTGGAAGGACAAGATTCCCATTTTCATCTGTCTTAATCGTAATTTCTTCTTTCCATTCACCAGTGATTGTGTTAAACCAATGAAATTTATATTCAGCATTTTTCTTAAAATTCTTCAATTCAGGCACTTCTGATTCATTTTCAAAATACAAGAAAGCCATTTTCCGTTCGGAATTTGTAAGCATATAAGCCCATCCATCAAGACCCTTTTCCGGACTATTTAGTGCTTTATTGGGTAAAATATCTTGTCTTGTCGGCACTAAATTCTGATATTCTTTTCCTTCCGATAAAATAAATGATTTTAAATGCTTCATATAGTTTGCAGATTCGTATTTTAAAGCATCCCAAATATGCGGGCGCATTCCTTCCGGTTCACCGGTTGTTGTAATATCGTATGCTGCCGTTCCGTGAACGTGACCCGATAGTCCGCCCGAAAGAACCGATCCGTACATCTGCGCTCTTGCAAAGTAATTATCGCGCTCCGAATTTGCCGGCGGTCTTTCTCCGTTAGGCATATTAATTTCGTGATCCCATCCTGTGTAATATGGTTCAAAATTTATTGCAGGATATGGAGGATTCAAGTTGAATATCTGCTCCAGCGAATCTGCCACACGGTGATCGCGGGGTTTATTTCCTACGCTGTGCATAGTTAGCCAAGGGCAATCCTCAGCGTGACCGAACTGCATATAAGTTGAATTGCTGATTAATGTTGTTACCGGCTGCCCGAAAGGCATATGTCCGTATTTATTTAAGTGATAAATAAGCGCTTCGTTAAATTCATTGGCCGTTATACTGTATAATTGAGGAATCCAATCGAGATGAATTTTACTGTAAATAAAATTATATGCGCCGTAACGCGAACTTAAATACTGAACAAATCTTGAATATGATTCATTGAAATCGAAATAAGCTTTCCAAGTGGGACACATATCTCTTCTAACGGTTTCGAGCAGCGGAACAAATCCTTGTTCAGAAAGATATTGCATTTTTCTATCCAGACTTTTAAAATATTCCGGAATTATTCTTTCAAAATCTGCAACCCCTGGATGCTTTTCTGACATTTTAAATGGAATATTTCCATATTCATCCCGCATATTTTTTGAGGTCATTTTTCCGTCTTTTGTAAGATATTCAAACTTTTCCCAAGCATTACGAGGATAAATCCCATTTTCATCTGCATAAGTGCTTGGGTTGTAATCCGATTCCCAGTTAGGGAAGCAGGCAATCATACTTACTGAATTAAACCCTTGATTTTTTCTGTAATTCACAGCATCTTCAAAACCGATCCCCGGAGACGGAATATAGTCGTCATTTGTCGCCGCATTCCGGAAAGGCAAACGCCAGGTAGCTCCTGCAAGCCAAGTATCGCCTATCATAAAATAAGGTGTTCCGTCAGCATATTGCAATGCCCGTCCGTTTGAAGTAGGACGTATAAAACCTCTGCGATTCGGATTAGCCGATTTTTCCTGTTCAGTCCATTCAATTGCAGTAAACGAACCAGTTTTTCCGTTTAAGCCTTTGTCATCTGCCTGATTTGAGCCGCTTTCCCAATTCCAAACTCCTGATTTTTCTGCAACAATTCTAACCTTAAAGGATTTTCCGCCATCCCAAAAACCATATACAAGTTTATCAAAATCAGGTCCCTTTAATTTTACCCAGCAAATTACATCTTTGTATGGATTTTCATATTCTTTTTCTGCCAATAGTTCTATTTCTACCATTTCCCAGGCGTGAATATTTTTCTGCGTTTCAGAAAATAAATTGATTGTTCCTGTTAAAATTAAAATAACCGATAATATTAAAAACTTCCTTAAAAGCACATTTTTGTTCATAAAACTCTCTATTTATTATTAGATAAATTCGTTCTACTTCATAAGAATAAGTTTTTTTACTGAAGAAAATTCACCTGCCTGCAAACGGTACAGATATACTCCCGAAGCAAGATTTCCGGCATCAAATTTAACCTCATAATTTCCGGCTGGTTGTTCTTTGTTTACAAGTGTTGCTACTTCCTGACCGAGCATATTATAGATTTTAAGAGTTACCATATTGTTCATTGGTAATTCCTGCCTGCCGGCAGGCAGGGAATACCTTATTATTGTAGAAGGATTAAACGGATTTGGGTAATTTTGTGATAATGCGAAAATTTCAGGAATACCGCTTAAATCAGGATCAACTGATACTGTATAATTAAATTTGTTTCCAAAAAGATTAGGAACTTCATCCTGCAAATATGTAGGCTGAGAAGCATTTAAGTCCATAAAACTTTCAAACCAATCGGGCAAATCAGGAGGAGTATTGTTCAACATTTCAAACCAGGCTTCATCAGTAAGCCTGGTTTCAATAGGCTGAGTAAATTCATAATACGAAAATACTACCCCTCTGGCAAGTCTTTTAACTCCTCCTTCATTTACAATAACAAGTATTTCCAGCGGAAATCCTACAGCTTCTTCAAGACATCTGTTAGTATTTTGATCGGTATGAACGTCTGCAACAACAGGCATTTTATCTTTACCTGTCTTATCGTCCGGATCATTAACTAACTGGCTTAGTATTGAACCGAAGCTTAAAATATTTTTATAATCCTGTTCCGAAAGCGGAATTTCTTCCAATTCCTTTATTGATGCATCTCTTAAGAACAATAAATAATCCTCTAACAACTGAGTGGATTTCAAAATATTTTCATTCATCAAATTAAAACTCTGCAATCCGTCTTTTGTATATTTTACAAGACTTGCCAGACGGGCATACAAATATGGATTAGGTTCAACATATCCCGGAGCTGTTTCGGGCAGACTGGTTCTAGGCGTACTGCTTTGTTTGCCGTAAAGAATAGTATCGTGCCGTAATTCTGCCCAAGAAGCTAAGGCTGTTAAAAGTTCTTTATCCATCCAGGCAATGTTCTGCATAAAATAAGGATACCCGGAATTTTTCTCATAAAGCAGCGGCATTAAACAATAAAGCCAATCCCAATATAAATTTTGAACCCATTCTTCGCCTGATTTATTACTGAATTCCGTTCTGAATTGGTTTAATTGAGAAACGTAAGCAGCATTTTCAGTTTCGTGATATACAGAATCTAAAATTGAATAAGCTCTTTCGGAACCCAACACATACATTAAATCAAGTCCTTTTGGGAAAAACCGGCTGCCAACTGATGGATATACTAATCCCGAAAACATATACGAATCGGGAATAAATCTTTGTCCCATAAACCTGAAACCCTTATATACACCTGTGCTTCCGTAAATATAATTCGGGATTTTCGGCTCTGGCAGCATTTTTGCTTTTTCGATAAAACTATTCAGCATTTCAGTATTTGCAATACTTTGTGGAGATAATTCGACAAAATTTTCTCCGTATATTTCATCAGCAATTTTCTTGTAATCCTTTAGATTAGGATCGTCAGTTTTTCCTGCAAAAAAGACTGTCGGCTCATAAATAGCTTTCCACAAGTTTAATAGTTCTTCATCCGAATAAATTATCTTAACATTGAACAAAGCTTGCAGCGTATGGGTTAAAGAAAGGTTACCGAACAAATCAGGCTCCATTGTAAAAATAGTCCATCCATACCACATCATTGTTTTAAAGTATGCCGATAATGTATCCGACTTTGTATAGTGCCCGCGAACCTGAAACTGGCTGTAATCGAGCTGCGAAAAGTTTCCCAAAATCGGCGAATAACTAAATCCCTGATGCTGATTAATAAGCTGGATTTCTTCATTTACTAAATCCTTTACTTCATCATATACAACAATACTATCCACCGATAATAGTTTTTTTGCAACAGAAAAAAAAGCTAGATTCCTGAACAATGCTTCTTTTACATCTAAAGTCTCTTCATTTTTGTAAAGGAAATAAGTCTTGTTTAAAAGCGAATCTGTTAATTCATTCAGTGAAGAATAAAATTTATTACTCTCTGTCTTCATTAAAAAACGGTCGTACAAAACGTGATAGGCGTGTAAAACTGCATCAGAAGTAATAAAAACAGGGTCACTCCCAAGCGTTGCTGCATTATAAACATCATAAATTTGTGTAAACTCGCTTTTACGAACAGTAAAGTGATTATTTTTCAGCATATTCAAATCTTCTGGACTAATCGGAGGTAAATATTGAACATCACTTAAATCAGGTTCAATGGTAAATGAGGAGATTTGAGGATTAAAAACTGCGGGGAAAGGATGATATGTTGCAAACTCCGTTTTAATATCCTCAGTAATATTAAATTGCATTTGCGCTTGACTAAAAGCAGGGTAAGCAAAATATGAAAGATAAAACGTTATGAAAAAGATTCTTTGGTATTTTTTCTTAAACATAGAAAACCTCTTTATAAGAATTTTCTTTTTTTAAGAGTAAATATATCCTTTTCTTCTAAATATTCAACAGTATTTAAATTCGAATGTTAAATCTTAAAACTGAATGTGAGAATAATATATTTCTCATATTCAATTTGTCTTCTTATTTCATAAGGATTAGTTTTTTGCTGCTGATAATTTGCCAGCCAGCAAACTGTAAAAAACAACAGGTTTACGCGGTTAAACTATAAAATAATTATTTTTCTTGCTCTTCATAGTTTCATCACAATTCCATTAGTTTTTTGCGAAGACGTAATAAAATTATCGCGGAAGAAACCGTTTACAACAGAATAATTGTTTTTATTGTCTTTGCATATTGAAAAGAATGCAGGGCAATCGGTTTTTATTAAATTGTCGAAGTTATCGTTTTCGTTAATTACTAAAATAGGTAATTCAAAGGGACGGTCGCGGGGAATTTTTTCATTCACGAGGATTATCATTTTTCCGTTTTGTAACTCTCTATCAATATTCTTTATTTCAATGTTTTCAATATTTCTAAATTTTTCCGAAAAGTATTCGGCTTTTTTTATTTCGAATCCTTCAAGGTCATATTCTTCATATCCAAAAAAAGTGGATAAATCACCCAAATCTCCAATAGTACCTTTATAAAAGATTCTGCCGTTTTCATCAACCTGTTCGGTCCGGTTGATTCCAATATCAACAATATGCTCGCAGCCGTTAATTTTCCTTATAAGATTGCGGAGAAGTACATCAAACAGAATTTTTTCATTTTCCGGTATTCTATAATATTCTTTAAATCGGGATTCTTTATAACTTTTAGATGCGATTGAACTCAATGCTGAAATAAATGCCAGAAAATTCATTTTCCTTACAAATTCCTTATCATCATCATCTTTCCAGCCACCCGATTCAATTAAAATTGTACTTGTTCCACGCCGCATAAAATTATCGCCGAAAGCTCTGGGTTCAAAATCGTCATTATATCTTGCAATATGTCCCGGCACAAATTTTTTCAACTCTCTTCGGATATCAACAATTATCTGCATGGCTTTTTTTCGGGTTTTATCAACTGTCTTCTTTTTATTATACGGAGGAGCAAGCATCGAAATAACTGCGCTTTTAAAAGTTTTTCCGGCCGAATAGCGGTTATTTTGATCGTGCAGATTAAACCCGAAATCCGGATTGAATTTTTCACGGATATCCCATAATATTTTGGCTTCGGGTGACTGCAATCTTTTTGCATCTCTGTTTATATCAATATTCAGTGCGTTCTCGCGGGTAAAAATTTCGGCGCCATCTGGATTAAGCATCGGGATTATCTGGACTGTAAGATTTTTAAATATTGTTTTCCGCAAATTTTCAAAATCGTCGGCAGCAGATAGAAAATTCAGAAGATCGAAAACAGCTTTAGTTGCCGTCGGTTCGTCACCATGCATTTGCGTCCACATCAGCACTTTTGTTTTTCCGTGCCCGAATTTTATTGAATGAACAGGCTTGCCTTTAACTGAATTTCCAATAACTTTTACTTCAAAAAGGTGTTTTGCCGAAAATTCTTTTAGTAATGGCATAATATTTTCAACTTTAATAATTCTGCCTGATAAACTCTTTTCGGAATAAGTATCGTATCTGCTGTAGATCTCGTTGATTTGCAAAACATTCTTCACTAATCACCTTCTCATTAAAAATTATTAACTTTAAAAAGTTCAGCATATTTTTTAGTATTCTTTTTAAAATTAAGAAATTATAAACTAATTTATTCAGGAAAAATATGGCAACAGATAAATTAATTATCGGTTCGGAAATGCCCGATTGTATTTTACCGGCTACTGACGGAAAAATCTACACGCTAAAAAATCTTATAAAAAAGGGATTAGTCATTATTTTCACTTGCAATCATTGCCCTTATGTTCAAGCTTATGAAAACAGGATAATTGATTTACAGAAAAAATATTACAACGACATTGCAATTGCAGCTGTAAATTCAAATGATTCCGAAAAATACCCCGAAGACAGTTTCGAAAATATGATTGCAAGAAGCAGGGAGAAGAATTTTAATTTTTTGTATTTGCGCGATGAAGACCAATCGGTTGCAAAAGTTTTTGGTGCAACTCACACCCCCGAGGCATTTCTTTTCGATGCGGATAAGAAATTACGTTATCACGGAAAAATTGATGATAATTGGCAGGACGCTGAACAAGTGAAAACCCGTTATCTCGAAGAAGCAATTTCCGAAATGCTGCAAGGAAAAGAAATTTCGATGCCTGAAACATTTTCGATCGGGTGTACAATTAAGTGGAAAAGCTGATGATTGGGAAAAATATATTCAAAGATGCGCAGGATTTCTCCCGGCATCTTTGAGATAAAACATAAATTATTATTTAACTAAATCTATAATTGAATAAAAAGCTTTTTTAGGCTGGTATTGCCTGTCAAACAATAACGGGTAATCTGTTCTTCCTCTTACCGGGAAATTATTTTTCCAGGAATGTCCATCGTGTACTCCCCAAAAGGTTACTCTGTCCAGAATATCTTGATATTCAAGGAATATGCTGAAAACCTCTGCATATTTTTCTGCATGCTTGGTTTCAACACTATCCGGCAATCCATCTGTGTAAGGATTTGCATCAGGTCTTGCTGCAAAGTTTACACTAACATCTGCTCCAGTAAAATTCCACGGATTCGGCAGCACATTTATATCCAGCTCTGTAATCATTGCTTTTAATCCGATTTTCTTCACATCTTCAAAAAAACCAATAATTTCTTCATTTTTAGGACTAACCATATCCCAGTGACCTTGTTCTCCAATTGCATAAACTTTCACGCCTTCATCAAGCAGACTTTTAATATATTTAATGCATCCCTCGCGTTTTGCTTTGAAACACAAATTGTAATCGTTATAAATTAATTTTGCATCGGGATCAACTTTATTGGCAATTTGGAAAGCAATTTTAATAAAATCGTCGCCAATAATTTTCTGCCAAGGACTGCTACGCAAAGTCCCATCCTCGTTAAAAGCTTCGTTAACAACATCCCAAGCTTTAACTTTGCCTTTATATCTGCTCATAACTGTAGTTATATGCTCTTCCATTTTTGCAATTAATCCTTCACGTGTTTCGGGATTTCCATTTGCATCTTGGAAAACCCATCTTGGAGTCTGCGAATGCCAAACAAGCGTGTGCCCGATAATATACATATCATTCTTCAGACCGAATTCAATAAATCTGTCGGCAGCTTCAAAATTGTATTTTCCCGGCTGCGGATGTACTGATTCCCATTTCATAACATTTTCGGCAGTAATACTGTTGTGCTGTTCAGCTAAAATTTCCAATGCTTTTTGATCATTTCCTTTTATTATGTAATCGCTTGGAGCGTTGCCTATATAAAATTTATCTTTAAAAACATCCTTCAGCAGAGGGATGCTCTCAGTTTGCGCTTGAATATTTATAAACATAACAGTTAGAAACAATAAAACACTTTTCTTCATAAAATTACCTTTTAATAGATTTTAAAAAATGATTGAACTAATACATAAAACCAAGATTTATTGCAAGAAAGACTCCGCCGAATTCTTTCTGAAAATTGCCGGTTTCATTTTCGATGCCTTTACCTAACTTCGTATAAAAATAGCGGACGTTTACGCCTATAACATAGTCGCGGCTCAATCCGAAATTTGCGCCTACGCCAAAATATCCGCCCAATGTATAATACGGATGCGAATATTTAAAAGAGTTAAAGAATTCCACAAGCTCGCCGTTTCTTTCGTACGGTGTAGTTAAAATAAGTGTAGGACCTATTCCGGCGATTATATAAGGACGCAGATTATCCGTAAGCTGGTGTGAAAATAATCGGTACATCAAACCGACATTCAACGGAATAAGAAAAACGCGGTTTTTTTTGTTTATAACAAATGGCTGTCCGTAATAATCATAGTATTCCATTTCTTTTTCGCCTTTTGCTTCGCTTATAGAAATATCGATAAAAGCAGAAACATCTGTCATAATTTCGCGCCTTAAAAAAGTGCCGAATCCAAATCCTCCTTCGGTAAACATTAAATCGAAACCGAATTGATAAGGCGGAAATTCTCCCGGAAGTTCTTCGGGTGCCATTTCACCAAGTTTTTGCGCAAACACCGGAAAGGAAATAAACAAAACTACTATGAAAAATATATTTTTCATTTATGACCTTAATTCTTTATGTTATAACTTATTATTAAAACTCTTTTCAAAATATAATAATTTTCTTGTTCGTTTATAAGCTAATTTTGTAACCACAAAACAAGCAATGCTGATAAAATGTTCGCTGGCAATTTATTAATAATTCGAATTTAAACAATGATAATTTCTAAAAATAATATTAAAAATATTGATACCGATCATTTAATAAGTGATTTGATAAATCAAAACAAGATTGATAATATTTTATTTATTGTTCCTACAAACAGGAAGTTGCGTAATCTTAAAAAACAGCTTATCAAAGAATGTCCGGGTAAAACCACATCAGGTATTACAATTGAAACTTTAACAACCCTATCCGTAAAATTATTAAAAAATTTAATTCCTTTTTCCGAAGCAAGCGAAGCAGCAATGGCTGTAATGTTAAAAACTTCTATAAACAATCTTGAACTTGGTTATTTCGGAGGGAAAGGAAGCAGTATTCCCGACGGGACATTAGACAGAATTAAAAACGTAATTTCGGAATACAAAAAGAATTTAGTATCGCCGGAAATGCTTTTTCAGGAAGCAGAAGAATTAACACCCTTAGAAAAACGTAAAGCAAAAGATATAGCAATAATTTACGAATCCTATCTTAAATACTGCAAAACATTGAAATCATTTGAAATAGGAGATATTTACCGGGAACTGATAATCCAAGATAAAAATGAAATCAAAAAATCCTTCGAAGGCTTATTCCCAAAAGTTAAAACAGCTTTTATTTCAGGATTTAATCAATTTTACAAACCCGAAATTGAAATAATAAACCGCATCAGCGGCTTTTTGCAGAATGAATTATTCATAAATTTCGACTATTATGTTAACAATCAGATGATTTTTTCGCACCTTAACGAATGCTTTTATTTTTTCGAGAAAAACGGATTCAGGCAAGTATTTGATAAATCGGGTTCATCATCAAACGGATTTAAAAATATAATCCGCGAAAATCTTTTTCTAAAAAAGAATTTCTGCACTGATTTATTCAAAGAAAAGGTCACCCTTATTGAAGCCAAAAACCGAAGCGAAGAAGTTGAGTTAATTGCAAAAGAAATAAAACTTTTGCTAAAAGAGGAGAAGACTGAACCTTCGGATATTTGTGTTGCTTTTAATCTTATTTCAAACTACTCGTCCTTTGTCCGCGAAATTTTTCCTTCATACGGCATTCCGCTAAATCTTACTGACCGGATAAGCACGGACAGTTCGCAGCCGGTTATTGCATTAATTAAATTGCTGGAAATTCTTGAAAACGATTTTTATTATAAAGATATCCTGCGAATCGGTTATTCCGGCTATTTTTTACCCCATAAATTCAATCCTAAAAATCTTGAAAGAATATGTTCGGTTTTCGGAATTGTTTCGGGCAGATTTAATTGGATTAATAAACTGAAAGAATTGATTTTATCTTCCGAATTTGAAAGTGAAACAGGAGAAGATTATAAAGGTTTTTCGAAAGAAGATTATAATTCAGCTTTACATACAATATGTTATATTGAAAAAATTCTTAAACCATTCGAAAAAAATCTAACATACAAAGAGTTTATTCTGGAATTAGAAAAACTGATTATTGATTCGGATTTTGTATCAAGTATCTTAAAGCATTCGGGCAGTAAGACTGAAGAAAACATAAAAGCGCTCAGTCTTTTTACCGATACAATCTCCGAAATTTTCAATCTTTTTACCTCGGCAGAAAGTAGCCCGTCAAAATTTCCTCTGCAATTTTTTCTCGACAAATTAAGGCTTATTTCCTCATCCTCGAGGTTTAATGTTAAAGAAAAATCCGGATACGGTGTTCTTGTTACATCAGTTGAAGAAATGCGCGGGATAAATGCCGGTTATTTATTTTTAGGCGGAATGTGCGATGGTGATTTCCCTACCCGCTACCAGCCGGAAATATTTTCTTCAGGGACTTTTTTCAAACAAGAAAATATTCACATTTCGGAAGAAAGATATAAGTTTTACACTGCCTTAAACTCCTGGAATAAAAAACTCTGGCTTTCTTATCCGGCATCGGATGGGAAAACCGAGTTGGAAACTTCTTCATTCATTAAAGATTTTTTAGCAATTTTTGAATGCAAAAAAAAGAATATTTCGCACTATAAAAATTACATTCTTAATTATGAAGAAGCCGGTATTCTTTTCGGAAAATCGGCATTGCTCAATCAGGAAGAAATTAAAAACATCCTTTCAGATAATCTTCCCGATGATAAAAATAATATTCTTGAAAAGATAAAAATTAACAAGCTCCGGCAACAAAATGATTTATCAGTATCCGGCTGGAACGGTTATACCGGACCAATTCCAAATACAGAAAAACAATATTCGATTACCCAATTCGAAACCTATGCAAAATGTCCATTTAAATTTTTTGCAGAAAGAATTTTGCATTTGGAAATAATTGAAGAACCCGAAGAAGAAGCTGCCGGACTTGAAATAGGGAATTTTTTGCACGATATTCTTTTTGATTTTTTTATCGAGTTAAAAGCGAAAAATATTAAATTAGCCGGCTGCAGCAACGAAGAATTTTCGGCAGCAATTAAAATGCTTTTTAATTTTGCCGAAAAGAAACTTGAGAAAGAAGATATATTTAAATCGCCGATGGCGTTTTGGGATAAAGAAAAAATCTTCGGAATCAACGGGAAAATTGAGAATTCAATCCTTTATAAATTCCTTTTAAATGAAAGAAATGATATTACAGGATTTATCCCAGCATATTTCGAAACCGCTTTCGGTTCGGTTTATTCTGATAAAAGAGATGAATTCTTAAGCTCCGACGAACCTTTTGAAATTGAAGGTGTTATGCTTCGCGGCAAGATTGACCGTATTGAAATACAAGATAATACTGTTTCGGTTGTTGATTATAAAACAGGAAAAGCAAATATTACGAAAGATGATCTTTATAATGGTTTATCGCTTCAATTACCAGTTTATGCCGATGCGGCTGCTCATTTATTGCAAAAGAAAACAGAAATTGAACATTTACCTTATGCAATGCAAATCTACTCTCTTAAATATTCGGATAAGTTAGAAAAGAAAATAGTTTTCCCCGATAAAAAAAGCGATCCCTTAGAAGCAAACCGCAATCTTATCGATTCTGTAAGAAAATTTATTAAAAAATATTCAGATTCTATTCAAGAAGGGAAATTCGGTCTTTCGGCTTTGCCTGATAAGGAAAAAAAAGTATGCAGTTACTGTAATTTTAAAAGTATATGCAGGGTTAGCGATATAAAGTAAAATCAACTTTTCTTTAACTTTACAAAAAAGGTGCTCCCCTCGCCGGGTTTACTTTCTGCTCTAATGGACCCTTTGTGTTTTTCAATCAAATCTTTGCATAAAATCAACCCCAAACCTGTTCCGCATTCATCTTTAGTACCGGGTGTCGAGTCTACTTTCAGCATATTAAACAAATTTCCGAGCCTTTCAGGTGATATGCCAATGCCGTTATCCTGGACAACAATTTCTATATTTTTGCCGTTATTCTGATTGTTCGTATTTAGAAATATTTTAATTGTTCCGCCGCTTTTGGTAAATTTAATTGCATTAGAAATAAGATTTCGGAATACGACAGACAGCATATCGTAATCGCCAAAAACCTCAACATTTTCCGGTATTGAACTGTTAATCTTTATCTTTTTACCTGATGCCTGATTGCTTAAAACAACTAACGAATCATCAACAATACTTTTAAGTAATATTTTTTTAGGACGGTATTCCAGAACCTTTTGCTGCGAAAGCGACCAGGTTAAAAGATTTTCTAATAAAATATATGTCTGCTGGGTAGCGTTATGGATTGTTTTAACAAAATCTTGGTGTTCTTGGGCAGAATAAACATCATAATCGGTAATTAGTAATTTCGAAAAGCCAAGAATTGAACTTAGTGGATTTTTCAGATCGTGTGCGAGAATTGAGAAAAATTTATCTTTAGCTGCATTGCTTTCCCTCAGCTCAGCCTCCGATTTTTTTAGTTCCTCTTCCATTTTAATTCTATCTAATTCGGCAGTTACTCTTGCCCCTATAATTTTCATAATATCCTGAGCATAAACAGGAACATTCAGTTTTTTTCTTGATACAGCGCATATAACCCCGTTAACAATTCCATCCTTATTGAATAAAGCTGAACCTATGTAGGATTCTGCATTCAGATCAACTAAAATCTGATCTTTTGGAAAAATATTTATCACATTTTCAGTATAACAGCAATACCCTTTTCGCGAAGTAATTTCGCATGGCGAGCCTGCAAGTTCATAGGAAAAACCGTGCGATATTTTTCCGTCAAGTAAAAGAGGCACGGCTTCCACTCTTTCATTTTCAGTCATCCGCCCGATTAAAACACATTCAGCTCCCAGCCATTCCGAAAGTTTAATTACAATATTATCAAAAAAATCCTGCCCTATTTTGCTTGCTGCTGCTTCAACTACTGAGTGAAGAAGTTCTCCGTTTCTTTTTGCAGCAGCTTCAGATTCTTCGAGATTTTTTTTAAACTGCGCAAGCTCTATTTCTTTTAATTCAAGAAGCTTTTTTAATTGTTCAATTTCTTGCATTGGATTTGCCATAAAAAAGTATTTTTTTATATATAATCGTCTGCTTTATAAAATCTTTAACATGTGAAAATTTACTGTGATTAATGCCATTTTAATACAAGTCCAATCCACTCTTTCATTTGCATCTTTTCAATTACCTTAAATCCTATTGGTTCGTAGTGCGAGCGTATATCATTTTCATCCGAAAACAGAAGCCCTGATAAAACTAAAATTCCCTCAGCAGAAAGCCTTTTACGAATTTCATCTTTAATTTCGATAAGGATATTTTTATTGATGTTTGCCAAAACCATATCAAATTTTTTATCTTCAATATTTTTCAACTCACCCTGTCTTATATCAATCTTATCTTCAACATTATTTAACCTGCAATTTTCCAACCCGTTCATCAAACACCATTCATCAATATCAACTGCAACTGCTTTTTTTGCACCGAGTTTTACAGCTGCAATTGCTAAAATTCCTGTTCCGCTTCCAACATCAAGAAGTTCACAATCAGGAATGAGATATTTCTCCAGCAGTTTAATCATTATTTGCGTTGTCTGGTGTTCCCCGGTACCGAAAGACATTTTCGGATCGATAGTAATTATAATTTGTCCCGGTTTTTCTTCATATTTACGGAAAGAGGGTTTTATAACAATTCTATCATCTACCTCTACAACCTGAATACTTTTTTCCCATTCCTCGTTCCAGTTTTTGTCTTCTAACAAGCTTTCGGTAACTGAAAAAGTCCGGAGAATTTTTTCTTTTTTTAATTTAGATAAAATTGATTCAATTTCCTTTGTTCCTGTACTGCTTTTTTCATCAGCAAACACAACAAGAAAATCTTTTTCTTCATTTATTCCGGTTATCTCTAATTCCCACAAAAGTCCGGTTACAATTTCAGTTTCAAACGGTTCAAGTAATATTTTAAACTCTTTATATTTTTTCATATCAGTTATTAAATTTTATTGAATAAATAAGATTTATCAGCACAGTACCTACTTCTCCCAGGGTTTCGGCGCTTAAATTATCGGGTGTATCTTTATGAGTGTGCCAATAATTTCTGCGCGAATCGCTTGCGTGTCCCCCTACAAGTTCCGCATCTATAATATTAATTGTCATTATTCCAGCTTCGGATAATGGGATATGATCATCATAGATTGCCGAACCAGTTTGACCGACAAATTTATTGTAGCCTTTACGCGCTGCTATTTTCCAGACTTCATCGACAAGTCTTTTATTGATAGCCGTAGAATTTGCCTCTTTAAAAAACTTAGCTTCTTTATCGCCTACCAAATCTAAAAGAATACTTATTTCCGGATTATAATCTCTGCTTTTTGTAGCTGCAAAATATTTTGAACCTATACAGAAATTATTTATATCGCTTGCTTTCCCGTAATCTTCACCATCTAAAAGAATTATATCTACACCGAAAAGCGGTTTTCTTACTTTTAATATTTTCGCTGCTTCCAGCAACACAGCAACTCCGCTTGCTCCGTCATTTGCGCCTAAAATAGGCAAATCTCTTTTCGCCGGATCGGAATCCTGATCAGCCATCGGTCTTGTATCCCAGTGAGCGCAGAGCAGTATTCTATTAGAAGCTTTAGGATTAATTTTTCCAATTATATTTGTAAGAAAAAGTTTTTCTTCATTATATCCACTATATGTGAAATTTTGAAGAACCAAAGTATCCGAATACTTTGCTAATTCTTCCGATAAAAAGGCAAGCGCATTTTTATGTCCATTTGAATTTGGATTGCGCGGACCGAATTCAACTTGCCTATAAACATAATCAAGCGCGTTTTTTCCTGAAAAATCGGGGACATTATTGTCTGGCATTATGCTGTATCCTGTTTTTTCTTCAGATGCAGATTTATCTTCCTTATTATCGCACCTTGTTAAAAATAATATTAAACAAATTACCGGTATCGATATTACATAAGCTGGTTTTATCATATTCACCAAATATTTTTAATAAGGTGAAAAATAACTCATTTAAAATTAAGATAACAGTAAAGAAAGCTTTAAAATAAAAAAGCCGGTAAATTTTTACCGGCTTTGGAAGGATTTTTTTTTAGAAACGTCTGTTCTGTAATTCGAAACCGGATTTAGCAACAGCTCGTTTCATATCAATCTTAAAATTGCTTATTAAATTCTGCAGATTTTCTGTCATTCTGCTTAAATCATCGGCAGTGCGTGCAACTTCGCTGATACTTGCTGCCGATTCTGTTGTTACCGAATTAATAGTTTCGATGCTTGAACTTATTTGAGAAGCTGCGGTCGATTGCTCTTCGCTTGCAGCTGCAACTTGTTCAATTTGTCCGGATACCGCTTCGGCGCTTTTTAAAATTTCGTTAAGTACGGACTCAACTTTTTCGTTCAGCCCCATTCCGTGATTTATTATTTTTTTAGCTTCTTCCATCGATTTATCAGCTTCTCTGGATTCCATCTGAACAGCTTTAATGGTCTCGGCAATCTCTTTTGTAGCTTTTGTAGTTCTCTCGGCAAGTTTCCGTACTTCATCGGCAACAACTGCAAATCCTCTTCCTTGTTCTCCGGCTCGTGCAGCTTCTATTGCTGCATTAAGTGCAAGCAAATTTGTCTGATCGGCAATCTCATCAATCACCTGGGCAATATTTCCTATCTGGTCTGTTTTATTGGTAAGTGAAGCAATTACTTCGGCTGTCTTTACTGATGATGAAACAATTTCCTGCATTCCTGTTTTGGAAAGATTAACTGTATCAACACCAAGAATCGCCTGTTTTTTAGACTGCCTTGATGCATCAGATGCACCGCTTGCGTTAGTTGCTGTTTCTTGAATAGTTTTTGTCATTTCCTCAACTGCGCCCGCAACCTCAAGCGTTTTTGTACTTTGCTCGTGTGAACCCGAAGCCATCTGCTCGGTACTGCTTGATATTTCAGCTGCTGCGGCGGCAGTTGCTTCTATAGCTTCGCGTACAGAAATGATTATACTCTTGATATTTGCAACCGATTTATTAAATCCGTCAAACAATTTTCCTATTTCATCATTCTTTCTGATTTCCAGATTTACTTCAAGATCGCCAACCGAGAACTTATTCATTGCACCAAGAAGTTCTTCAACGGAAGAATCGAGATAGTTTTTATATTCAACCAAAGATTTATTAGCCTCTTCAGCGGCAATATTTTTCTCGCTTATTTCATTCATCGATTTTTCGATGTTTGCCGACATTATATTAAATGATTTTGCCAGGTCGCCAATTTCATCTGTGTTTTCAACTTTAACTACTACATTTTTTTCATTTGCAGCAATTTTTTTAGCGGCTTTTTCTAATTCTACAATCGGTTCAGCAATTGTTTTAACCTGATAATCTGCAATTTTAATTGAAAATAATAGTACACCAATAAACAATACTACAATTATCCCTATTGTAATCATAAAATTAAGATTTGCCTCGCTTTGCGCTTCAGGAATAATTTCTTCTTCAAGAATAATTGTTAAATCGTCAATTACTTTCCTCATTTCAGTAAAGTACTGATCTTCCGAAAGAACTCGGTTTGCAACAAATTGTTTGCCTTCGGAGGTATCTGTGGCAATCATATTTATTATACTTTTTGAATTTTCTTTCCACTTTTCAAGATAAGGGAGAAAATCTGCTGCCCGGCTTTCTTCTTTTTCGCTTTTTTCTATTTCTGCATATTTGTTCCATCTTTCCTCAGCCTGAGATAGATTTTCGTTGTAAAAGTCGTTCCATTTACTGTATTCAGCAGAACCGTATTGCGATAAGATCATCGACCTTTCGGCAATTGCCGCCTGATACAAATCCCTGTCAACCTGTAAAAGCAAGCCGGCAGAGACTAAATATTCATCCGAAAATTTGTGAAGAGAATTATCACTCCAATAATTAGTATAAATAGCTGCCGCAATAACTATAATAAAATTTATAATGAAAAGACGGGATATATATTTCATCTTTTCGCGAATTGTCATTTTAGATAATTTGGAAAACATTTTTCCTCCTTTATAAAATTTTCCTGAATGATATCTTCGAGGATTTTAAATTTTTATTTATTTAGAATACTTTACAATTTTATATTTATATCCGTAATTTTATTTTTTTAAACAGGAGAAAAAAATGGCAAAATTTTTCTTTTTTCTTCCCCTTTTGTTTATTTTAACTTCGCATACTTTTTTGGGCGGATGGGAGACCGATGCAAATAAAGCAATGATGGATGCTAAAAGAAATAATAAACACATTTTATTATTTTTTACCGGTTCCGATTGGTGCGGCTGGTGTAAAAAACTTGATTCGGAAGTTTTTCAGAAAGGGGATTTTAAGAGCTTTGCAAACGGAAATCTTGTTACAGTTTTGGTTGATTTTCCTCGACAAAAACAATTACCCGAAAAACAGGTAATTCAGAACGAAACTTTAGCAGTTAAGTACAGAGTTTCGGGTTATCCTACAGTAATAATTCTTGATCCTCACGGAAGAGCATTGGGAGTTTTAGGATATGAAGAAGGGGGCTCATCAAATTATATCAGAAAGATTAAACAAATAATCGGGAAATGATTTGAACATTGAATTTGGAATTAAAAAACCGGCGATTATTTCTAAAATTAATCCCGGCTTTTAAGAATGTAATTTGTTCCGATTAATGTTTTATCAGCGGAATTCCCATTGAGCAATTGGGAGCGTTTATTCCTAACATATCAGCAATTGTTGCGGCAATATCAACAATATAAGCAGGTTTATTAAAAGTGCCGGCATTGATATTCCAACCATAAAAAATAAGCGGTATATGCGAATCGGATGAATATCTGGTTTCGTGAGATGTTACATCAGTCTTTGGTTTTGCATAATAATAACCGGGAATAAATTCCAGAAGAATATCCCCGGAACGAACCGGATGGAACCCGTTCAGCAGGAAATCTTTTCCATCTCTTGCAGGATATGAAGCTTCTAGCTGATCGCGCGTAACTGCTTTTGTAATTTCATTAAAATTGTTTTTAAGATATTCAGCAATTTTCAGTCTTGCTTCCCGCGGATTAAATCCCTTTTTAACAATCAAATCGTTATCAAGAAATAGTTGAGAATTTGATAAACTTGCAAGAATATTTGTATCACCGAATTCTTTCTGAATGAAATTGTTTATTTTATCAACAGTTCCCTTTTTTAAAAATCCGCCCGATACCATATTGTTTTCTTTTAAATATTCAAAAGGATAAGAACCTCCGTGATCAGCGGTAATAACAAACAAATAGTTGCCTTCACCAACCTTTTCATCTAATAGATTTAGCATTCTTTCAATAATATTATCCATTTTTGCATAAGTATCTGCAATTTCAAAAGAATTCGGACCATAAACGTGTCCAACATAATCCGTCGGCGAAAAACTTACGGCAAGAAAATCCGTAATAGAATCTTTGCCTAATTCTTCTGCAGCCAATGCCTTTGCAGTGAAGTCAAACAGTATTTCATTTCCGTATGGTGTATTACTAATAAGATGAAGTTTTTCATCTTCGGTCAGATTGTTGAAAGTATGCGGGAAAGTATTATCTCCTTCCTTAAAATAATCTGGTTCCCATTTACAATTATCAGGGAGAGTATAAACATATTTTTCTGTCGGAAAGCTCAGTTCCCAGTCTTTATTCATATATTCTAAAGCCATTTTTTTCTCGTTGAACAAAATAACCCAGCCGGGCAGATTTTTCATATAATATGTAGAAGAAATAAAACTTCCGTTTCCGGGATTATACCAAAATGCCGCGTCAGCCATATGTCCTCCCGGCAATATTGACGCTCTGTCCTTTGTGGAAATGCTAATTACTTTTGATTTTCCCGAAGAAAATAATTTCAGTTCATCTGTTATTGTGCTTGCTATAAGTCTTTTCGGCGATTTTTCTCCGTTTTTATCAAGCGCGCCTAAGGTGTTGTAAGAAGCATCGTATAAAGGAGCAATTATTTTTTTTGCCGAACGGTCATAAAAATCATTTGCAATTATTCCATGGAAATACGGCGTTGCTCCCGTATAAATTGTTGCATGTCCAACAGCAGTATATGCCGGAGTGTAATTAAGATTTGTAAAAGTAAAATTAGCGCCTCCCTTCATCAGCCGCTTAAATCCGCCTTCTCCGTATAAATCGCTGAATTTGTTCAAATAATCGTAACGCATCTGATCGATAACAACACTTACTACAAGTTTGGGCATTTCTTTATTTTGAGCTTTAATAAAAGCAATATTTATTAAAACAAAAAAAACAAATAGTACAGCCCTTCTTAATAAATTCATTATTAACTCACTTTTTTTAATTCAACAAAAATATGAATTTAATAATTAACATTCTTGGACAGGTAAAAGTTTATAATTTTAAGGCAATCACAAATGCCCTGATTTTTTTAAAATAAAACCAGCTTTCCCTTAAATTTTTATGCGCTTTTGATTGTATTCAAACAAAATAACAGAATTTTTTACTGGGAACAGCAGGAAAAAATTTGATGAACTTTTCACATTGAAATGGACAAATCCGGCATAGGTGCTATTTCCATTCAGTGTGGTTTTTCTGAAAGCTTCGTTAGACCAGTAATTCTTTTCGGAGTTAAATTTGCTTACATCATTCTCATATTCTATCCGTTCTCTTTCCATTTTTTCTGTTACTCTTGCC
The DNA here is from genome assembly GCA_964437215.1 of uncultured Melioribacteraceae bacterium. Lineage (GTDB taxonomy): Bacteria > Bacteroidota > Ignavibacteria > Ignavibacteriales > Melioribacteraceae > JAAYAN01. The sequence continues at coordinate 34,633 of CAYTFZ010000004.1, read as the reverse complement.
ATCTCGTCAATTGCGCCGTCACCAGTTTCCTTGTCTCCCGAAATATACGATGCCCCTCCTATTGCGCACGATGACAAACCGCAAGCTGTATTTGCCAATTGGTTTTGTGCGTAGGACTCCTCTCTTTTTATTAATTGGTTTTCTAACGTATTTATTCGTGTTTCGGGATTAATGCAGTAACTTAAATTTTTAACTCTTTCCTGCTCATTATCAAAATCGCACTTATTTAGATAACAATAAAAATCTGCCGGATCAACTGTTAATGTATCATCATTCAAGTTTTTTATCTGAAGAAAAAATTTCATTTCATTACCGGTTGTTTCTTCAAGGCAAATTGTAATTTCAGCTTCAGTACTTCCACTTACCATATATTTCCTGCCTTGTTCAAAAAAGTAATTTTCGCCAACCGGCTCTGTTACTGTTTTATACGTAACACAGGAAAAAAGCAATAAAACTAATAATATCAACAGCAGTAAATTTTTCATAAAATCCTATTTCCGTTTTCTGTTTCCTCTTTCATTTGAACCATTATTCCCTTCAGTATTTACGGAATTTTCACTTCCTCTTCCGCCGCTGTTTCTTATATCTTTCAGATTTTCTGGTATTACCGTTTCCCGTTCTTTTTTTGCAGGACCCAAAACTGTGGGACCAAATAAAACAGGTTGAGAATAATAAATATTCGGGTTATGTATAATAATTTCTTTTTCCTCTTCCGGTAATTCGTATAATTGAGGATTATACTGAATGTATTCATCTTCCGGAATAACAATTTCATCAATATCGCCGGCCCAATAAGGAAACTTCAATTTTATTTTTTCAAACTCGTCATCGTTTACTGCAACAAGATAACCGTAATCTACAAGCTGCTCGGCATTGTGGCAATTCAAACACTTTGTTTCTTTGGTAACAAAGATTAAATCCATTTCACCTTTCGAGTTTTTTGCCTGAAGCTCGGGATGATGATTTAATGTGTAGCATCCCGGAATGATGAGAACAAATAAAAGCGATAGAATAATATTTTTCATAAGAAACCCGCTGTTTGAATAACGGATTTTCAAAAGTTATGCCCTTTAAAAACTTGTTTTTTTATAAGGAAATTGACAGAAGATTTTTAAAGTGATTATTAAAGTTTACAGCAGTGTGTGTTTTTGTAGACTGAAGATTAAGTAATTAAATTATTTATCGGTTGATTTTTTAAATCGGCTTGCAAAATTTATCCTTAAAGTTCCGGCCTTTCTTGCTGTTATTAAAAAATCCTGCACATTGGACATATCGCAATCAGCATCAACATGCAGACATATTATTACATTGGGAAGTCTTTCTTTAATATTTTTTAATTTATATAACATTTGTGTCGATTCAACATTTTCACCTTCCATCCAAAGTATTCCTGCTTTGTTCATAACCACATAACAAACTATTCTTTTATTTTCTATTCTTTCAACTGATATGGCTTCAGGAAGTTTAACAAGATTTTTATGATAAGTTAATTCATAATCCAAAGGGAAAGAATTAAAATGATAAATTTGAAACAACCTCCAAATTAAAGAAGCGGCAAAGAGAATAATTATGAAATTAGAATTTTTATCTCTAAATTTTCTTTGCAATCTTTCTCTTTCAACACGGCATTTATATAAATTTTTCCTAATAAGTATATTCTTTTTTGCTAAAGAAGGATATTGAAAATCAATCATTTGCACTCCCGATTAAAATATTAATAGCCGCATCAACCGATTTGTGCGTGCCTGTAATTACAAGAGTATCATTGATAAGTATTTTCTGCCTTCCTGTGGGATTGGAAATTGTTTTACCGTCGCGCACTATTGCAATTATAGTTGCATCGGAATGCTCCCGCAAATGAATTTCGCTAAGCAGCCTTCCTGCATTAGGATTATCCTGATTTACAAAAAAGGTTTCCGTTAAACCCTGTGCAAGTATTTCATCTAGATGAATAAAAGATGCGGCTGATTCATCGTTGCGTAAAAGACTGTAAGATTCGCTTCGGAGAATTGATGTTTGCTGCATTATAACATTCAGTGGAATGTGGTATCTTTCCAGCACATTTCTGAATATTTCAAGCGATGTTTCAAATTCTTCGGGAATTACCGCATCGGCGCCTAATTTTTTTAATTCTTCAATTTCATTAAGATATCGTGTGCGTACTACAGTAAAAATTTTAGGGTTTATCCGTTTTGCAGAATAAAGCGACCGTCTGGTAGTAATAGGATCGGATATTGTGAACACAAGCACGCTTGCATTTTCAATGTGAACCTGATGAAGTACTTCTTCTTTGCTTATATCTCCGAAAATTATTCTTTCGTTATTGGCTTTTTCAATTTTAACTGTATCCGGATTCAATTCGGTAACAATATATCTTATTCCTGTCTGTTTAAGAACCCTTGCCAAGTTCTTTCCGTTAAGTCCGAAACCTGCAATTACAACTTTGCCCGGTTAGATTCTTCGTTTCTTCATCTTCACCGTTTTCTCTTACCGGTACAAGACTGCTTGAAGCAAATGCAAGTTTGGGAGCCAGTTTAATAAGAAACGGTGTAAGTATCATTGTAAATATTGATGAAGCAAGAAATATGTTATACAGCTGATTATCAAAAAGTCCGGTTTTGCTTCCAGCCTGCGAAAGCACAAATGCAAACTCCCCTATTTGCGATAAACCCAATGCAGTAAGCAAAGCAATACGCAGCGGATATCTGAGAAAAAGAACAATTATTGTAATTATAAATGATTTGAAAATAATTACTGCAGCTGTAACAATTAAAATAAATAAAGGATTATCCAAAACAAAATTAACATTTAATAACATTCCCACTGATACGAAAAATATGCTGTTAAAAGTATCTTTTAATGGAAGCATATCAGAAATAATTTGCGAATTATATTCCGACTCAGCAAGTATAAGTCCGGCTATAAATGCACCGAGAGCAAAAGATAATCCGAATGAATGAGTAAGATATGCCGTGCCAAGCAAAATAAGTATAGTGCCTGTAGTAAATGCTTCACGCAATCTTATTCCTGCAAGTATATACATTATTTTAGGCATAAGGAATTTAGCGAGAAATAACAATCCTGCTAAAGTTCCAAACGCAAGAAGCATTTTCAGAATGATTTCTTTAAAACTTAACGGTTCGCTTGCACCTAAAATAGGAAGTAAAAGGAACATCGGAACAATTATCAAATCTTGAAAAATCAAAATACCAAGAGATATTTTTCCGTGCGGTGCGCGCAATTCCTGTCTGTCCGAAAGAATTTTTAAAACAATTGCTGTACTCGAAAGGCTTACCAGCATCCCAATAAAGATTGAAGTTCCGGAAGATAACCCTATCGAGCTTAAGATTAATGCAGCAATAAGTATAGTTCCTGCAACTTGAATGCCTCCGGCAATAAGAAGAAATTTCCTGATTTTTATCAACTGGGTAAAGGATACTTCGAGACCGATGGTAAATAAAAGTAAAATTACGCCGATTTCTGCCATTACTTCAATACCGTCAGGATTTTTCATTAAAGCAAATCCATAAGGCCCGATGATTATTCCTGAGATAAGAAATCCGACTATTGCAGGCATATTAATTTTTTTAAAAATGTATATTATTGGCAGTGCAACCAATAGAATAAGAACAATATCCTGAATAATATCGAATTGATTCATAATCTTTCTAATAATTATTTATTCAGCCAAAAATAGAATTAAAATTTCTTGTATTCAATAAATCCTTTGTAAATTTGCTTATATTTGCCTAATAATATTTAGAAAGCTTATGGTAAGTCTCGAATATCTTTTACTAATTGGCAGCATACTTCTTTTGGTAAGCATACTTACAGCAAAAACGTTGCAAAATGTAGGAATACCTACATTACTGCTGTTTATTGGTGTTGGAATTCTTGCAGGATCCGAAGGTTTGGGCGGAATAGAATTCAGCGATGCATCAATGGCACAGTCTATCGGTATTTTATCGCTTATTTTTATTCTATTTTCGGGCGGGTTGGATACTAGTTGGAAAGAATCGAAAATTGTTTCGGTGCCGGCATTCTTGCTGGCAATTTTTGGAACTTTTATCACTGCTCTTATTATTGCCTTTTTTGTTACTATTATTTTTAAAACTTCCTTTCTTTGGGGTTTGCTTATCGGTTCAATTATTTCTTCTACAGATGCTGCAGCAGTTTTTTCAATTTTGCGAACCGGTAATATAGGACTAAAGGGAACAGTGAAACCGCTGCTTGAACTTGAGTCCGGAAGCAACGATCCCATGGCTGTATTTCTTACAATCGGGACGATAGAACTAATTATAACACCCGATAAATCGATTTCCGATTTAGTTTTATTTTTCTTTCTTCAGATAGGACTCGGGTTAGTTTTTGGCATTTTAGGCGGGAAACTGATTGTATTATTTATAAATAAACTTAAGTTTTTTTACGAAGGAATTTATTCTGTTTTGCTGCTTGCGTTAGTTATTCTCCTTTATTCATTTACAACTTTGTTAAACGGCAGCGGCTTTCTTGCAATTTATATAGCCGGTTTAATAATGAGCAATCAGCAATTTATACATAAAAAAGCATTAACTGGTTTTTTTGACGGTTTTGCCTGGCTTGGACAAATTTCGATGTTCCTAACGTTGGGTTTATTGCTTTTCCCTTCCGAATTATTATTAGTAACCGGTTCGGGAATTCTGTTAAGTTTGATTTTAATGCTTGTTGCCAGACCTTTAAGCGTTTTTATTACTCTCATACCGTTTAAGTTTAATCTGAAAGAAAAAATATTTATATCTTGGGTTGGATTACGGGGCGCCGTTCCTATTATTTTAGCAACTTTTCCATTGTTAAAAGGAGTAGAAAACTCGCACCTGATTTTTAATTTAGTATTTTTTGTTGTCCTTTCTTCTGCAACAATTCAAGGATGGTCAATAAATCCAGTTGCAAAATGGCTTAAACTTTCCGCTCCGCTTCAGCTTAAAAAAAAACTCTCTCTGGAATTTTCATCTGCCACGGATAGCGATACAGATTTGATAGAATTGATTGTCCCTTTTAATTCTTCTATTGCAGGGAAACAAATTGTGGATATAAACTTTCCTGCCGACAGCCGTATAGTTTTAATAATCCGCGATGAAAAAAATATTGTGCCCAGCGGGGGAACCGTGTTGGAACAAGGAGATATTCTTTCGATTCTTATCAACAAAAAAAATCTGCAGGCGGTGCAAAAAATCTTTATGTGACTTTCAGTTGCTTACTTTTAATCCGTTTTCGCTATATGAAATTTTTGTTGCCGGAACTCCTTCGCTGTATTCTGCCTCGGTTTTAAGCAACCCTGTCTCGTAATACTCATAAAACTTTCCGTTCAAAACCCCGTTGCTGTAAGTTCCGAATGATTTTATTTCTCCGTCGGAATAATATTCCGTAAATGAACCGTTAAGGATGCTTTTTTCATATAAATATTCTGCCGCAACTCCGCCTTCATTATAATGATATATTTCCTTGCCTTCCTTAGAACCAAATACATAAACCGATTCGGTTTTGATATTCCCGCTTGAATAATATTCCCGGCAAGGTCCGTGCATAACTCCGTCAATATATTCTTCGGTTTTTTCAAGCGCTCCAGTTGAATCGTAATAAAATGCAGTGCCTGTTTTTTCCCCAGAATTGTACAGCATTTCAGTTTTAATTTTTCCGCTGTCGGAATATGTAATGCAAATACTGTCCAGCTCACCTTCCTTATAATTTAAAACTGATTCTAAAAATCCGCTCCGATAATAATATTTGTTTATTCCGTCGGGTTTGCCCGATTTATAATTGTTTTCAGCTTTTAACGTTCCTTCGGGATAATATTCCGAAAAATTTTCGATTGTTTTTTCGTAGTTACCCGTAATACCGTATTTATCGCGTTTAATAATTATTCCGTCTCTGTAAGTATCAATAACTTTTATCGAACCATCGGGGTAATACAAATATGATACTCCTTCAAGTTTATCGTCTCTGTAATTGGCCTCAAGCGCTAACTGTCCGAAATCGTAATAAACCCTGTTAATGCCTTCTAATTTTCCGCGCACATAATTTTTTTCGACTTCCAATTTCCCGTTTTCAAAAAACGTTTTGCTTAATCCCTCAAGCAAGCCGTCTTTATAATGCAAAATACTTTGCAAAGCGCCGTTAAGATAATACGTTTTAGTAAATCCGTTTTGAAGATTGTTTTCGTAATTGGGTTCAGCCCATAATTCTCCAGTCAGATAATACCACTTAGAAATTCCTTCGAGGCTTCCGTTTATGTAATTCCATTCCATACTTATTGCACCGTCCGGGAAATACCAAGTCGAAATCCCTTCTTCCTTGCCATCTATATAATTCCATTCTTTCCAAAGCTCGCCGGTATCATAATATTCTTTATAAATTCCTTCGCGAATTCCGTTAATATATGTTCCTTCGGATTTTAATTTCCCATTGGGAAAATATTCACGCTTTATTTCAGAATTTTGCTGGGCAGAAATGTAAATGACAAAAATAAACGTAATGACTGATATTTTTCTTATAATATTCAATTGGATATATTCTTTGTTATTAAACACGGCAAAATTAAGCAATATCAAAGATATATTATATCAAAATATTCTTCTCTATTAAATTTGAATAAAGCTGGTGCCAGTTAAATAGATTTGGTAAAGAAAAGGATTCTATATAAAATATTTTTTTCTTAAGTGAACATTATTACAAAAAAAATTCAGGAAGTTAAAATTAGCATATCGTATAATTTTAAAATACTGCGGTGTTTCTTTTCAAAAAATCTTATTCTTTTTGAATGTAGGATTTCAAATCATTATCTTTACAGTTATTTTTTAACATATATTGGCTTAAAATGAAACTCAGTAAAGCATTTATCCCTACACTTAAAGAAGTTCCCGCCGATGCGGTTATTCCAAGTCATATTTTAATGCTTCGTACCGGAATGGTGCGTATGCTTTCAGCAGGCATTTATTCTTTTCTTCCGTTAGGATACAAAGTATTAAAAAAAATTGAAACCATAATACGCGAAGAAATGGATGCTATCGGCGGTCAGGAATTTCACTTGCCCGGTTTAAATCCGCGGGAAATATGGGAACAGACAAACAGAGTTGAAGCATTCGGCGATACAATGTTCCACGTAAAAAACAGAGATTATGTTCTTGCGCCGACGCACGAAGAAATTATGACTTATCATGCTAAAGGAGCTCTTAAATCGTATAAAGAACTTCCCCAGATTTGGTATCAGATACAAACCAAATTCCGTAACGAACCGCGTCCCCGTAGCGGAATTATCAGAGGAAGACAATTCCTTATGAAAGATTCATATTCATTCGATTCGTCGTGGGAAAACCTTGATAAATCCTACGATTTGCATGCGCGGGCTTACCGCAATATTTTTGAGCGCTGCGGAATTAAATTTTTTGTTGTAGGCGCTTCAAGCGGTGCAATGGGCGGAAGCAAATCAGAAGAATTTATGGTGAAATCGGATGCAGGCGAAGATACAGTTGCATACTGCGAAAAATGCGGTTATGCGGCAAATGTGGAAGTTGCCCAGTCAATTTCTGCCGATATTATTCGTAATTCCGAGAGTAAAGAACTATATGAAATTTCCACGCCAAATATAAAATCGATAGATGAACTTTGCGGATTTTTGAATATTTCCGAAACAGAATGCGCTAAATCCAGAATTTATGTTTTAGAAGGAGTTCCTATTCTTGTGCTGATGCTGGGAAACGATGAAGTAAATGAAATAAAACTTGAAGCAGCAATTGGTTCCGGTGTCCGCCCGGCTCATCCCGAGGAATTAAAAGAAATTACCGGAGCCGATGCCGGTTCTATCGGCCCTGTAGGTTTTAAAGGAAGAATAATAGCTGATAAAAGATTAAAAAATGCCAACAATATGTTCAGCGGAGCTAATAAAAACGATTATCACATCGGCGGAATTGATTTTGACCGCGATGTAAAAAGCGCAGAATTTTTTGACCTGCGAACAGTTCAGTCCGGTGAAACATGCACAAGATGCAGTGCAAAATTAGATGTCTTTAAAGCCATTGAACTTGGACATATTTTTAAACTTGGAACAAAATATACCGAAGCTTTGGGAGCAAACTTTCTTGATGAAAGCGGAAAAGACCACCCGATAATTATGGGAAGCTACGGAATCGGGGTTGACAGAGTATTGGCTTGCTATCTTGAACAAAATCACGATGAAAAAGGTATTGTGTGGGATTTCAGACTTGCTCCTTTTCATTTTCACTTAATCGGGTTAAATATGAAAAAGCCCGAAATTGTTCAAGCTTGCAACGATATTTATTTCAATCTGCGGCAGATGAGCTACGATGTAATTTTTGATGACCGCATCGATGCCCAGGCCGGTTTTAAGTTTAACGATGCCGATCTTCTTGGAATGCCTGTCCAGATTATTGTCGGTGATAAAAATCTTCAGGAAAAATGCGTTGAAATTAAAATCCGTAAAACCGGAGAGAGATATAAAATATCACTTGAAGAATTTTACATAAAAGTTAAAGAATTGATTTAATAAAAAGGCTGCCTCTGCAGCCTTTAAATTTATATGAACGGAAATTTATATATAGTATCAACTCCTATAGGAAATTATCAGGATATAACAATAAGAGCAGTAAATATTCTGAAAGACAGCGACGAAATTATTTGCGAAGAACTGAAACCTGCCCGCCGGTTTCTTTCGGAAATAAATATTCAAAAAGATTTACGACAGATTAACGAGCATAACGAAAAAGAAGAAACCCCGGAAATTATAAATCTGCTGAAATCGGGTAAAAATCTTGCACTTATTTCCGATTGCGGAACACCGCTTTTTTCCGACCCCGGGTTATATCTTGTACAAAATGCTATTAATGCCGGAATAAAAATTATACCCGTACCCGGTGCAAACAGTCTTCTTCCGGCATTAGTTTCTTCGGGATTCAATCTTAAAAATTTTTACTATTACGGATGGCTTTCAGCCAAAAAAGATGAAAGAAAAGCTGAGCTTAAAAAACTTAAGAACATTAAAGAGCTCATTGTGATAATGGAAACTCCATACAGACTTCAAAGAATTATTGATGATTTTCTCAGCGAGTTCGGAAATGATATGCAGATTTGTCTGGCTTATAAATTAACTATGCCCGAAGAAAATATTTTCCGCGGAACTATTTCGGATATTAAAAAGGTTATTAATAAAATGGAATTAAAAGGTGAATTTGTTTTAATTGCAGATAACCGGAAAAAAAATTAGTAAGAAAATAAAAGAGGTAAAAAATGTTAATAGTTCAGGATGTGGCTTTAACACCAAATCCGCAAGCGTTAAAATTTGTATTGAATGAGAAACTGCTCATTAAAGAAACTCGTAATTACAGTTCAATTGCCGAAGCAGAAAAAGATCCATTTGCTAAAGGTATTTTTGCAATTAAAGGAATCGTTTCGGTTTTCTATATGGATAAATTTGTAACAATAGAAAAGGATGAAGAAACTTCATGGAATTCTATTCAGAAAGATTTTGTAAATTTTCTGAAAAATTTCGATAAAAAATCAATTCCTGCAGAGGATAATGCCGAAATAAGTAAAGAAGAAGAAACTGAGCTTCTCGGGAAGATAACTGAAATTCTTGATACGCGTGTTCGCCCAGCCCTTGCCGGCGACGGTGGCGGCTTGCAAGTTCTCGGTCTGGAAGGATACACTTTAACTATCCGTTACCAAGGCGCCTGCGGAAGCTGTCCGAGCGCAATCAGAGGCACTCTGGTAGCCATCGAAAATCTGCTTCGCCGCGAAATCCATCCCTCAATTGATGTAATACCAGGTTAAAAATTAAAATCCGGCTGATGCCGGATTTTTTTGTAACAAAAAACGCTACATTTCATTTATTCACCCAACTACAATAAAATAACAGATAAAGTTATACTTTACTTCTAAGTCAATTTCTACTTTTCGATAAGTAATTATTAAATTACACATTGAAGGTTTTTAATATGGAAACTGTAAGTTATTTGATGAATAACCTCAACATTTATGAAACCCAAGCTTCTGGCGGTATAGAGTTTCAGAACATTTTATTTAAAGTTTTTAACAAAAAAATATAAAGCATTCAATAATAAATTAAACGAGGTACAAAATGGCATATTACAAAATTTCTGACATTGAAGGTATTGGTCCGGTTTATGCGGAAAAATTAGCAAAAGCAGGCGTTAAATCAATTAGAGGATTACTAATTGCAGGAGCAACCAAAAAAGGCAGAGATGAAATTGCCCGGAAATCCGGCTTAGACGCTTCTTTAGTTCTTAAATGGGTTAACATGGCCGATCTTTTCCGTGTTAAAGGCATTGGCAGCGAGTATTCCGAATTATTGGAGAAGGCCGGTGTTGATACAGTGAAAGAATTGCGTAACAGAAAAGCTGAAAACCTAACTGCAAAAATGGCTGAAGTTAATTCACAGAGTAAAAAGCTTGTAAGAATTCTTCCTGCAAAAGTAAAAGTTGAAAGATGGATTAAAGAAGCAGCAAAACTTGAACCTGTTGTAAAATACTAAGAAATAAAAAGATCCGGCATTGCCGGATTTTTTTATTATCCTGCTAATAAATCTATTTTCCGTTCCTCGAGGATTTCTTCTAATTCGTCTTCGTAAAAGAATTTTGATTTATTGAAAGCCGGTTCAAGCTGAAGCAACCATGTGGCTTTTGGATCAAATTTTGCATAAAAAGGTTTGTTTATCCAGTCAGGATTCCTTGCTTGAATAAACTTAAGAACAAATACCTTTTCGTTATTAATTTCAGAAATTCCGTCAATTAAAACTTTTCCGGGATTTGCTGACATAACTGGTCCGCGTACTGTTTTTGAAAGTCCGGAAACTTTTTTATAGGCTTCAGTAAAAATATTATAAGCCCTGAAAATAGGCATCTCGAAATATTTTTTTGCGCCAGTTTCTCTCTCAACAAACATATAATAAGGGATAACACCGTTTTTTACCTGCAATTGCCATAATGTCGACCAGACATCCGGATTGTCGTTAATATGCCTTAATACAGGTGATTGAGCTCTTATTACAGCTCCTGTGCTTCTTATTTTCTGAACAGCAAGAACTGCGGCTGTAGTTGAAAGTTCTGCATAGTGATTGAAATGTGAAATGATAGTAAGATGTTTTCCGGCATTTATAACTTTTTCGAATATTGAAAGAGTCCTATCCGAATCTTTATCTGTAAGATATTTATAAGGCCAGTAAGCAATTGATTTAGTTCCGATGCGAATGTTTTTAATATGCCTGAACTCCGGCTGAAGCAGTGGAAGAATATATGCTTCAAGTTTGGCAGCGCTCATTATCATCGGATCGCCGCCTGTAAAAAGAATATCGGTTACTTCCTTATGTTTTTTTAAATATTCCTGAAAACGCAAAGATTCATCTGTAGCAAATTTAAGCGAATCGTCCCCGATAAACTGAGCCCATCTGAAACAAAAAGTACAGTAAGCATGGCAAGTCTGTCCGGAAGTTGGAAAAACCAATACTGTTTCTTTATATTTGTGCTGCACACCCGGTACAGGTTTCCCTTCCAATAATGGAATGTTTGCAGTTAATTGTCCCGAAGGATGCGGGTTTAGTTTATTGCGCAATTGTTTGGCAACTGTTTGAATTTCGGATTGATTATTTCTTTTAAGTGCATCAGCCATCAAAGAAAACGATTCTTTATCAATCATATCTTTCTGCATAAACGTAAGCTGATAAATAGGATCATCAGGAATATTATCCCAATCAATCAATTCCTCAACAACATAGTTATTTGTTCTGAATGGTAAAATGTGTGATACAACCTTTAATGCAAACCTTGTCTTTTCCGACAGATTTTTAAGTTGTGGTAGTTCGTCGATATTTCGCAAACCATATAGTTTTAATGTTTTAGGTTTTAACATAACTGCCACCTTTTTTAATTAGTTAATAAATGAATTTACCCGATAAAGTAATCCTCCGCTTAAGAGTTTAGCGTAATGTGATTTTAATTATAAATATAAAAATTACTTATTTAATAGCAAGTGAAATCGGTATTGAAGAAATGAAATGTGATAAAGGCGGGTTTGAATGCCGCCTTTTATTTAAAACTTGTAACCTGATTTAAATCATCAACTTTAACAAATTTTTCTTGGAATTTATATGTTCCTTTATCAGTTTTAATAGTTTTCACAAATTTCACATTGATTTGTGTTGCTTGTGTTCTCTTCTTTGCTTTATCAGCGAAGGTTTGTTGTTTAGCCATTTTTAAAATCCTTATTATTTAAGACAACAAATATAAAAAAAAACGACTCAAATAAAAAGAAATAATAATTGTACTATATTAAATTAAATCTGCAAATACTGCATTTGATATAGAGGCTAAAGTAAACGGTGGGAGTTTTACCTGAATACCGCGTTTACCTGCACTGAATATTATTTCCGGAAAAACAACAGCAGACTCATCAATAAAAGTAGGATATTGTTTTTTCATACCGATTGGTGAGCATCCACCGCGTATATATCCGGTAAGAGGCAGAATTTCTTTCATTTTTATCATTTCTATTTTTTTATTTCCGCTTACCTTTGCTGCTTTTTTAAGATCAAGCTCGTACTGACCGGGAATAACAAAAATGAAAATACTGTTTCCATCACCCCTGGCAATAAGCGTTTTAAAAACCTGATCGGGGTCGGCACCTATTTTTTCGGCAACGGTTACAGCATCAAGAGATTCTTCATCAACATCGTATTCAAAAATGCTGTATTCAACATTTTTAGAATCCAGTATTCTTAAAACATTTGTTTTTTGCATTCTATTCTGCAGTTTCCAACATAATCAAATCAGCAAGAATATACCCGGTTTCTTTTAAAAAAGGGTCATCTTTTTTATCCTTGGCAACCGGGATTTCTTCAAGCTCCTCAATATCAATTTCGGGCTGAACATCCTGATTCTCATTCCGTTCTTTCTTTTTCAGTTCTGCTTCTTCCCTTTCTTTCTTACGGATTTCATAATTTAATGAAAAAGAATTTTTATCTATTCTATGATTATATTCTTCAATGTCTTCTATAATATATTGGAATTGAACATCTTTTTTTATTCTTTCATCGTGTTTTTTTATAAGAGATGGAATTACTTCCTGAAAACCTGATTGTTTCGAAAAAACTGTAGAGCCGATTTGATCCCATGGCAAAGCACTTTTATTGGAACTTTCGCCATATTCTTTAGCATCACTGCTGGAAGGGAAAATAATATCGGGAATAACTCCGAGATGCTGTGTGCTGCTGCCGTTTATCCTGTAATATTTGGCAATTGTAAATTTCAGTTTGCCGGGATTTTTTTCATTCGGAACAAAGTTATCCAGATTCTGCAATGTCTGTACTGTTCCTTTTCCGTAAGTTTGTTCTCCAATTATCAGTCCTCTGCCGTAATCCTGAATTGCGCCCGAAAATATCTCTGAAGCCGATGCACTGAATTTATTAACCAACACTGCCAAAGGACCTTCGTAATAAAGAGCCGGATCATCATCTTTTTCCACATCAATTATACCGTCGGTTCCTTTTACCTGAACAACAGGACCTTCTTTTATAAAAAGTCCGGTAAGTTCAACTGCTTCCTGCAATGCTCCCCCTCCGTTATTCCTAAGGTCAATTACAATTCCATCAACTTTGTTTTCATTTAATTGCTTAAGAAGAGCTTTAACATCTCGCGTAGTACTTCTGTATTCCGGTTCGCCTTTCATACGTGCTTCAAAATCGATATAAAACGACGGAATAGAAACAATGCCGATTTTATATTTTTGATTATCACTTTCTATCTCAATTATTTCGGATTTTGCCGCTTGTTCTTCAAGTTTAACTTTATCGCGGACAATAGAAATAGTATCGGGCAGCATATCCGCTCCGGTGCTCGATTTCAGAATCTGCAGCCTTACAACAGTACCTTTTTTTCCCCGTATAAGTGAAACAACATCATCAATACGCCAGCCGATAACATCTACAATTTCGCCGTCTTCACCTTGTCCCACGCCGGAAATTAAATCGTTTGCTTTAAGCAGACCGGATTTGGCAGCCGGACCGCCGGGCACAAGTTCAACAACTTTTGTATAGTCATTGTCGGTTCGCAGGGTAGCCCCAATTCCTTCGAGCGACAGTTTCATCTGTATATCAAAATTATCCGAACTTCGCTGCGAAAAATAGCTTGTGTGAGGATCAATAGTCTCGGAATATGTATTCATATAAATTTGAAATACATCCTCCGGTTTATATTGAAGAACCGCTTTATGAAAATTCTGATAACGCTTTAATAAAGTCTCACGGGTTTTATTCCATTCTTTTCCTGCAAGTTTCATATTAAGCGCTTCATTTTTAACTCTTTTACGCCAGATTTCATTTATCTCATTTACAGTTTCTGCCCAGCTGCTTTTTGTTCTGTCGGGTAAATAATTTTCATCTGCTGTGTAATCGAATTCGTTTTCAAGTAATTTTTCAACGTATTTTATCCTTTCGGTAACTCTTTCTTTAAATACATTAAAAATATGAAATGGCGGTTCGAGATTGCCGAATAAAAGATTTTCGTCGAAAGTATACCGGTAACTTGCAAAGTCATTTATATCGGATGCTAAAAAATACATTTTGTTATTGTCGATGTTGGTAAGGTAATTATTAAAAATTTCGGAAGACAGAGAATCATCGATTTTTACTTTTTTATAATGATAACGCGATAAGATCATTGCAACAGATTTGCTGATTTTTGCGAATTTCGGTTCCGGTGAAAGAACTGCATTCGAGTCGATTGAATTATGCTCATTTTTTGTATCTGTTACTTGAGCATTAATAAAAATATTCGCAAAAACGAACAGCATCAGGAATAATTTTTTCATTTGGTTTAGCCTTTTATTAAATTTCCGGTATACAATTCCAGAAAGAATTGGTTTCTTTATTTCGAAAGAAAAATAACATATAATTAACAAACTGAAAACTACAAATTTTTTACATTATTTTTAATGGATGCTGAATTAATTCGCGAATATTGCTTAAAGAAAAAAATGGCTGAAGAATGTCTTCCTTTCGATGAAGTTACTCCAGTTTATAAAGTTGCCGGAAAAATGTTTCTACTGCTTTCACTCGATTCTCCGGTTTCTATAAATGTAAAAACCGATCCCGAAAAAGCGGTTGAGCTGAGAGAGAAATACGAAGAAGTAACTCCTGGCTATCATATGAGCAAAAAGCATTGGAATACGATTGATGTGACAGGAAGACTAAACGATGCTTTGATAAAAAAATGGATTGACGATTCGTATGATCTTGTAGTTTCCGGATTGAGCAAAAAATTGCGCGAACAGCTTAAACAGATTTAATGATGAGGATTTAATGATTACATGGAATGTTGATCCCGAAATATTTTCGCTCGGACCTTTCTCAATAAGATATTACGGTGTTCTTTGGGCAACAGCTTTTTTAGCCGGCTTTAGAATAATGTCCTACATTTTTAAGAATGAAGGTAAGTCGGAAAATGATTTAAATGATCTTTTTCTTTATATGTTCTTCGGAACTATAATAGGTGCCAGACTGGGACACATTTTATTTTACGATCCCATAAATTATTTATCAAATCCATTGAAAATTTTAGAAGTATGGAAAGGCGGTTTGGCAAGTCACGGAGCCGCAATTGGAATTCCTACAGCCATTTATTTTTACTGCCGCAAACACAAAGATCAGTCATTTTTATGGGTTTTAGACCGCATAGTAATTACCGTTGCGCTCGGCGGATGTTTTGTACGGCTCGGAAATTTATTTAATTCGGAAATAATTGGAACTTACACAAATCTTCCGTGGGGTTTTATTTTTGTAAATGCAATGCCTCCGGAAACTGAACCTCGGCACCCCGCTCAATTGTATGAAGCTTTATCGTATCTTGTTCTTTTTTTCATTCTTATAAGCGTTTACCGCAAAAAATGGCGCGAAATGAAAGAAGGCTTTATTTTCGGAATTTTCCTGATTTATCTTTTTACGGCAAGATTTTTAATTGAGTTTGTTAAGGATGTGCAGGAAGCTTTTGAAAAAGATATGATTTTAAAAATGGGACAGATTTTAAGCATACCCTTTATTTTACTGGGAATATACATTCTGTTTTTCTACAAAAAGAAGCAGCCTTCAAAGGGAAATTCTTCAAAGAAGAATATTAAAAATTTAGCCCGGTAAAAATTAAAAAGACTATGACTGAAAAAGATTTTATTCAAAACTGGGTATTCGATTTACGCAACGGAAAACTAAAAAAATTTCCCGAAGATTTTTTAATTTCGAATAATTTTATTGAAATTAACCTGCCGGCAAAGGCTTTAGTTTTAGGCTCCGAACTTTTCGGGAGTTACGAACTGGTTGATATGCAAGGCGAAAAAGTTTTTCAGGCAGACGACATTCTTCAGGCAAAATATATTCTTTATTCAAACAGAACAATGCCTTCAAAACTAATAATTCCTGCGGAAAAAAAGGATTTGGAAAGGACAGTGAAACAATACGAAAAATATCTGGACGGGCTTCTGGGAGAAATAATTAAATCATTCAGAAACGAATTTCCTGAAAAGAAGAACTTTTTTGAAGCGGCAAATACAATTTTTAATTCACTATTTCTTCACCGGTATTAATGATACAGAAAATTGAAATAAGCGAAAATATTGCAAGCTATATTCTGAAAAATTTCGGAAACGGATATCTAGAAAAGTATGGCGCATATTATAAAAATCCTTCGGTAAAAACCTGCATCAGAATAAGCTCCGAAGAAGAAACCGAAAGAATTATTGAAGAATTGAAAAATTACGGTATTGAATTAGAACCAGTTAAAAGTATTCCTTTGGCATATTATGTATTATCGGGATACGATAAAATCGGGAAAACACTGAGTTATTCTTTCGGAAAATATTACATTCAAAGTTTGTCCTCAATGATTCCACCGCTTGTTTTAAATCCTAAGGAAGGCGAAAGAGTTCTGGATTTATGTGCAGCACCGGGTTCAAAATCCACGCAGATTGCTGGAATGATGCAGAATAAAGGAACTTTAATATTGAATGAACAAAGCAACGCGCGCGTAAAAAGTCTTGTATTCAATATTGACAAAATGAATTTTACTAATGCCGCTATTATTTTAGGAAAAGGGGAACAACTCGGTTCTTATTTTCACGAATGGTTTGATAAAATTTTAGTAGATGCCCCCTGCAGCGCTTTGGGAATTATGCATAAAAAGGGCGAGGTAAATAACTGGTGGACAGAAAACCACGCAGCGGCGCTTTCCGAAATTCAGCATAAACTTTTAGTTTCCGCTATAAAAATGCTGAAACCCGGCGGCGAAATTGTTTATTCCACATGCACGCTAACAATTGAAGAAAACGAGCTTGTGCTTAATAAAATTTTGAATAAGTATCCTGTAGAAATGCTCGAAATAAATCTTCCGGTAAAATCATCTGATACTTATAAAGAGTTTAGTGGGATAAGGTTTGATGAATCAATTTCAAAAGCACGCAGGATAATTCCCTGGGAAATTGATTCGGAAGGATTTTTTGTTGCTAAATTAAGAAAAACCGGGAAAACCGAACCGGTAAAACCATTTCCTGCAAAAAAAGAAAAATTATTTTTTGCTGAAGCTGATAACAGGAAAATTTCGGGATATTTATATGAGCTGGCTGAATGGTACGGAATTAAAAAAACGGTTTTACAAGATTACAAATATCTTATAAAATCGGAGGATTTTTATTTTGTGAACAATGATTGGGAATATGACGGGCAGGATATTTTTCTTCGCATCGGCTCAAAGTTCGGTTCGGTTGACAAGCGCAAAACTTTAAGGCTGCATACTCTTGGAGCACAGATTCTAAATAAAAATATAACAAAAAATATTATTGAGCTTGAAGATTTAAACCATATGGAAATTTATTTGAACGGCGGAATAATTAAGAAAGATTTCGGAGAAACAGGGCAAAAAGTAATAAAACATAACGGAAATATTATTGGAACTGCCGTAAATACTAAAGAAGGTTTGAAAAGCCAGTATCCTCGCGCATTCAGGATGCAGAAAATTATAAATGAGGATTAAAGTTTTTAACAAACTTTTGCATCGTACAAGCTAATTTTTTATAAACGGATATTTTTTTAAATAAATTCTTAACCCCTTACTTCTTAACAAAAGTTCCTTTTCCACCATCTGTAAAAAGTTCGCTTAAAATGTTTTCGGGGTTGGCAATCTGAACAGCTATATCTTCTTCGAGGTGCGCCATTCCTTCTATTATTTCTTTCGCTTCGTCAATTTTCAATTTCATTCCTTCATTAATTATCCCTTGTTCAACAAGATTTAAATAATCGGCAGAAATTGAAATCTGGGATATTAATTCGCCGCTTTTATCAAGCACACCGCGAGTATTTGTTAAAAGAATATATTTCTGAGGAATAAGATCGAGAACAATTGCTTTGGCAGCAGTATCTGCATTAATATTAAATATTTGTCCTTCTTCATTTCTGCCAATCGGCGGAATAACCGGAATAATTCCTTTACGGAGATATTCCTTGAGTTTATCAGTATCAACACACTTAATATCGCCTGTAAAATGCTCAAAATCGATTCCGTCAAGAATCTTTCTTTCAGCTTTAAAAATGTCAAAAGCAACTTCTGCAGGAATACCCCTTTCATTAAGTCCCTCGACAATCATCATTCCATGCTCATGTGCTACTTCTTCCATAAAAGAAAGATCGCTTTTGCGCGTTACGCGGACTCCGGTGTGGTGCATAAGTGTTTTTTGTCCAGCAAGTTCAAGTTTTTTTGTAAGAGCATTTCCCCATCCGTAAACTACGGGAACGTGCAAATCGAGTTTTGATAAAATAGCAAGATCCTCGCATATTTCATTAGGATACTGAAAAAGTGAAGCTCCGCTTATTTTAATTACAGCAAAATTTCTGTCGGTGCGCGAAAAGACCCTTATCCATTTTGCAACTTCCGCATCATTCTGAACCTTATCAAACAATCTGGCAACACGATGTATCATTTATAATTATTCCATAAAAGTTAAAAAAGAATGCAAAATATAAGAAAATATGCAGAAATAATTCAAACACAACCGTTTTATTTTTTTCTTGTCAGTTTATTATAAATGAGCTTTGACATATATATTATTCTGTCCTTTTCGTTTGGATTAAAAAAACCTGCAAGCCATAAAACAAACGGGAAAGAAATTATAATCAGACCTTTTAATGGAATGGTTAGAAATAAATTATCAGCTGTTATAACAAAGTTCGAAAAAAGGAACAAAGCTGATGAAACGAACACAATTATTGCCATCCTTTTAAAATCGTGATTTATTGGATAAAGTCTTTGGGAATACACAAAGTAGCTAATATTCATAAATAGAAATGTTATTACGGTTGCAAGAGCCGCACCCTGAATTCCTGCAAAAGGTATTAAGAAATAATTGAGCACAAGATTTAGAATTGCTGCAACCATAAAAATATATGATACGTATTTTGTTTTTTTTGTAAGATGAATTCCTGCTACAAGAATTCCCATCATCCCGAACAGAACCAGCGAAACAACAAGCAAAGGAACAACTTTATAGGCAGAATAAAATGGCGGAGTTGTTAAAATTACAAGGGTTTCCTTTGCGGCTACCGAAATTGCCATTGCTGCCCAAAATGCTAAAAAAGAATAGTAAACAAGCACATTTCTGTAAATATCTTTTGCATTAGGTCTATCGGAAACGCTGTACATATAAGGGGGCCAGGCAATTTTAAATGGCTTTGTTATTACAATTGAAAGGACATTGGATATTCCTACTCCGAGCTGGAAAATTCCTACTCCGCGTTTCGATATAAAATAATCGAGGAAATACCTGTTTGAAAGATTTAGTACAATATGCGAAATTGCTGCTGGTACAAGAGGAGTACTGAATGAAATGATTTCTTTTAGTTTGGTTTTAGAAAATCGCATTTTTTTGCCTTTAATTGCTGAAGGCATAAGTAATAATATGCTGAATATTGTAGAAATAATTGTAGCCTCAAGTATTCCTCTAACACCGCGCTCAAAAACAACTACAAAAAGTATATTCAATAAAAATTGTATTATTAATGATATAATTGTAAATGTTGTAAATATTTTAACTTTTTCTTCCGCTCTGAAAACGGAAAAAAGCCGGGTTGCTGCAATTTCAAGTACTGTGCCCCCAATTACAAGATTATAGTAAACACCCGAATTTTCTATTGAAAACAAAACTCCTGAAACAAAAGGTTCTATTACAAGAAGTACTGTTAAATATAAAGCTGAAGATATAATTGTAAAAATCATAACCGTAGTTATAACTTCATCCTTTTCTTCCTTAGTTTTATACTGAAAATAAAACCTTAGCATTCCCGAAGAAACTCCGAGCCCAATCACAGAAGAAAGGAACATTCCTACAACACCGGTAAGAGCCAGTGTCCCGTAATCTTCAGGAGTAAGATATCGTGTGTAAAGCGGCAACATTATAAATCTGATAAATGGTTCTATTACAGAGCTGATTCCGTAAATAAAAGATTGATTCAACAGCTTTTTAAGATCGTTAAACATTAGTTTTCTTTACCATTTTTTTAACTCTTTCATAATAGTTTGCTACAGAAAATTTTATATTCTTTTTCCTTACCCGTAAATTATAGTTTTCGCTAAAAACCTTTGTCCATTTCAGTTTATATTCTTCATCTCCCGCCATAAGATCATAAACCTTGTAACCGTTTGCAAAACAATACTCTATAATAAATTTATTTAAAAGCCGGCCGACAGAAAACTTTTTAAAGTCTGGATTATAGGATGTATTCCAATCATAAACAGTTTTATTGTAACTAAAAGTAAAATCATAACTTAACAAATTGCCTTCGTATTTGAGAAAAAAAAGAAGTATCCTGTTTTTTTTGTTAAACAGCGGTATCATTTTTTTTATGAAATCAAGCTTCTGTTTTTCAAGAAAAATATTTCTGCGTTCGAAAAGCGATTTTCTGTATTCAGCCATTTCAATTATCAAATTGATATGCTCATCTTTTACTTCTGTTATTACTTCAAAATCGAGTGTCTTGCCATCTTCGGTTAGATTGTTTGTGTACATCCGTAATTGTTTTCGGAATAGTTTAGCGCGTCCGCTTAAGTAGGTTTCAAAATCGCCTTCAATTGGCAGATAAGGCGTGTTAATTACTTTGAAAAATTTATACTCGTTAATCAGATTGCTTTGCGAATACTTTTTTACCAGTTCGAAATTTGATGACAATGTATTAATCTGTCTTAAGTCTAATTCATCCCACAAATTTATGTTTTGATAAATGTAATTGAAGAATTCTCTTACTATTTCTTCATTATGTTTTTTTATTATAAAATCAGAACGGTCGGTAAAACCTGTGCCGATAAAAACAACTTGCCGGTATTTTAAGGAATTTCTGAAAAATGTACCATTTTTTAAAATTGTCAGCGGAGCAATCCCTAAAATTTCATCATCGTTTTCGGCAATAAGTACAAATAATTCCGTTTTTTTTCCAAAAATTTCCATCCATGTCCTGCACCAGTCAAACGATAGCTGAATGTGCTTATCCAAACATTCTTCAAGCAAATCTTCCCATAATTTTTCTAACTCTATAAAATCCGTAAAATTGTCAACTCTTTTAATTTTTATCATTTTCGCAGCTTTGCATTTTTTTGGAAATAGAAACCTATAATTCTAAAAACTTTTAATCTTTTATAAACTGTAAAACCATTACGCATCAGTGCTCTTTCGGAATAAATATTATCCGGCTCGTAAATTACAAATACTCGTTCAAAATTGTTACGCTTAAGCCATAAAAGTCTTTTTTGAATAAGCGCTTTCTGAATTCCCCGGTTTCTGAATTCAGGAAATGTAAATGATTCCAAAAGTAAAGCATCTTTTGAACGCATATTTATTTTTACGCCTTCGTTAAATTTTCTTGAAAAAGAAATCCAGGATATACCCGCAATTTTACCATTAACTTTGCAAATATAACATTTCATATTTCTTTTACAGCGAGTGTAATATTTTTGAACGAATTTTTCATCGGGCATACTTAAACCGAGTTTATCTTTAAAATCCAACTCTTCGATTTCAAAGTTGTCTGTAAAATCTTTATCTGTAAAAATCGAATTAAGGTTAAGAACCCCTACAGTAAAGTACTTTTGGAAATAAATATATTTCGTAAACAAAAAAATAAGCGCATTAATAATTTTACTTATCATTGTTTTTCCAACAATTCTTTTTCAATAATCCGTCCTTTACTGAAAAAATTCGGCGGATCGAACAATGCATTTGCTTCTAAAATTTTGATTCCGTCATCAGTCACAGCTGCATCCCAGCCTGCAGTGCGTAAAGGTTTAAATTTTAACGCGGCAAATTTCACTGTATTTACAAGATCGCTCCACATCGGTATTCTGAACCCGATAATCTCTTTTCCGCTTATTGGATGAAGATTCACTTCGCCCGCTTTGCCAAGTTTATCGGCCGCGCAAAATGCAGTCTGGATTTCTCCGTTCGAAATATCAAGCAAAGCAATAACATTTCCGGTAGAACCTCTTTCGTGGTTATCTATAAAATTTTTGCCAGATACAAGTTTTACGGCTGCATATAATATTTTCACATCATCATTTTTTTCAATTAAGGTTACTATTCGAACAGATGAAATATTTTCGTTCCCGGTTAATATTTTCAGACTTTTATGGGCTTTCAATCTTTCCTGAATTAAAAAACTGTTAAATTCTTTATTGTTTTTTATAAAATCAATTATTGTATCTGGCAACATTTCCTTTCCGGAAAAATCGTAAAGTTTGTTTTTTAACCTTTTTACCGGAAGAATTCCATGCCCGTAAACACCCAGATGAGGTTTAATAACAATTTCGTTGGGACTTTTATTTTCAAACCATTCAACCCAATCGGTTTCATTTGGCAGTCCGTTAAAATCTTTAATAAATCCGAATGAATCTTTAAAATATTCTGCATAAACTTCCGGATGAGGAATTTTATTCAAGCGGCAAAAATGATAAAACAGACCTTTATTTTCGGTAAGCGGTGTAAATTCAAGAGGATTGATTTTAAGCTGGATTTCGGAAAATCTTTCGCGGCTGATTAGTTGTTCGATAACAGATATTTCAGTTGAAGGATTGAGAATGCCGAGATCTTTTGAAAAATAAGGAGTAAAACGATATTTTAAAAGCAATTTTACACCATGAAAAAATATTCTATGCGGCGGATTCAAGTAATTAGTGCTTTCGGAAAAAGAAAGTTTAATCAACTGGGAAACATATCCGCAATCGCGTTTTAAATGTCTTAACTTCAAAATTATCTTAGCAATACTCATTTATTATAATCGGGTTAATATTTCCGTAAATTTTTTTCTTATTTTCTTATATTCATCTTCGCTTGTAGGAAAATCGAAATACATATTTCCTTCAAGCAAAAAAACTCCATCGTCTGTAACAGCAATGTCCCAGCCGATAAACCTTATGGGCAGAAATATTTTTGCTGCATTCAGTGCCATTTTTTTTGCTTCATTAAATTGAGGGATAAATACTTCAGTAATATTCAACCCGGTGGCAGGAATTTTATCTAAAAAAATATTTTGCCCGCTTTCCCGATTGCACATAATTAAGTTTACAAGTACGCCTGAATTTAAATCCACTTGCGAAATCAAATTTCCGGTTGAGCCGAAATCAATATTTGCAGCAAAATTATTGCCATTTATAATTTTAAGCTCAGCCGACAGAACCTCCGCATCATCAGCCGAGTTTGCAAACGTAATTAATCTTAAAGTGTGAAGATTATCCGACCCAAGCATTTCAGACAATTCTTTACAAGCTACGAGTCTTTTTTCTATTATAAAACTATTATACTTCCCATCCGAATTCATCAAATCCAAAATATTTCCAGCTGATATTGTATTTCCATTAATGTCTTTAAGAACTCCGTTTGTATTTGTAAAAGTCGAAATACTTTTTCCGTAAACGCCTTTTGAAGGTTTAATTACAAAACCGCCATTTACTTTTTCTGAAAAATATTCCTGCCATTTTTTTTCTCCCTTCAATATTTTGCCGGATTCGTCTGTTCCGTAAAACTGACGCAGGTAAACCCCGTAAAATACCGGAACCGGCAGATTTGCCGATTTACAAAATTTATGAAAATACGATTTGTCTTCAGTTAAAAGTTTGTACCCGGCAGGGTTGACTTTCAACTGCATCTCCGAAAGTTTTTTACGACTGATAAATTCCTTTTTTTTATCCTTGAAATTTTTGGGATCAAGATAACCATGATAGAAGTATTCCTTAGGTGAAAAATTATGTTTGTATTTCAGCCAAAGAGATCTGAAAATATTAAGTATAAAAGAGTTTTTATAACTGCTGGATGTTTTTTTTGCAAAACTTAAAATTTCTGGTATTTCTTTTAAGTCTCTTCGAAGGTGAATTAATAGTGTAATTATTTTGCTGAGCAAATTGTTTTCCAAAAAAAATAAACGGTTTACGGAAATTTATGAAATGAAGTTCTAATAAAATATTTTTAATCTTAAATTTTATGTTTTATTGCCTTTTTATAACCAGAAAAATTTATTACTGTCCATTTGAATGTCTCTGTAAAACCAGCCGAAATGAAATTTTTTCTGGAAAAGAGGTTATTTTTAAGATATGCTGCAATGCATTTTTTATAATTCATACTTTTTAATAACTCCAAACGTTTTGCCGTTAAATAAGATTGCAGTTTTTTGCCTCTGAATTCCGGAAAGGTAAAAGCATCAATTAGTATTGCTGTTTCGGATGTTGCCTTCATTAATATCCCGGTAGAAGAATCGTTATCATCTTTAAAAGTAATCCATCCGTACGAAGTAATTTCTCCCGATTCAGTTACAAGCGCAATACCGTAAAAATCCTTGTTAAGCCGGTCTTTCATCTTTTCTATTTTATTCTGCGGCAGGCTGGCAGATAATCTTTCCAGATGTTTTTCCGAAATCTTTTCGGAATTTATTTTTATTAAAGGGTCAATTTCTCTTATGGATTTTGTTAAATCGAACTCGGCTTCGATAATTGTATTAACGTTAAATATATGTTTTTTAAATTTAAATACTGCATAATTAACTACTTTCTGAACTAATTTCATTTTTTTCGGGGTTTGTTTTTTTTTCAAAAAATAATAATTTTTGTTATCGTTTTTAAATTAAGGAAGTTTATTATTAAAATCTTGAATTCTTACAATCATATCCAAAAAATATTAAAAGTTTATTTATCCGGGCTGCTGGTTTTCACTATTTTCAGAATCATTTTATTTCTTACAGAATATGAAAAATTTATCAGTGCGGGTAACGAGAAATTATCTCTTGCTTTGCAGGCTTTTTTTATGGGATTTCGTTTTGATACTGTAATTTCGGGATATATTTTAATTCTTCCCTTTTTAATAATGACTGCACTTTCATTTTTTAAACGAGGATTTCCTGCAATCGATAAAGTGCTTGTTATTTATTTATCGGTAATGTATTCGCTTGCCTTTTTAATTTGTTCGATTGATATTCCATATTTCAACCATTTTTTTTCGCGTCTTACGATATCTGTTTTCGAATGGATTGAAAGTCCGGCATTTATGTTTAATATGATAATTCAAACGCCTTTATACTGGCTTTACGTAATTCCTTTTCTTGTTTTTGTTTTCTTTTTAGTAAAAAGACTTTCTTCAATTTTTAAAGAAAACAAACAGAAAAATTCTCGTCCGGCTTTATTTTATCTTAAAAATGCTTTGATATCGGTTTTGTTTTTTCTTTTAATATTCCTGTCCATAAGAGGACGCATAGCCTTTAAGGCCCCTATTCAGGTTGGAACCGCATATTTCTCAAACGATGCATTTCTAAACCAGCTCGGATTAAATCCGGTTTTTACTTTCCTCCGCAGTTATCTGGATGCTTCGAAACCCGAAAACGCATTTATAAACATTTATGATGAAAATAAAGCGCTTCAAAAATTCCAGGAATATTTTAAATATGAACCTGAAAACAGCGAATATCCGGTTGCAAGGGAAATAAAAAACCCATCCGGTTTGCCACAGGAAAAATTCAATGTTGTAATTGTAATAATGGAAAGTATGAGCTCTTCCAAAATGGGCTGGTTCGGCAACGAAAATAATCTTACTCCTTTTCTCGACAGTCTTTCAAGCAAAAGCTGTGTTTTCAATAATTATTACACTGCCGGAATTCATACTTTCAACGGAATTTTCAGTACGCTTTTTTCGTATCCCGCAATTTTCAGGCAGCATCCTATGAAAGGTTCGGCAATGAAAAGATATAACGGAATAAGCAGCACGCTTAAAAAATACGATTATTCATCTATTTATTTTACAACGCACGACGGACAGTTTGATAACGCGGAAGGATTTTTAAAATTAAACGATTTTGATGAAGTTATTTCTCAGGATGATTATCCCGCCGAAAGAATTAAAAGTACCCTTGGAGTATGCGATGATTATCTTTTCAATTTTTCAATTCCTTACCTTAATAATTACAGTAAAAAGGGAAAACCGTTTCTTGCCGTTTACATGACGGCAAGCGATCACCAGCCTTTTGTAATTCCCGATTATTTTAATCCAAAATCCAATAAGGATGAAGAAAAAATTGTAGAATATGCCGACTGGTCAATAAGCCGGTTCATCAAATCTGCCCAAAAACAAAAGTGGTTTGAAAACACTATTTTTGTTTTTACCGCCGATCACGGATCCGTAAAAAAAGCTGAATACGATATGCCCCTCGAATATCATCATTCCCCTTTTATTATTTATTGTCCTGCTCTTTTTCCGGAAGGACAGATAAATTCTTCCATTTCCGGACAGATAGATATTTTTCCTACACTGATGGGTATTTTAAACTTTAACTACACTAATAACACTTTAGGGATTGATCTTTTCAAAGAAAAACGTCCGTATATTTATTTTTCGGCTGACGATAAATTCGGTGTGCTTAACAGCGATTATTTCTTGATTGTAAGAGATAACGGATTAAAATCACTTCATAAATACAAATCTGCCGATAAAACCAATTACTACGATTCTTTATCAGATATTTCTGCCGGAATGGAGGAATATGCTAAAGTAAATCTCCAGACTGCACAATGGCAAATAAAAAATAACAAGCAGTATATTCCGGAAAGACTGCAATCAAAAGACAGCAGCAATTAATCTATTATGAATAAATTTATTGCAGTTTTAGTTTTAATTATTTTTCTTTTATCCTTTTACGGATGCACTTCAAGCGGAGATAATTCTTCAGAAAAGTGGGCAAACCTGACTGCAGAAAATTCAGGTCTGCCAGGCAATTCCATCCGGACAGTTGCTTTCGATAAAAATGGCTACGCCTGGATAGCCGGATTTGGAGACGGCCTTTCCGTTTTAAAAAATGGAAATTGGCATCATTATAAAAATGATACAGTAAATTTCAAAGATAACCGTATTTATACAATCCTTGTATCAAGAGAAGACACTAAATGGATTGGTACATTTGGCGGAGGATTGGTAAAAATTTGGGATGATTCAATAAAGCTTTTTTCTAAAAATAATTCAGGTCTGCCGGATGATACCATTTACTCGCTTGCTGAAGATAAAAACGGAAATATCTGGATCGGTACCTGGGGAGGCGGTCTTGCGAAATTTGACGGTAAAACATTCAGTGTATTTAATTCAAACAATTCTCCTCTGTTAGGTAATAAAATTCCGTCTTTGGCTGTTGACAGCAGCAATACTCTGTGGATTGGCACTGTAAATGGATTGTGCAATTTAACAGATGGTGTTTGGAATACTTTTCCCGATTTGCCGCAAAGCAGTGTTTATTCGTTGTGTGTAACCAGAAAAAATAAAGTTTATGCCGGATATAAATATTCCGGACTTGCAATTCAGCAAAATAAAAGCTGGAATATTTTGAATACTTCCAATTCCGGATTGAAATCTTCACGGATTTATTCGATAGTAGAATCTAAAGATGAGAATATTTGGATTTCCGTTTTTGGAAATGGTGTTGCTGTTCTTAAAGATGATAAAATAAAAATTTTCAACCCAGGCAATTCACCTTTGCAGGATGAATATATTTTTTCGGTTGCAGCTGACAGACATAATAATATTTGGATGTGTTCTTTAAAGAAAGGTATGTTTATATTTAGCAAAGAATGATTTCTTTTGACTGTTGCAATTTCGTTAAAACAAAGCTATTTTCCTTAATGATAGTTACTAGTTTTTCCAAAAATAAAATAATTGAAAGGAGAACAAAATGACTGCCCACGAATTTAACAACCCCCGCAATATTTTTGAAAAGCTTAAACGGGATAATGCCAGACTTGCCGCAGACCACAACGGCGATAATATGTATAATTTTATAATGACTGCAAACCACCTGTACGAATCTATAAAGAAATGGGATATGGCTGTTACCGGAACAGTAAAACGTTTTCAAACACGCGTTGAAAAAGATGAAAACATAAAACATTGCAATTCGCTGGTTACTGCAAAAGAACACTTAATTGTTGAAACAGATAATAATAAAATGAACTTGAAAATCGGCAATAAATTACTTGATTCAGATACATTCAGAAAAGGTGTAATGGAATTACTGGAAACTTTTTTTAAATAGAAAAATACCCGGTTCATTCCGGGTATTTTTTTTTATAACTATTAAAATAAATCACTTTAATTGAAAGCTTAAGCAAAGGATATTTCATTTAGGAGCTTAATATCCGAAATTCAATTTACATAAGATTCTTCTTTAAGAGATGTTGAACTTTCATCCAAAATCTTTTTAATATTTATTTAATTTCAAAAGGTACTGTAATTGAAGCTTTTACTTTTACAGGTTTATTATTATTCATACCCGGCGTAAATTTCGTTCCTTTTACAGCTTCCATTGCTACCTCGTCACAACCTCCTCCAATTCCTCGTAATAAAGTGCATTCAACTACTTTACCGGTTTCATCTATAAAAGCAATCATATATACTTTACCCTTTATACCGGCTTTTTGCGCAACATCAGGATACTTTATTTTTTTATATAGTTCAGGGTATCCGCCAACAGGAGCAGGCATAACTTCGGCAAATGCAAGGTAATCATCGCCCTGCAAATAGTTATTCGCAGAAATCGAATTGTAACTTAAGCTTATAATAGCTACCGCAGCAGAAATAATTGTCATCTTTAATATATTTTTCATACTCCCATCCAAAAAAATTATATTTAATTATCTTATCATATATTCGAAGCGAGAATAAAAAAGTTTAAATATTAGAATGCATTTTGTTATGCCTCCAGACATCTAATGTGCTTTTAATCAAGGTATAATTATCGGCTAAAAATTCAGAATAATTGTGTTTTATAACATTAAGAATTACATTTACACTCGAAATTGAAATATTTACGGTCCTTTAGGATAATAGGGAAACCGGTTAAAATCCGGTACTGCCCCGCAACTGTAATGGATTGATAATATCAGCAATATGCCACTTTCCGTTTTCCGGATGGGAAGGCGCTGATAGTTGTCCTGAGTCAGGAGACCTGCCGTAAGTTAAAAAAATCAACCTTCGTGGGGAGGGAATGATTATAAATGTGAAACTAAAAACACATCTATTTTCTTACCAAAAATTAACCCGCGAAGTTACACTTTTAATAATTTATAAGGAGTAACTTCTATGCAAAAGTTTTTAATCATTTTATCATTTTTCTTTGTATCAGGTGTTTTTGCCCAGCAAGAGGAACTTGAAACAGAACTGGTTCCTGTAACAATTACCGCAACAAAGACCGAAACGTCTGTTAATGAACTGGCAAGCTCAATAACTGTTTTATCTGCAGCACAAATAGAAAAAATGAAAGTAAATACCGTGACTGACCTTTTAAGAAATGTTGAGGGAATAAATCTCGTTGAGCAAGGCGGACAAGGACAGCTTACAAGTGTATTTACACGCGGGACCAATTCTAATCACACTCTGGTTTTACTTGATGGCGTTGAATTGAACGATCCGGCCGCTGCCGGAAATTTGTATGATTTTTCTACTCTTCAGCTTAATAATGTTGAAAGGATAGAAATTGTTAGAGGGAACCAAAGCACGCTTTACGGGTCGGATGCGATAGGCGGTGTAATTAACATTATAACAAAGAGCGGAGCAATAGGAAAAAACCTGGTAATTAATGCCGAAACGGGTTCAAATGCATTCTACAAATGGAATGGAAGCATTCTAGGGAATTCTGGAATTTTTGATTATTCGGTAAATTATTCATATCAGCAAGCTGAAGGTATTTCAGCAGCGGATGAAGCCAACGGGAATACTGAAAAGGACGGATTCAGAGCAAAATCTTTTTCTTCGAGAATCGGTTTAAATTTTTCGGAGAATTCAAAATTAACGCTTATTTATAAATACAGCGCAAATAAAGCTGATATCGATCAGTCTGCAAAGCTGGGTGACGACCCAAATTACGAAGTTGATAATGAAGAACAAGTGTGGCGGGCAGAATTTGAAAATTCTTTTATAAATGATATTCTTTGCCTTAAAGCCGGCGGAAGTTATTTCCGGCGCTTTGGATATCAGAAAGATGAAACAGATTCGAGAAATCCTTTTACAAGTTCCCTGAATCACACAGATGCAAATAAAATTAAAACCGATATTATGGCTGTTCTTAATCTGCCTTTTAACAAAGTGAGCATAGGTATTGAAAATGAAATTGAAGAAGCCGCTTCCGAATATTATTCAAATAGTAAATCGATTCTGCCTGTTACAGAAACATCTACCTTTGCATTATTTTTACAGGATCAGTTCAACTATCAAAATCTATTTGTAACAGCTGGAATACGGAATGATAATCATAAAAAATTCGGCTCTAAGGCTTCTTTCCGGGTTGCGCCTGCCTATTTTATAAACGAAACAGGTACAAAAGTAAAATTTACTTATGGAACAGGATTTAAATCTCCCTCGCTTTATCAGTTATTCGAACCACTTTCCGGAAATACTGAGTTAAAGCCGGAAGAAAGCAAAGGATGGGATGCGGGGATTGAGCAATATTTACTAGAAAATAAATTATCTGCCGGAGTAACATATTTCTTTAACGATATTAAAAATCTTATCGGCTTCGATCCGCTGACTTATAAATCGATTAATATCAATAAAGCGGAAACAAAAGGATTGGAAGCTGTATTACGAGTTAATGATTTTTATAATTTCGATTTCAATGCAAATTATACCTTAACAAAAACAAAAGACCTTGGCGTAAACACAGAAGATGCCGGTAAAAAACTTCTCCGCCGTGCCGAACATACTTTTAATTTGAATTTGAATTACAAACTATTTACAATTTCCGATATAAATGTTAATTACAGATATGTAGGCAAACGCGAAGATAAAGATTTTGAAAAATATCAAAGAATTACGCTTCCGGCATACGGACTTGTAGATATAAACGCCTCAATAAAAATACTTGATAAATTTAAAGTCTATGGTAAAATTAAAAACCTTTTTGATAAAGATTATCAGGAAGTATTTCTTTACGGAACACCCGGAAGAACATTTTATGCAGGAATTGTTCTTGATTTAAAATAAATTCCGTATGTAATTATTTGCTGCAACACTTAAATAATAATTTCTCAGCCTGTGTTATCGCTATAAAAAGCTGATGATACAGGCTCTTTAATAGTTGAGGACAAGATATTCCAGCAATTCATCCTGAAATGCCCGCGCTCTGCCAGCTCCGCCAACATAGTTGTTAACAAAAATTGAAAACGCCAATTCTTTCCCGTTGTTAGTTTTTACTATTCCGCTTATTGTGCTGGCTGCAGAAATTGCCCCTGTTTTTGCAAATACTTTCCCTTTTAGCGAATCCGAACCAAGCCTGTTTTTTATTGTTCCGTCGGTTCCCGAAACTGCAAGCGATTTTACAAAATCCTGATATAAATCAGGATTTTTATAATAGAAATATTTTAATATCGAAATAATCAACTCATTTGTTATCAGATTGTAATGCGATAAACCCGAGCCGTCTGCAATTCTGTAATTCTTGGGATTCTTACCTGTAATAAAAATCAGACTGTCAATCATTTTTAATCCTTTTGCTGCCGAGGAAGGCGCCCCGTAATACTTTAATCCTAAAGCTCGCAAAATCATTTCGGCATAAAGGTTATCACTTTGTTTATTCATCCTTCCGATGATTGACGAAAATTTCTTTGCCGTTTTTCCTATTAATCCGGCTTCTATAGGTGTCGTCAGCGTATCTTTATTGCCAGAAAATACTATACCGTTTTTTTTCAAAGAAATTTCCGCAAGAAGCATGAAATATCTGTTAACATCTGCAATGTTAAATTCCACAGAATCTGGAATTGAATTCTTCCGCAGATTGCCTTTAATTATTATTTTATCGGAATGATTAAGCCAATCGCGGGAAATTGATAAATTGCTTTTTCCGGTATCGGTTGTAACTGATAAGTTGGCAATTTCGAAATTATGTGTATCCGGTACAATTTTAATATTTACCTTACCACCTGTCTTTCCGGGAGAATAATAAACTTTAACACAATTTCTGTTAATGCAGAGCGGAGTTAAACAAGGATCATTTACCGAAGGCTGATCATCCCACATCCAGCCGTTGCCCCAGTAAAGCGAATCCATTGTAGAAATATCCGCGTAAATGTTTCCTTTTATTTTTTTAATTCCTGATATTTTTAATAAGGATGTTAAGGAATCGAGATTAGACAAATTGAATGATGGATCGAAACCCCCTTTAAAATAAATATTACCGATTAAAATTGAATCTGCAATTTGTCCGTCATAGAAAAGGGAGGTTTCAAAATTATAATCAGCGCCCAAAAATAAAAGTCCGGCTGCCGTTGTAAGGATTTTGATATTCGAAGCAGGACGCATTAAAATTTTGTTATTTTTTGAAAAGACTTCTTGCGAATCTGTCAGGTTAAATATTTCAACTCCCACAATTGAAGCAGAAAATTTATGTTTTGAAATAATTCTATCGAATTCCGATATATTGTTTTTTTTCTGTGCAAATAAAGAAAGACAAAAAAATAAAAACAGAAAGGGTTTACACATTTTCATTTAAAAATATCCTCTCTCTCTGAATTCGACGCCTATTTCTTCAGTAACAAAATGTTTTGCTTCAGCTTTATCAACTTCTTTAATCCCCACAATTGTTAAAACAACTCTTGTAAAATCTTTAGCCTTTTTCGCAAAATTAATCATTTCGGCGTGCAGCTCAGGTTTTACCCGCATAATTTCGGCATATTGTTCGGGATTAACAGAATTCAGGCTTATCGAAACGGTATCAATTAATCCGGCAAGTTCGGGAGTTATATCTCTTTTGTTGATAAAATTTCCGTGTCCGTTAGTATTCATTCGTGTTTTTCCGCCGTTTTTCTTTACGAATTCTGCAACCGTTTTTACAGTTTCCCACCTGATTGTCGGCTCACCGTATCCGCAAAAAACTACTTCTTTGTATTTTTTCGGGTCGCCTATTTCTTTAATATAAACTTCTGCTTCGGGTTCTTCCGACTTTTGCATTTTTAAATTATAGCCGCTTAAAACAGCTTCACCTTTGCGGTCGCAAAAGAAACAATCGGCATTGCACCGGTTTGTTACATTTATATAAAGCGAGTTTCCCAGCTGATATGTATAACTGAGTTCGGGTTTTTTGCCTATTCCAAAAAGTCTGAATGCATTATAAGAAGTTGTGCGTGCAACATCTTCAATAGTTATATTATGAATTTCGGCTATCCGCTGGGCATTGTATTTTATATAAGCCGGTTCATTTCTGCTGCCGCGGTGCGGAACAGGAGTCATAAAAGGGCAATCAGTTTCCAGCAATAAATTTTCGATACTCACACTTTTAACAATTTCGTTTAATTTATCGGCTTTTTTATATGTAATATTCCCGGTAAAAGAAAGATAATGTCCCATCTCAGCAAGTTCGTAAACATCTTCGGCAGAACCGGCAAAACAATGCATCTGAACTTTTAAACAGGTTTTCCGGTATTCTCTAAGAATACTCATTATATCTTCATTTGCATCACGGTTATGAATTATTGCGGGAAGATTCAATTCCAAAGCCAGTTCAAGCTGCGCTCTTAATGCTTTAATCTGTTGCTCTTTCGGTGAAAAATCCCAGTAATAATCCAGACCGATTTCTCCTATTGCCACAACTTTTTTATTTCCGGCAAGATTTTTTATTTTATCTTTCCAAGACATTTCCCAGTCTTTAGAATCAGTGGGATGAACTCCGGCTGCAGCATAAATCCCGTCATATTTTCCGGCTATTTCAATTGCCTGCTCCGAAGTTTTAATGTCGGTTCCAGGAACTAAAATTCCGGATACTCCTGCAGCTTTTGCATTCAGCACAACAGCATCAACATCTTTTTCAAAATTTTCATAAAACAGATGAGCATGGGTATCTACAAACATTTTTCCTCAAAATTTTAATCTTGTAAATTTGAATTTATAAAAAACAAATATTTGAGTTTCTAAACAAGATTAAAATCAGCTTTTATCCGATGAACAAAATAAATGTTATATTTTCACTTATTTAGTAGCAGCTTCCCCATGCTAAAGTGTCAAGCTTTTCCAGACCGATTGCAAAAAAATGGTAATGCCCGAA